>DATJEO010000257.1:0-19993 GCA_035496515.1 Occallatibacter sp.
AAGAAATGAACCGCTTCCTAAACCTGGGAAGCAAGAAGCTAGCAGCTAGAAGCTAGTGGCTAGCAGCTAGGACCGGAGGGTCGCCTTGTTCCGTTCAAATCCGTTTGAACTCACCAGCCCGATAACCGATTTTGACGCCATCCGCATCATGCTGGCCTCGCCGGAGAAAATCCGTTCGTGGTCGCACGGCGAGGTGACGAAACCGGAAACCATCAACTACCGCACTTTCAAGCCGGAGCGCGACGGCCTCTTCTGCGCGCGCATTTTCGGACCGGTCACGGACTGGGAGTGTCTCTGCGGTAAGTACAAGCGCATGAAGCACCGCGGCGTGATCTGCGACAAGTGCGGTGTGGAAGTGACCGTGAGCAAAGTGCGCCGTGAACGCATGGGCCACATCGAGCTCGCTTCGCCGTGCTCGCATGTTTGGTTCTTCAAGGGCCTGCCCTCGCGTATCGGCCACCTGCTTGACATCTCTCTGCGCGACCTTGAGAGCATTCTGTATTTCGAGTCCTATGTTGTTGTCGACGTGGGCGACGCGCCTGTAAAAGAGCGCGAAATCATCAAGGACGAAGCGCGCTACCGGGAGCTCGATCAGCAGTACCGTCCGTCGGGCTTCAAGGCAATGATGGGCGCCGAAGCCATCAAGGAATTGCTGAAGCGCGTCACGATTGAAGAGCTCGCGATGGAACTGCGCGAGCGCATGAAGACTGAGACCTCGGCGCAGAAGAAGATTAAGTATGCCAAGCGCCTGAAGGTTGTCGAGGCATTCCGCAAGTCAAGCAACAAGCCTCAGTGGATGATCCTCGACGTGCTGCCGGTCATTCCTCCAGAGCTGCGCCCGCTGGTTCCGCTGGATGGCGGCCGCTTTGCAACTTCGGATCTGAACGATCTCTATCGCCGCGTGATCAACCGGAACAACCGGTTGAAGAAGCTGATGGATCTGCACGCGCCTGAAGTGATCGTACGCAACGAAAAGCGCATGCTCCAGGAAGCTGTTGACGCTCTGTTCGACAACGGCCGCCGTGGTCGTGTGCTGCGCGGCGCCAACAACCGCCCGCTGAAGTCGCTCTCCGATACGCTGAAGGGCAAGCAGGGCCGTTTCCGCCAGAACCTTCTCGGCAAGCGTGTCGACTACTCCGGGCGTTCGGTCATCGTTGTCGGGCCGGAATTGAAACTGCACCAGTGCGGTCTGCCGAAGAAGATGGCGCTCGAGTTGTTCAAGCCGTTCATCTATCACCGCCTTGAGCAAACGGGCCACTGCACCACCATCAAGCAGGCAAAAGAAATGGTGGAGATGCAGGAACCGGTGGTCTGGGACATTCTTGAGGAAGTCATCAAGGATCACCCAGTACTGCTAAACCGCGCCCCAACGCTTCACCGCCTTGGCATCCAGGCTTTCGAGCCGGTGCTGGTGGAAGGCAAGGCCATTAAGATCCACCCGCTGGTTTGCACCGCGTTCAACGCAGACTTCGACGGCGACCAGATGGCTGTGCACATTCCACTGTCGCCTGAAGCGCAGATTGAAGCCAGCGTACTGATGCTCGCTTCGCACAACATCCTCTCGCCTGCATCGGGTCAGCCAATCACCGTGCCTACACAGGACATGGTTCTCGGTCTCTACTACCTGACCAAGGCCAAGAAGGGTGGACGTGGCGAGGGTCGCGTTTTCTCGAACACCGAAGAGATCCTGATGGCTCTGGAAGCGAAGGAACTGGAGACGCTCACGCCGATCCGCCTGCGCTACACGGGCAAGGTGCTCGACATGACCACCGCATATGACGATCAGGACCTGACGCACACCGAGCCGGTCGATTTCAATAACGAGTACATCAACACGACCGTCGGCCGTGTGATCCTCAACGACGCGCTTCCGGCGGGAATGCCGTACATCAACGGCCTGCTCAAGAAGAAGGGCATCGGGCAGCTCGTGAACTACTGCAACCAGAACCTCGGTCTCGAGGTGACGGTGGGCATGCTCGACCGCATCAAGCAGCTGGGGTTCCAGTACGCGACGCGTTCGGGTCTGTCGGTCGGCCTGGATGACATGGTCATTCCGGCGAGCAAGTACACCGTCGTTGAAGAAGCCGACCATAAGGTGATCGAAGTCCAGAAGCAGTACATGGACGGCGCCATCACCAACGGCGAGCGCTCGAACAAGGTTATCCAGATGTGGTCGGCTGTGACGGACCAGGTCGCGGATGAGATGTTCGGCAACATGAAGCGCGCGGACGAAGAGGGGGCCATGAACCCGATCTACATCATGGCTGACTCCGGCGCCCGCGGTTCGAAGCAGCAGATTCGCCAGCTCAGCGGTATGCGCGGACTGATGGCCAAGCCTTCGGGTGAAGTCATCGAGACTCCGATTACGGCAAACTTCCGCGAAGGGCTGACAGTGCTCGAATACTTCATTTCGACGCACGGCGCACGTAAGGGCCTGGCCGATACGGCGCTCAAGACTGCCGACTCGGGCTACCTCACTCGTCGTCTGGTCGACGTGGCGCAGGACGTCATCGTCACGGAGTATGACTGCGGGACCTCTGAGGGAATTTATGTGGGTTCGATCGTGGAGTCCGGCGAGATTATCGAACCGATGCGTGACCGTATCATCGGGCGAGTTTCGCTTGAACGGATCAAGGATTACGACGGCAACGTGGTTGTCGAAGTAAACCAGCCGATCGACGAGGACATCGCTTCGGCGATTCAAGGTGCGGGTGTCGAGAAGGTGAAAATCCGCTCGGTGCTTACCTGCGAATCTCGTCGCGGAGTCTGCGGGCTCTGCTACGGCCGCAACCTCGGGTCGGGCCGGATGGTCGAACTCGGCGAAACCTGCGGCGTTATTGCAGCGCAGTCCATCGGCGAGCCGGGAACTCAGCTCACGATGCGTACCTTCCACGTCGGCGGTACGGCAAGCCGTGTGCAGGACAAATCGCGACTCGACGCCAAGAACAATGGTTTCGTTCGCTTCATCAACCTGAACACGGTGGAAAGCAAGGACGGCTCGCTGGTTTCGATGAATCGTTCGGGCTCGATCGCCGTGGTCGACGAGCGCGGCCGTGAAAAGGAGCGCTACCAGGTTGTGTACGGTGCGCGTCTCCGCGTGAAGGATGGGGCTGCGGTGAAGCTCGGCGAACTGCTGGCTGAGTGGGATCCGTACACCTACGCGATTCTGACGGAAATCGGCGGCACGGTGCAGTTCAAGGATCTGCAGGAAGGTATCACGCTCAACGAAGAAGTCGACGAAGTCACCGGCCTCTCGCGTTGGGTGGTTGCCGATGCTCCCGATGAGAAGCGCCAGCCGGCATTCGTTGTGAAGAATGCGAAGGCTCACAAGCGGTACCTGCTGCCTCGCGGTGCTCACCTGATGATTCAGGATGGCGACGAGGTGGGTCCTGGCGATGTGTTGGCGAAGATCCCCAAGGAATCGACGCGGACCAAAGATATTACAGGTGGTTTGCCGCGCGTGGTGGAACTCTTCGAAGCACGCAAGCCGCGTGAGACGGCGATCATCAGCGAGATCGATGGTGTGGTTCGCTTCGGCGAAGTCACCAAGGGTCAGCGCAAGATCTACGTCACAGCCGACAACGGCGACGAGAAGGAGTACTCGGTACCTCGCGGCACTCACGTCAACGTGCAGGAAGGTGAACGCCTGCGCGCCGGCGATCCTCTGATGGACGGTCCTCTTAACCCGCACGACATTCTTGCCGTGCTGGGTGAGAAGGAACTGCAGGCTTACCTGGTGAACGAAATCCAGGAAGTCTACCGTCTGCAGGGCGTGGCGATCTCGGACAAGCACATCGAAGTGATTGTTCGCCAGATGCTGCGCTGGGTGCGGATCGACGAAGTAGGCGACACGAACTTCCTGCTCGAGCAGCAGGTTGACCGGTTCCGCTTCCGCGAAGAGAACGAGCGCGTGGTACGCGAGGGTGGCCGCCCGGCATTGGGCCGTCCGCTCCTCCTGGGTATCACCAAGGCTTCGCTCTCGACAGACAGCTTTATTTCGGCAGCCAGCTTCCAGGAGACGACACGCGTTCTGACGGAAGCCAGCATCAACGGGGCCATTGATAATCTCCGTGGCCTGAAGGAGAACGTGATCGTAGGCCGCCTCATCCCGGCAGGCACGGGTCTCGAGTACTACCGCAACGTTCAGCTCTCTCCGGAGCTCGAGGAAGCGGCGGCTCGCGTCCAGCAGGAAGTGCATGCGGAGAAGGAAGCCGAAGAGCGCGAGCTTGAGATGATGCGCCAGGAAGGCGAAGCCGAAGAAATGGCGGCGGAGTAGCGATTTTTCTCAACCACTTAGGACCTCGCTTCGGCGGGGTCCTTTCTTTTTTACAGTTTGAATATGTTGACGATCACCAGAAAGGGATTGGATTCGGCCCCGTCATACCAATGGTTCCCAGGACCGAATCTCTTCGAAAAACGCATCCAAGCGGGGCCGGGAAAGTCTAAATCTTAGGTAGGCGGGATCCGCCAAGTTTTACTTGTAAGAGGTTTGATATGAAGCAAGGAACCATCGGCAGAATGCAGTCACGGTGGTCAGCAGTGATGCTCCCCAAAACAGGAGTAGTACTTCTGGCTGTTGTGGTCGGGCTTGCAGCTGGATGCAAGATGAAGCAGGCGGCCGCGCCAACGGATCAGCAGATCGCAAGCGACATTCAGACGAAGATCAAAGGTGAGTCGGCGCTGGCGCAGCAGAACATCCAGGTAAGCGTGGTGAATGGAGTTGCGACGCTGAATGGGAGTGTCAGCGATGAGGCTTCGCGCGCTCTGGCTGCCAACGACAGCGGAACGATTAGCGGCGTAAAAACGGTAATCAACAACCTCACGGTGCAATCGGCAGCAGAGGTACAGGCTCCAGGAGCCGAGCAGACTGCCCAGGCGGCCGCACCAGCACCTGCTTCTGAGCCGTCACGGTCACGCGATCGAGATTCACGCGCCGATCGCAAGAGACGCCACGACTACGATAGTGCTCCCGCGAGTGCGCCGGTTACACCTGCGTATCAGCCGGGTCCTGCCCAGGCAGATAACACTCCGCCACCTCCGCCGGTCCAGGCTGCTCCATCGCCTCCACCACAGCCCGTAGTCAGGGATGTGACGATTCCGGCGGGTACGGTGGTTCCGGTGAGAATCACAGAGACTCTGGACAGCAAGACAGCACAAACTAACGATGTCTTCCATGGTGCGCTTGCGGCTGATCTTGGAACCCAGGGTGTTATCGCGCTTCGTCGCGGAGCTCCCATCGTCGGGCGCATTGTTGAAGCCCGGGAGGCCGCGCATTTCAAAGGGCAATCGCTGCTTAGTCTTGAGTTGACCGATATTCAGCGTGGCGGCCAGAAGATACCGGTCACAACTGACGCGTACGTCAAACAAGGTGCGGCACGCGGCAAAAACACAGCTACCAAAGCTGGAGGGGGCGCGGCATTTGGGGCGATCATCGGTGCGCTGGCCGGAGGTGGCAAAGGTGCGGCAATTGGCGGCCTTGCCGGTGCTGCGGCGGGTACCGGCGTAAATGCAGCTACGCGCGGAGAGCAGACAGTAATTCAGACGGAGTCGCTGGTCAACTTTCAGCTGCAATCTCCGATTACGGTCAGAGTGACAATACCGCCACCGGGGTACGACGGACCAGACGAGACTAACGACCCGCAGCTACAAAGGCACTGAGACCAGTAAGGGGCGTGGTGTGAGCATGCTTGGACGAGCGCAGCTCAACGGCGGTTCTCGAAAATGACACACCCTGGACACAGGCCCGGTGAGTTCACCGGGCCTTCTATGTGCACAGGGAAATGGATGGAACTCCGGGCCGGGATGGTGCTAGAGAGTGCCTGCGAGGCTCCCATTCATTTCGTTTGATTTGTCCGCATGGCATTGGCGGCAGAACTGTGCCCCTTGGTTGCTTGTTGAAGATGTCACTTCCACATCGTACGAAGGCGCGCGCAGGAAGTGTTTGGTCGGGTATTCTCCAGCCGGATAAAGACTGGACGCCGTGCTTGCTGTAACCGCGGTCCATGTCATCGAATGCGGATTGTGACAGGTGGTGCATGAAACGATTGAGGTATTGCCGCAATGGACGGGCTGGACAAAGAAGCCATAGTTAGCCGCGAACTTCGACGAGAGGGTGCCCTGCATGCGGATAGCTCCGAAGGATTGCTGGCAATCCCATCCCATCGCGCCGCCACATCTGAGCTGTGCGGCAGAACCAATCGGGTGATCGTCAATATTGTTGCCCCCATTGAAGTCATCCTTCTCGAGCAAAGTGGGAACGACGTGGCCGACACCGTAGCTCGCCGGAGTTGATTCGTACACTACATTGCGCATCATTGCTCGAGGTGCATAGTTCCCATCATGACAGCTCAGGCAAGAGAGTACTCCACGGCTCTCGAAGCGATCATCCGACGGAGCCTTGAACGGCCCACCGCCAGAGATGGCATACGTCGCTGTTACGTTATCACCCCACAACATGGCCGGGGCAGAACTGGCCGCCTCAATCGACAGACCTCCGTGGGAGGCGTGGCAGGCAACGCAACCGCGCCCGGAATTGACATGCGCTCCCATAGCATCATTCGGACGAGTCTTGGCCGAAGCGACCGCACCTTCTATCTGCAGGAGAAGAACGATCAGGGCTAGTCGCTCGCCGAAGGCGCACAAACTACGCTGAAATCGAGAATCGTCTATAGACCGAGTGCTCTTCATGATTCATTCGAATCCGCAATGCCTCAGAATCCGCGATCTTATTTCGCGGCGTGCAAGTCAAAACGCACGGCTCTCAAGCAGAGAAACCTCGCGTCGAGCGTTTGAATTGTTCAAACTATCCCTCAGAAACGATTCTCGCGCTGTGATTTCAGCAGGCTACGCGGACTTACTTTCCAAAACAGAACAGCCTACTCCGGTACGGGCCCCGGAAGGCAATTCGTGCTGAACCCTGGTGTGACGAAGGTAAGTGGCTGCAAGTGCCTGCGTTACAAGATTTAAGTTCTGAACATCTTTTGAATGGGCTGCTTTCGTATTCAACAGCACGCCTTATTTTTTCTGCGCGATGAACATCGTGCTAATATCTAGGCATTCACGACAATTCAATATTGCGCGGTACCCGAATTGCCTAATCCATCTGTATCTGTATCTGTCTCTGAAGTTGCGGTAATTCGTCCTGCGGCGACCAAGCCGCCCATGCTGATCGAGCGGACTCAACCGGTTCTCGAAAAGCTCTCGAATCTGCTTGGCGAACCTGTTATCACCTACTGGATCTCGAGCAAAGGCTCCATCTGTCAGAGCGACGTTGCCAGTCTTTATGCATTGTTGCGCAACGTGGGCAGCATTGACCGGCTCTCTTTGTTCGTGAAGTCCGACGGCGGCTCGGGCCAGGCTTCGCTGCGCATGGTGAACCTGCTGCGGCGTTATGTGAAGCACCTCACTGTGCTGGCTCCGCTGGAGTGCCAGTCGGCCGCGACGATGCTGGCCCTCGGTGCAGACAAGATCCTGATGGGGCCTCTTGCGCACCTTTCGGCAGTGGATACTTCGCTGACGCATGACCTATCGCCCATCGATCGCGACAACGATCGAGTGAGTGTGAGCAATGACGAACTGCTTCGGGTCATCCGGCTCTGGACAGAGCAGGCAAAAGACTCGACCACCAACCCCTACGAGGCTTTGTTCCCGTACGTGCATCCCCTTGTGATTGGCGCGGTGGATCGATCAAGCGCGCTCTCTACGCGTATCTGCGAGGAGATCCTGTCGTATCACATGCACGACCAGGAGCGTGCGCGGGAGATCAGCAACAATCTGAACTCGGGCTATCCGTCTCACAACTATCCCATCACTCTCCGCGAGGCGAAGCGCATTGGCCTGAACGTCGAGCCGATGGAAGATAACGTGAATGCGCTACTCTTCGAACTCAACGAGATCTACTCGGAGATGGGGCAGAGCGCCAGCACCGACTATGACGAAAAGAACTCGCACGACAACAGCATTATCAAGGTGATGGAAGCGAGCGCTACGATGGTCTATTACCAGCTCGATAAAGATTGGCATTACCGCAGCGAAGAGCGCCGCTGGGTGGCTCTGAACGAGAAGAGCCAATGGCGCAAGGCTGACCTGGCTAAGGGCAAGGTGACGATCTCTCAACTGCACGTCAGGTGATCAGGAAGGAATTACCACGGGGGAAAAACGAAGCGCCGATCCAAACGGATCGGCGCTTTCTGTTTTCGATTGGATCAGCGACTCGGTTTGAAAAGCGCTTGCTGCAACTGGCCTGGCATTTCGGTTTTGTGGCGCTTGGTGTGTTTGTTTACGTACATGGCGGCGTCCGCAGCGCTGAGCAAACCATCGGCGGTGGTGCCGTCGTCGGGATAGAACGAAATGCCAACGCTTGCACCGCCACGCAGAACGTATCCTTCAACTGCGAACGGGGCATCGAAGCAGCGCTCCAGTCGCTGGGCGACCTCCTCGAGTGCGGCACGGCTGCGAACCACCGGCACCAGCGCTGCAAACTCGTCTCCTCCAAGACGCGCGAGCATATCGCCAGTACGCAACTGGCGTTTCATCCGCATTGAGACCTCGTGCAGGTAGAGGTCCCCCACGTGGTGACCGTAGAAATCATTCACCTGCTTAAACTCGTCCAGGTCAATGTAGATCAATCCGAAAACGGTTTGTTCCGCATGGGCCTTGTCGATCTGCTCCTCGAGGTAGCGATCGAGAGAGAAGCGGTTGTAAATGTCGGTTAGCAAGTCGAACTCCGATCTGTAGACGAGGTCTTTGTAGAGCTTGCGGGTCTCGATGGCCAGGGTGGCCAAGCGCACGCCGGCTTCCAGCATTGCTGCTTCATCGGGCAGTACCGGTTCGCCGGCTTCAATTGCGGCATACAGCGTACCGAGCGATCCACCTGCGCGCGCCGGTATATCCAAATGGGTAATGCGGAAGCCCTTGCGATTTGTTGGGGCGTTACCGAGGCTTCCGCCATCGGACATCTCGCACCATGCAAACGGGCAGTTAAGACTGAATGCCACCATCTCGGTGATCGCTTCAATGAGTTCAGGCAGCGGCCGCGAGCTGTTGATATCTTCCAGGATGCGGCTCCGCTTGGCTTCGAGTTGCGCGTTATGCCGCTCCTGTTTCGCGATAGTCTCGGAATTGGCTGTTATAGCTGCGGTCTGCCGTTTGACCTTGGCGAGCAGAGTCCATCCCCATGCCGCCACGAGCAGCACGATGAGGAGCAAGATGCCGATGATGCGGGTGAGATTGCCCACATTGAACCAGGAAGGCGCGGCGATCGCGATTATATCGTCGGTTGAGCGCATGAGGATATCGAAAGGAACCTGGGTATCAAATGGATTCGCAGCACCCATCAGGCAAATGCCATTGACGCGGACCTTCGAACCGATGGCGATCGTCTTCAGGGCGGGAGGCGGAGTCGGGTGCGTGCTCCTCGGCGTTGGATGGCGGTATATCGCTGAGAACAAGTTGCCGCTGGACTCGAGGACGTATTCGTCCTGCGCTGCACTCCGGTTCTCTGCCACCACTCTTGCTTCGGTAGTGACCAGATCGAATAGATAATGACTGGTCGCCAGCTCGCTCCAGGTCACGCGGCGAGGGTTGATGGGACTGAATATTTTTTTGTCCTGAATTTCGCCTCCAACCAGCGTGAGGAAGCCATCATGCAATCCCGGAAAGCCAATTGCGTCAGCCTGATCGCCGATCTGAAGAGGACCGCTCGCCCGCGTCATAATCCAGATACTCTTTGAGCCGTTTTGCAGGACGACAGCCGAGCCGGGTTGGTAGTAGGTGACGGTCCCGTGCACGCGCACACGCTGTGTGGTGTTGTTTACACGGTATGTAGACAGCACCTCGTCCATCTGAGTCAACGGAAGGTTCCAGGGGTCTTTCGAGGCCGGTCTGATCACCTTTATTGCCGATGGAGAATTGACGTGCAGGAGGATGCCCGTGAGCTGCATTTTGCCGTCGAAGTGCCCGGATGCAGCGCCGGTAATCTCGACTTCGGCGTCCAGACTCTTCTTGAGAGCGGCAAGATCCGCGCCATCCACGACCGCGTCAACGCTGCCGCCATCGGTGCGCAACTGCATGGAGATGCTTGGAAGGTCAGAGGAGAGGACGAGGTCCACGCTGCGCACTACGCCCCGTATGGTGACCAGCCGGCAGTCGAAATCGGCCCGAATCAGACGATCGTACGTTGCCGGCACGGCCGAGGGAAGGGACTCATGACGAAGCACGCGCAGGCTTGTGGCGGTCACGAACGGGCGAAAACTCTCGTGCGTGGTTCCTTCCACGAGCAGCCGGTCGCCTGGAACAAGGTGCGCAGGCACGCGCGGCTGAACGTAGATGGCAGTATCACCATCTTGAACGAAAAGAGTTCTCTCGTAGTCGCGATAGTAGATGACGGTAGCCTCGAACGAGACCGGGAGCTGATGACCTGCCTGAGCGTTCGTGAGGGCGTGGATTTTTTGCAGGGATGTGAGGGGCGGTTCTCCGGACGCGAAGAGCGGCAACGACGTCCAGGCGAGCGCCAGGCCGAGGAAAATACGCGCCTTCCGGATCACGAGGCCCATCTGCCGGTTTCCTTATCTACAGCTTTCGTGTTAGTTCTTCAAATCAGGGGACTTAACGGTGCTTTCAGGACTGCAATTTCGATCAATCTTACGCTTGAATCGGCGTGCTTCCGGTACACCTTTCGGGGAATCGGGCATACACCGCTGATGCCAGTCCACAATGGGATTTGAGTCCCGTTTCGGGACAGGGACGATGGGTGGCAGGTATGATGGCTGGGGCCGGAACTCCGGAGAAGCTTCTCGATGGCGACCAACCCTGAAATCAATCCCTTACTCACTTTTTTTCCACCCAGCGGAACCCAGTCCTTACCCACTCGAAAAATCAGAGTCATCGGCGTTCCACTGGATATGGGCGCAAGCCGGCGTGGGGTGGATATGGGCCCGTCGGCGATGCGGGTTGCCGGCTTGGAAGCGCGGCTTGAGGCTCTTGGACATCACGTGGAAGATGGCGGCAATGTGGCTGTCGAAGTCGCCGAGACGCAGAATTTCGGCAGCTCTAATGCCCGCTACTTGAGGCAGATCGCCGAGACTTGTACCCGGACGGCTGAGGCTGTTGCCAGGACTCTGGAGGAGGGAATGACACCCTTTGTGCTGGGTGGCGACCATTCCATCGCTGTGGGGTCTGTCTCCGGAGTCGCGGAGTTCTACCGGCGTCAGAACCAGAAGATCGGCGTCATCTGGATCGATGCTCACTCCGACATCAACACGCCCGATACTTCGCCTAGCGGAAACGTCCACGGAATGCCACTGGCAGCGCTGCTGGGAATGGGTCCGGGAGAACTAACCAACGTGCAGGGGTACTCACCGAAGATCTCCCCGGAAAACACGGTGCTGGTAGGTGTCCGGGATATTGATCCCGCGGAGCGAGCCAACATTCGCAAGGCGGGAATCGGCGAGGTCTACACGATGCGCGACATCGACGAGCGCGGCATGCGCGCGGTGATGGAGGAGGCGCTGCGGGCGGCTGGGCGGGGGACGGCGGGGTACCATGTTTCGCTTGATATGGACTGGATCGATCCCGAGGATGCCCCCGGGGTGGGAACGCCAGTACGCGGAGGAGCAACGTACCGTGAGGCGCATCTGGCGATGGAGATTCTGGCCGACCATGGCCGGATGCTCAGCTTCGAGATTGTCGAAGTGAACCCGGTGATCGACGAGCACAATCGCACCGCGGATCTGGCAGTGGAACTGGCGTGCTCGGCGTTTGGAAAGAAGATATTGTGACAGACGCGCTAGGTGAGCGCCATCGCCCGGGCTAAAGCGACTTCGAAGGCCCTTTTGAGCGTCTATATCTCCAAAGGAGTGATGATGCCGGATATTACAATTCAGAAATCTTCGCGCCGCTCATTTCTTAGCGCGGCCGCAGGCAGCCTTGTTCTTCCTTCCACCCTCGCCTTCGCCGAAGAAAAAGAAGAGAAGGAGGAAGATGTCTCCACGAATGAGGACCTGATGCGCGAGCACGGCATCCTGAAGCGAGTTCTTATCGCTTACGACGAGATCATTCGCCGCATCCGTGCCGGCCATGACTTTCCACCAGAAGCCGTCACCGATGGCGCTACTATCATTCGCAAGTTCATTGAGGAGTATCACGAAAAGCTGGAGGAAGATCACCTGTTCCCACGTTTCCGCAAGGCGAACAAGCTTGTCGAACTGGTTACGGTTCTCAATGCTCAGCATCAGGCCGGACGCCGCGTGACCGAGCGGATTCTGGCCGCAGCACGTGGTTCGCTCAAGTCGGCCGATGAACGGAATCGCCTGGCTCAAGACCTTGAGGCGTTCAATCGCATGTACTCGCCGCATGAGGCGCGCGAAGACACGGTTTTGTTCCCGGCGCTGCATAAGGTCGTCTCGCCCCATGAGTACGACGCCATGGGTGAGCAATTCGAGAAGATAGAGCGGCAGACCTTCGGTGGAGAGGGGTTTGACATCTACGTCGACAAGGTATCAGCGCTCGAGAAACGCCTTGGCATTTACGACCTGGCGAAGTTTACGCCGGCATAATGCACCTTGCAGCGTTCGCGGCGGTAGCGAAGGCGATTGGCGGGTACATGCTCATACACGGGGCAGCGGTCGACTGAGCTAAGAAATCTGAGCCTTTGAAATCTAGAATAGGATGCATGGTAAAAGTCCGTGTTGGCATCTTGTTTGGAGGGCGTAGCGGCGAGCATGAGGTTTCGCTGCTCTCGGCAGCTTCGATCCTGAAGGCGATCGATCGGAAGAAGTTCGACGTGGTGCCGATAGGCATCACCAAGGAGGGCCGCTGGCTCGGCGCTGCAGACGCTCATGGACTGCTCGAAGGCGATCAGAACGTCACTGCTCGCGATCTGCGTGCCGGGGATCCCGATGCGACGCCGGGTGCGAAACTGCTTCACGAAGGCATACCCACACTGATGGCTCCGGAGCCGTCTGCTGCCGCGTCCTCTAAAGCGGAATTCAAACGCCGTGTAGCCGACAAGTCTTCCGCCATCGATGTCGTCTTTCCGGTGCTGCACGGTACATTCGGCGAGGACGGCACGATCCAGGGTCTCTTTGAACTGGCGGGAATTGCCTATGTGGGGTCGGGCGTGCTCGGCTCGTCGGCCGGCATGGATAAGGACGTGATGAAGCGGCTCTTCTCGCAGGCAGGGTTACCCATTGTGAAGCACGTAACCGTTCTGAGATCGCAGTGGGAGGGTTCGCCGCGCAAAACGATCGCGCAAATCGAGTCAGGGTTGAAGTACCCGCTGTTTGTAAAGCCGGCAAACCTCGGCTCGTCGGTGGGCATCAGCAAGGCACATGACCGCAAGGAACTGGGGCCCGCCCTGGACGAAGCAGCGAAGTATGACCGAAAACTGGTGGTGGAGCAAGGGGTGGGGGGAAAGAAGTCGCGAGCGCGGGAACTGGAAGTGGCCGTGCTCGGAAATGACGATCCGAAGGCAAGCGTGGTGGGCGAGATCATTCCGGGCAAGGAGTTCTATGACTACGAGGCGAAGTATCTTTCGGAGGGGTCAGTGCCGGTGATTCCGGCGAAGTTGACTGGCACGGAAGCGAAGAGAATCCGCGAAATGGCCGTTGCGGCGTTCCGCGCCTGCGATCTGGCCGGCCTGGCGCGAGTGGACTTTCTGAGGGAGCCGGATGGCAAGCGGCGAATCTACATCAACGAAGTGAATACGCTGCCTGGTTTCACACAGATCAGCATGTATCCGAAGCTGTGGGAGGCGAGCGGTATCAAATACAGCGACTTGATTACACGGCTGATTGAGTTGGCGCTGGAGCGGCAGAAGGAAAAGGAACGCAACAGGTATAGCCGGGAATAGGGCAGAGAACAGAGGCCCAGAGAACGACGGGACAGGGAACAGAAGAGCATTCGTTGGTGTCTAAGAATGCAGATATGAACTTGTAGCCTGGGCGATCAAACGAGAATGTCGGCCAAGAGTCTCGGCAGAGGCATTCACGTCTGTTACTCCCTGATCACTATTCCTACTCACTCTGGTGCACTATCCTTGAGAGCGAGGAACGTCTGCGATGACCCTGCTTGATGCACCGAAGTTCGATGAGGCGCGTGATCGGCGCAACCGCCTGATGGTCTATAGCGCTGGCGGGCTGCTTTTGGTTTTGATTGTGGGCTTCTGGCTGGCGTCAGGACATCCGGCGGACTGGCCTTGGAACTGGTATACGCACCTGCGCGGTCGCCACGCGATCAACAGCTTCATGGAGTCGGTGGAGAAGAACGACTTGAAGAAAGCGTACGGCATCTGGATGCACGATCCGAACTGGCAGCAGCATCCTGACAAGTTCGGCATGTACCCGTTCTCACGTTTTGAGCAAGACTGGGGACCGAACAGCAGCCAGAACGAATACGGCGTGATTCAGAGCCACGATATCGTTGCAGCGCGGGTGTTCAAGAACGTGCTGCTGGTAGGGATGTTCATCAACGGGCGAAAGAGCAAGGCGCTTTTTCTGACCTATTTTCCGAAGGACCACACTCTAAACTTCGCGCCGCCGGATGAGGAGCTGTACCTCGGACCGTAGCGGGCGCTGCACGACTAAGTCTTAGGTCGGAACGGCTCAGGCGGATGCTAGCTCCGCCAAGGTCTTCTCCAGGCTCGGTACGTCTTCAACGTTCATGGATCTCTGCGCCGGGTCGATCTGCTTTAGGAGGCCGCAGAGCACCTTGCCGGGGCCGACTTCTACGAAGGTTTTAGCTTCTGCGCCGATCAGCGCTCTCATGCAATCGACCCAGCGCACGGCGCCGGTGACCTGATTGACTAGCGCTTCCTTCGCACCATCGGCAGTGGTCACGATCGTGCCGCTCACGTTGGCGGCGACGGGGATCTCGGGATCGTTAAGCGTCAGGCCGGAGAGCACACGGGCCACTTCCTCCTGTGCGGGCTGCATGAGCGCGCAATGGAAGGGAGCGCTGACGGGAAGCATCACAGCCCGCCGGGCTCCGCGTTCTTTACAGAGGGCTGCAGCTTTTTCAACGGCCGCGGCAGCTCCGGAGATTACGGTCTGCCCCGGCGAATTCAGATTCGCGGCCGCGACGATTAGCCCGGTGTTCTGAGCGGCTGCAGAGCACGCTTCGGCAACTTTCTCGGCATCGAGTTGCAGGATGGCGGCCATTGCTCCTTGTCCGGGAGGCACTGCCTGCTGCATTGCCTTTCCGCGGGCCTTTACAGATCGGGCCGCGTCGGCAAACGATATTGTGCCCGCAGCCACGTGGGCGGACCATTCGCCGAGGGAGTGCCCGGCGGCGAGAGCAGGCTTGATGCCGTGTTCGGCTAGAACACGAAGAGCGGCCACGCTGACTGTCATGATGGCGGGCTGGGTGTTTTCTGTCAATTTCAGCTCATCTTCGGGACCTTCAAAGCAAAGCTTCGAGAGCGCAAACCCGCAGGCCTCGTCCGCTTCGGCAAAGGTCTGTTTGGCAGTTGGGAACCGATCGGCAAGTTCGCGGCCCATTCCTACGGTTTGCGAACCCTGACCCGGAAATAGAAATGCAATCTTCTTGTTCATTCCAGAGAGGATTGTATCCCACCGTCGTTCGGCAAATTGTGCCAGCGGTCTCGCAGTATGCATTTGCCAGACATGCGATTGTGGCGCGGCATGCATCAGAGAGGAAAGCACGATGGAAGCAGCAGACCAGGAGCAGAGAAGATGGCGGATCGGAACCAGCAGCAGACCAGCGATGCACGACCCGGGCAGGCCGGCAACCTTTCACGGCAGGCGGCTACCACTCCAGACGAACTAGAAAACGAAGCCGACGTCGAGCGATTGGAGGTTCTCGCGTCCGGCGCGGCTGAGACCGACGACATCGACGAGAACGACGCAAGCGAGAAATTATCAGAACTGGCGGCAAGTACCGAGGAAGAGGTGGATGCGCTCAAAGTCAACCTGCTGCAGGACGACGAGCCGCCCAGCACACGAGACAGTTCTGGCCGCATCGTGGACGATACAGCGGAAGAGCGTCTGGCGCGATTTACAGAAGCCGATCCGATGCAAGGCGACATCGGTGTCGTGAGCGTTGAGCCGGGACGCGACGACACCAGCCGCATTCTGCGCCGACATCATCCCAACACAGCCAACGTCCGATCAGACGCGATCGTCGAAGGGAATCTGGACGAGCCCATGGACGAGACCGTGATGGAGCGCAAAGTGGATGAAGGTACGGCCGGTTGAACTGTGAGGCGGTGGAGCGCGTCCTGCGTTCAGGTTAGGGTGCGATACGGCTTGTGTGCAAAGATGTAGGCTCTGCGGCTTTGAAACTCGATCTCAGGGTACGGTCGCGCTCGACGATTCCATCGATGACGAATCCGGCACCGATGAGCAGAAGCTTGATCCGTTCTGGCTGAAGCCTGTAGAACTCCATGCCGACGCGATTGCCCCATAGCTCCTGCGGCCGAACAACCTCATCACCAATGTGGAAGGGGAGTAGCAGAAGGCCATCCGGCTGGAGCACTCGGTAGATTTCGCTGAAGACGGTAGGAAGGGAAGCGGCGGGGATGTTCACGATCGCGTAGAAGGCAGTGATTCCGGCCAATGATGCATCCTCCAGATCGAGTGCAAGCATGTTGCCTTCGCGAAAAGGAATGCCAGGATTGAGCTGGCGCGCCTTGGCGATCATCTGCGGCGAGAGGTCGAGACCGAAGACTTTGCAGCCCTGGTCGTGAAGGAAGCGGGCGATATGCCCAGGACCGCAACCCATATCACAGACTTCGCCACGAGCTTCCACGGCGGCAGCAAAGCGTGTGAGCAATTCGCAATCGAGCGGCTTGTGCTGGAGTTCGCCGTAGATGTTGCTCGCGTAGTCCTCTGCGAGGCGGTCATATTCCTGGCGAACGGATTCGGGGTCGTTGGCGTTCATAGATTCCTGAATGCGGTCGCGGTTAGTTCCAGCGCTTCTTGTCTTCAGGGTCTTCGTCGATCTGGCGGCCGCTTCCGTCGAAGCGCACGGTGCGCCCCTGCGACTTCATGTAGACTTCAAACTTCTTTGCGGCGCGGCGCCGTTTCCAGCGGTAGAAGGCGTTGCGCAGCCCGTACCACCGTTCACTGAGCACGAACGATACTCCGCGTTTTGAAGCCATGCGCGTGAAGAGCCAGCCTCCCAGCGCTCCTCCCAACTGAGCAAAGGCGTACATACGCGAGCTCGTGAAGAAGTAGGCAACCGCGACCAATCCGTAAATGATGGCGATGTAGCGGGCCTTGATGCTGATGGGCAGTGGAAAGAGCATGAACTCGGTATCCCCGTACAGCACACCGATGACAACCAGCATGCCGAAAACTCCGCCAAACGAGCCGTAAAGGGGGATCTCTGGAAGCGAGTAGCCGAAGATCAGGCTGCCGGCGTAAATCAGGATGGCAGCAACCGCGGTGAAGATGACAGATGTTCCGTACAGACCGAGGACCCAATCGCTCCGATGCAAGTTCTCAAGAAATCCGGCGAGGAACCAGATCGAAAGCAGTCCAAACAAGGTTGACGAAACGCCGAGTTGAACAAAGCTGTACGTCAGCGGTTGCCATATCCAGCCATGCAGGACCGCCTGCGGCCATAGGCCAAAATGCAATACAAGCCACCCGTAAAGATCCCTGCTTGCCGACTCCAGAATGATCAGGACAAAGAACGTCACCAAGTTGACGAGCACCAGCAGGCGCGTCGCCCCGCGGAAGCTCGGAAACGAAAGTTGGGTGGCGCCGATCCGTGGCATGGTCTTGAACAGGGTAACCGGAACGGCGGCAGCATGTCATGGGTAGCTGCGTTCGATTACCGTTCCCGCTATGGAACGGCGACTAGCCCGCGATGTTCTCTCGCGTCCACTGCACGTATGCCGAAGATTACGTTGTCCTTGGAGATTGGGAGGCTGACAGAGACCTGACCAGTTTCTGCAGTCGGGACCACCTGCCTGACGTACTGCCAGTTGGGCGCGGTGGTTTCACGCCACAGCACTTCATAGTGAGACACGCCACCGCCATCTGGCGGCTCCCAGGTCAGAGTTGTGCCGTTGCCGAGATCTTTGGCTTCGATGGCCACTTTCTGCGGCACACCCGGTGCAAATGCGAGCGTCGCCAGAGTCGCCGCGTTCAGTCGTGCCACCTGAGCGACGTACCGGAAATCGACGAACTCGGGAAGATCGCCGTGTACCGGTTCGCTGGAGCCGGCGGGTGGCCGGACGACATTCTTGTGCTGATGATTGAAGTCCTCGCGCCACTCGGTAAACCGAACGGAGGTGAATCCCTCACGATTGAACGAGCTATGATCTCCGCCTCGCAAATAGCGGTCAGGCCGGTCGACGAGAAATGCGTTGAACCGCATCTGTGGCGCAGATCCTCTGAAGTAGGTTCTATCTACGTCGGCAATCGCGCGCGCAAGTTCGCGGCTTGAGGAGTCGTTTTCTTTGCCTAGTGCGCGGATCCGCTGCTGCTCCTGCGGGGTTGCTGTGACCGGCACGCCTTCAGAGAAGACGCGGACCCGGTCTTTCAATTGCAGAGAGTCGCCCGGGGTGGTGTTGCCGCCAACGATGTCGTTGTTGAGCACGGCCTCAAGCTGCCAGCCTTCCGACTTGGCGAGTTTGGCCAGGTGCTCCGAGCCGACCAGTCCCTGCTCTTCTCCGGCCACTGCAACGAAGACGACGGTCGATGGGAATTTGAGCTTGGTCAAACTACGGGCACAGGCAAGAGAAACTGCGACCCCTGAGGCATCGTCATTGGCTCCGGGGGCTGCGCCGGATGTATCGGCCCAATTGGCAAACACGTTGGAGTTGATGGAGTCGTAGTGGCCCGTAACGAGGACCATTCGCTTCGCCCGTTCCGGTTCAGTGCCTCGCATAACAGCGTATACATTGGTGATTTTTGTTGGCTTGGGAATGCGCCGTGCCCACGATTCGCCACTGGCTGGATCAGCGACAAAAGTGTCCCGCTTCACCTCAAGGCAACCACCACATTGGCCGGAAATGGCTTCGAACTGCCCTGCGATCCAATCTGCGGCGGCGTTGATCCCCTGACCGGGGGGCAGGTTAGGGTCCATGCTGGTCAATGTGTTGCGGGTACCGAAACTAACCAGGGTTTTTACCGTCTGATCTATCTGGGCAGGTGTAATGGATGCCAGCGCACGTGCGATAGCCGGGTCTGGCGGGGCTGGCTTCAGGGAGGTGGCATGACGTTGATAGTCGGGCTGCGAGGCAGCAACGCCGCAGAAAAATGCGAGCCCGCAAAACAACAGCGCGCGCTGAATCTGCATTCTGTTCTCCGATGCGGTACTTCTGTGCAAAGAGGGGTTTCGTCTACTTGACCTGTGCGAAGGGTTTGCCTAAAACTACCCGAAGTTCGTACCCTATAGGTACCGTCATCCTACATCAAGGAATGCCTGGAGAGAGGAGGCTGCCATGACAAGCTGCCCGGAATGCGAAAGCGATCTCGATATCGACGTTGAAGAAGTAGACGAGGGCGACGTGGTCGCCTGCGGCGAGTGTGGAACCGAATATGAAGTTGTCGGCGTGGATCCCCTGGAACTTTCGAAGGTCGAAGAGGGAATCGACGAAGACGAAGAGGATTATCGGGACGAGGACGAGGAGGAAGAGTGAAACGCAGTCGCGCACGTTTGACGGCATGGGTCCTGTTCGCAGCAATATCGTTGGGAGCCATTCCCTCGATCGCCAACCTCTCGACGGCGCACGCCCAGAATGTGGGCCAGCGCAGCGTGAGCGGACTCGTGGTCGATGCCGATTCGGCGCCTGTGCAGGGCGCGACCGTGTTCCTCAAGAACAGCAAGACCAAGGCTATCCGCAGCTATACCTCTGCCAGCAACGGGCGTTTCCGCTTTGCCCAGGTCAACATGACCGATGATTACGATCTCTGGGCAGAGAAGGACGGCAAAAAGAGTGCCACCAAGACTGTGAGCTCGTGGAATGCGAGCAAGGATTACGAGACTGAGCTGAAGATGAAGTAGGCTATTTCCGGCTCGACAA
>DATJEO010000258.1:0-8498 GCA_035496515.1 Occallatibacter sp.
TGATCGAAGTTCCGGAATCACTCAAGACTTACCTCGAAATTCAATGCGGGAGCAACGATGGAGACACGCTCGATCTGATCTCCGGCCTAGGCGTGCGTGCCAAGATTAGGATGGGCGGTGTAGTTCCAGAGGCATTTCCGGATGCGCCATCTGTCGTTGAAGTATTGTGCATGCTTGCAAGGCGCCGAGTTCCGTTCAAAGCCACAGCTGGATTACATCACCCCATTCGATCGAGTCAGACGCTGACCTATGAGCCGCAGAGCCTTCGGGCAACAATGCATGGATTTCTGAATCTGTGTGGGGCTGCGGCTGTGGTGTACTTCGGCGGGGAAGACGGGATCGCTGAGGAGATTCTGCAAGATGAGGATCGCGCGGCATGGCAGATTGATGAAGGGTCGCTGCGGTGGCGAAACCTACGCTGGACGACGGAGCACATCGCAATCTTGCGGCGTGACTTCTTCATCAGCGTTGGAAGTTGCTCGTTCGAGGAGCCGATGCGCGATCTTGAGGCACTTGGGTGGCTATGAGGAGCTGGGTAGAGAGCGCGAACGTGCCGGGTTGTGATTTTCCGATTGAGAATCTGCCGTACGGCGTGTTCAACGCGGCGGGTTCGAAGAGAATCGGGGCGGCAATCGGAGACCAGGTTCTTGATCTGCGCGGGTGTGCGGAAGGGGGCGTTCTAAAAGCGCTCTCGGCGGAATTGAACACTGCCTGTCTAGAGGACTCGTTGAATGCGCTGATGGCAATTGGCCGCGAAGGCTGGTCATCGCTTCGAATGTCGTTGACGGAGCTTCTGAGCTTGGAGGCCGACTCGGCGTTGCAGGGGGGGGTGAAAGGGCACCTGACTCCCATGCGCGATGTTCAGATGGAGCTCCCGGCGCGGATAGGAGACTACACCGACTTCTACGCTTCGATCCATCACGCGACGCGGGTTGGCAAGCTGTTCAGGCCGGACAATCCGCTGCTGACTAACTACAAGTACGTGCCGATCGGATATCACGGACGGGCCTCGTCGATCGTCGTGAGCGGGACGGACGTGCGGCGCCCGAGCGGGCAAACAAAGCCTGCGACCAGTACCGAGCCGGCCTTTGGTCCATCACGGTCTCTGGACTACGAACTGGAGATGGGAATCTTCGTTGGGCCCGGGAACGTGCTTGGTGAACCGGTCCCGATCACTGAAGCAGAGGAGCACATCTTTGGTCTCTGTCTGGTGAATGACTGGTCGGCGCGGGATATTCAGTCGTGGGAGTATCAGCCACTGGGGCCGTTCCTGTCGAAGAGCTTTGCGACGACGATCTCTCCGTGGGTTGTGACGCTGGATGCGCTGAAGCCTTACCGGGTGACTGCGACAGAACGATCGAAGGAAGACCCATGGCCGCTGCCGTATCTTGCTCAGGGTGATTCGCAGGCCGGAGTGGATGTCGCGGTGGAGGTGTGGCTGCAGTCAGAGCAGATGCGGGAGCGCGGTATCGGAGCAGTGCGCCTGAGCAGAGGCAATCTCCGGGATCTCTACTGGAGCGTGGCACAGCTATTGACGCACCACGCCAGCAACGGCTGCAATCTCCGTCCGGGCGATCTGATTGCTACCGGCACGATCTCTGGTCCTGAGGAGGGATCGGAGGGATGCCTGCTGGAGATGAAGCATAGGGCGAAGCCTTTGACGCTTCCGACGGGCGAGACGCGGACGTTTTTGGAAGATGGAGACGAAGTGGTTTTGCGCGCATATTGCGAGCGACCAGGGCTGCGGCGGATCGGGTTTGGAGAATGTGTCGGGCGGGTTTTGCCAGCCCTTCAGAGATAGCGCGCCCGAAAACCGCCAACACTTCCGCCCAGACCCACGCTGAGCGGTATCGTATGTCAAACTTTAAAGAGGTGGCGGCTCCGATTGCTCCGTCTGCGAGCAGGGGCAAGCGCCTGCCGACTTCGCGGGCCTGTAGCTCAACGGTTAGAGCAGGGGACTCATAATCCCTTGGTTGGGGGTTCGAATCCCTCCGGGCCCACCACTTTCCTCATATACATCGTCGTTAGAAAGGTCCGCCAAGGCTCGCTGAGTGTGATGCGGGTTAGGACGTTTCTAGGATCTCCGGGCGTTCAGGACGAAGGCACGTACCTTATCCGGGTCTTTGCGGCCGGGGGTGGCTTCTACTCCGGAGGCTACGTCTACGCCCCATGGCTTTAGCTTTTGAACGGCTTCTTTGACGTTGTCGGGGTTGAGGCCGCCGGCCGCGATCATTTTTATCCCTGCGGTGCGGAACAGTGAGGCCGCTTCATCCCAATCGAAGCGGATGCCGGTTCCTCCGATGGCGGCTTCAGTTCGCGAGTCGACGAGAATCGCGTCGACGCGCTTATGGCTGGCAAGTGCTGCGGCTTTGTCGGTCATGCCGGGAGCGAAGTGCAGGACGTGAAGAATGCGGAGCGCCGGGCCGAAGCGGTTGCGCAATTGAGCCGGAAGGTCTTCGCCCCCTTCAAAGTGAAGTTGGACGCCGGTGAGGCCGCAGGTTTGAACAGCAGTCTCGATCGCTTCAAAACTGGAGTCGGCGAAGACGCCGATCTTCTCGACGGAAGATGATAGCGCCGGAGTGATGGCTGCGACCTGCTGGACGGTGACCTGGCGCGGGCTCGGGGCGAATACGAAGCCGACCGCGTCTGCGCCGGCATCAACCGCGAGCATGGTGTCGGCGTGCGATGTGTTGGCGCAGACTTTGACCCAAAGCCTCATTGATGGACTCGTGATCCGGCGAGCAGGTTCGAGAGCGCCTCGCCAGGATCGGACTGACGCATAAGGCTCTCTCCGATAAGAAACGCGTCGAAACCAGCGTTTCGCAGACGTGAGATATCCTCCGAAGTGGAGATGCCGCTCTCGGCAACCCGGACTACCGATGCGGGGATTTGGGGCGCCAGATCGAGAGAGGTTTCCATGCGGACTTCGAAGGTCTTGAGGTCGCGATTGTTGACGCCGATGGCATCGGCTCCGGAGTTCCCGAGGGCGTGCAGAACTTCGTTGAGCTCGGTTGCGGTGTGCACCTCAACGAGCACATCGAGCTGCAGGCCGTGGGCAAGTTGGGAAAAGCGCTTGAGCTCGGACGAGGTGAGGGCGGCGGCGATAAGGAGAATAGCGTCAGCATGGTGAGCTCGGGCCTCTAGGATCTGGTACTCATCGACAGTGAAGTCCTTGCGGAGGCAGGGGATCGTTACTGATGCCGAGGCGATCTCAAGATTGCGGAGGCTGCCCTGGAAAAAAGCAGCGTCGGTTAGTACGGAGAGCGCAGCAGCGCCGCCGTGCTGGTAACGACTCGCGAGCCACTGGACATCAAAGTCCGCGCGGATGAGGCCTTTGGACGGAGATGCTTTCTTAATCTCGGCGATGATGGCGGGGCCGGATTGCGAATGCATGCGGAGTGCGGCTGCCCACCCACGGGGCTGATGAATCGCGGCCATCCGCTCCAGTTCGGTTATGGAAACATGGTTCTTCGCTGAGGCAACGGTGGCCCGGGTGCTGGCGATGATGCTGTCGAGCCGTGTGAGCATGGGCTGTTTTGAGTATACGAAGCGAGCTCATCTAACGCTGATCGGTGCGTCGACGAATCTTGCTTGAACCCACGGTTGGGATAATAGGAAGCCTTGAAGCGATCAATCAGAGGGCGCTCGCGTTGCGGCGGGCGCCCCTTTTGGACACGGATAGAACGGCAAAACTCGCTTCAACCCGTGCACCTGACGTACTTAGATGCGATGCTGTGCGGCAGCGAACGCTAGCGCCGTTTCTGTTGATAGATGTGCGGAAACATGCGTTCTGTGTCTCATAACGTGCAACTCGTCACAGAGAGCGAGGCATCACAGGGGCAGACAAACACCCGCTCTCAGCGGGATATTCAGCACCACAGGCTGTGGGCCCCCTTTGCGCTATAGCCTGTGGCTTTTTTCGTGCCCGGGACTCCCCCTAGTGGCTTTGAAATCTAGCCATCGTCTATATTTCAGGGTGGGGCAAGGTCTTTGCGGTCATGAACGCTGCACGTTTGAAGGTTCTGGTGATAGACGATGAGGCGCTAGTGGCGGACTCACTGGTGCAGATTCTGGCTATGTACGGCTATGAAGCCATGCCTGCTTACGATCCCGTGCAGGCGGTTGAGTGGCTCAGCTCGCATGCCTGCGACATCGTGATCTCAGATGTAGTGTTCAACGGGCAGATATCGGGCATCGATCTTGCAATCCAACTGAGCAAGTTATCGCCTGCAACCAAGGTCTTGCTGATGTCGGGCAACAACTCAACGTCTGATCTGCTTGCCGTGGCGCAAAAGCAAGGCCATTTATTCGATATTCTTGCGAAGCCGGTGCACCCCATGGTGATTTTGGACCGATTGAAGACGCTCTCGATGGAGGGCGCCGGGCTCTAGCGTTATCTATCCAGGGCTTGTAAATCGAGGCGATTGTCGCTCTTGACAATTGGCGTTGGGGAAGGACGATACTAAGAATTCCGGTCCCCGGGCGGATCTAAAGCAGTCCGGAGCACGCTCATGACTCTCAATCCCCGTGTGCTCATTGTTGATGACGATCAGGTAATTGCAACGACTCTGAGCATGATTCTGAACCGCTCAGGATTCGTGGCCGTGGAAGCCTTCAGCGGGCCTCAGGCGCTGGAGTTGGCGCGCGTGTCGTCCTTCGATATCCTCGTCACGGACGTGATGATGGAGCCGATGAACGGGGTTGAACTCGCGAAGGCGTTCTGCGAGATATATCCCGAAGCCCAGATTTTCCTGATCTCGGGTACCACAGAGGCGGCCGCGACAGTGCTTGCCGACTTTGAGTGCGAACAAGCGTTTCCTCTGCTGAAGAAGCCGATTTATCCAGGCGACCTGATCGAGCTGCTTCGCGTTAGGTCTTCTTCCTCGGCCTCGCTCTGATAACCCCACAAACGTCTCCTCCGGAGTTGAAAAGTTTGCGTTTATCAGGGAGCGTACGCTTCGGGGAGAAGTTGCATCCCATTTAGCTGGAAAGAATCTCTGTCAGGAGCACAACGTGAAGAAACACTCAATCTTCGTGAATTTGTGTGCAGTCCTCATGCTGGTTCCGCTGCTGGCAATGGGTCAGGAAGGCGGTGCAGCGGAGCAAGATAACAACAACACGTGGTCACCCCAATTGGCTGCGAACATTGTGAAACAGATAAGAGATAAGCTGACGGGACTGACCGACTACGGCATCTTCGACTCGCTTCGGTTTGCGTTCAAAGGGAAAACGGTGGTGCTGAAGGGCTACGCCTCGAGGCCGGTGCTGAAGTCGGAAGCGGAGAAGGTTGTGAAGGGAATCGAAGGGGTAGAGGGCGTAGATAACCAAATCCAGGTGCTGCCTACTTCTCCGAACGATGACCGTATTCGTGCTTCTCTTTACAGACGTATCTACTCGCAACCCACGCTGCGCAAATATACGAGTGCGCCTCCAGGATTTGGGGAAGGTCCTTCCGTGGCCAGGGCTGCGGGTGGCATTACGCAGGATCCGCCGATCGGCTACCACGCGATTCACATCATCGTGGACCGCGGAAATGTGACGCTCACCGGCGTTGTGGACAGCAAGACGGACGCTGATATTGCGGCCATCCAGGCGAACTCGGCTCCGGGAGTGTTTTCAGTAGACAACGACCTGCAAATTGCGGGCGGCGGGAGAGATAGCAAGTAGCTTCCTTGCTGCGGTCGGCTGAGCTCTGCCGCTCAGGGTGTAGGTCCAGCCCCTCTTGACCAACGGAGGAGTTTCTTGCATGCTTGCGTTCAAGAGATTGCATCTGTGCAATAATGACATCGCTCCCATGCTCTCCGACCCGTATCGCAATCTTGCTGAGATTCTTGAGGGCACCCTATCGCTGATGAATTACTACGCACGCCGCATGGGTGACGCGCCGCCCACTCTGGAACCGGCTAAAGCGGCACTGCAACGGGCGATTGCAGAGTTGTACGCGCGTGCGGAACGCGAGCAAGCCGCGGACTGATTCGACAGCCTGCGCTTTGGCGGAAACGGTTCTGATTCATTCATTTTAGAGCTGACCGTTCTAGGTTTCTCCCTAGACCACGGATGGTAATCCGACCTTGAAGAAGACGAGCCCGTTTTCGATCTGAAAACGGATGCCCTGTAAACTGGGGATGGCGGGCAGCTTTTGCCGCTTGCGGGAGGTTGAGCAACATGGCATCAGTGATTCTTCCATCGGCTCCATCGGAGTCGCGTCCGGGGCGGTTTGGAATCTATGGAGGGCGATATGTTCCCGAGACACTGATGGCAGCTCTGCTCGAGTTGGAGCGGGAGTACGAGCTGGCAAAGGCCGATGCGATGTTCCAGAAAGAGCTGGACGACCTGCTGCGGGACTTTGCGGGACGACCGACGCCGCTGTACTTTGCAAAACGGCTGACGGAAGAGCTGGGTGGGGCTAAGGTCTATCTGAAGCGCGAGGACCTGCTGCATACCGGAGCGCACAAAATCAACAATGCGCTTGGCCAGGGACTGCTGGCTAAGCGGATGGGCAAGAAGCGCATAATCGCAGAGACCGGCGCAGGTCAGCACGGAGTCGCGACGGCGACGGTGTGCGCGCTGCTGGGGCTCGAGTGCGTCGTCTACATGGGCGATGTGGACATGGAGCGACAAGAGTTGAATGTGCTGCGCATGCGGTTGCTGGGGGCCGAGGTTCGCGGGGTTTCTGCGGGATCGAAGACGCTGAAGGATGCGATCAGCGAGGCGATGCGGGACTGGGTGACGAATGTGCGGACCACGCACTATCTGCTGGGAAGCGCGCTGGGAGCGCATCCTTATCCGACGATGGTCCGGGATTTTCACCGGTGCATCAGCCGGGAGATGAAAGAGCAAATCCTCGAGAAGGAAGGACGGCTGCCAGACGCGGTAATTGCGTGCGTGGGCGGCGGGTCGAATGCGATTGGGGCGTTTTACGAGTTTCTGCAGGATCGCGATGTGCGGCTGATCGGCGTCGAGGCTGGCGGAACGGGAACGGAACTGGGGCAGCATGCGGCGCGTTTCCAGGGCGGAGTGCCGGGAGTGCTGCAGGGGACACTGTCTTACATTCTTCAGGATGAAAACGGGCAGATTGCCCAGACACATTCGGTGTCGGCGGGGCTGGATTATGCCTCGATCGGACCGGAGCACGCGGCACTGCATGACTCGGGGCGCGCGGAGTACGTTTCTCAGGACGACGCAGCGACGATGGATGCAGTGGTTAAGCTGGCCCGGACGGAGGGGATTCTGCCGGCTCTGGAGAGCGCCCATGCCGTGGCGGAGTGCATACGCATCGCGGGCACGTTCAATCCGCATGACATACTGATAGTGAACCTTTCAGGCCGCGGCGATAAAGACATGGGGATTATTGCGCGCGAATTGAATCTCTCAGGAAAGTGAGTCTTAGCCCAGGTGTGCAAGGATGGGAGACCTGGGGCACCCACGTTCCGTTCTGAGTTGAGTTTAGATCTTATGGCATTGGAATTCAGGCATAAGCCGGGCATGGTGGCCTATCTCACGACGGGAGATCCCGATGTGGAGACTTCGCTGCAGATCGCGATTGCGGCGATTGATGCTGGTGCAGATGTGATCGAGCTGGGAGTGCCGTTCAGCGATCCTCTTGCAGACGGTCCGGTGATTCAGCGAGCGAGCGAGCGTGCGGTTGCGCGGCACACGCGGATGGCTGACGTGCTGCGGGTGGCGAAGGGAATTCGCGCGGCGCGCGCGGACGCCGGGCTGGTGATCTTCACGTATCTAAATCCGATTCTGCGGTATGGGCTGCGGAAGTTTGTGGATGATGCCAAGGCAGCCGGTGCGGATGGCGTGCTGGTGATCGACATGATCGTGGAGGAAGCCAGCGAGTACTTGGTGGAGATGGAACGCGCCGAGCTAGCGCCCATATTTTTAGCGGCGCCGACGAGCCCTGATGAGCGGCTTGAGGCCGTTGCTAAAAATGCCAAAGGATTTATCTACGCAATCTCGCGCACTGGTATCACGGGCAAGCAGCAGAACCTCACTGCCGATGCGGAGGCGCTGGTGAGCCGGATCCGGCGATGGAGCAAGCTGCCGGTGGCCGTGGGATTTGGCATCTCCAATGCGGAGCATGTGGCGGGAGTTGGAGAGTTTGCGGATGCGGCGGTGGTCGGCAGCGCGATTGTGGAGTTGGTCGAGCGGTCGACTCCCGAAGCAGCGCCAGAAGCCGTTGCCCGATTTATCAAGGGTCTGCGCCAGCCCCAAGCGGCGTTGACCCGATGAGAGATCAGCCTCTAGCTACTAGCTCTAGTTCCTAGCCCGTGCACGGTGAAGCCAGCCGACTCGGATTTTAGGGAATGACCAGCTAGCAACTAGAAGCTAGCAACTAACAGCTCACGTACAACGAGGATGAAATGACGCTGGAAGAATTGCGCGCACAAATCGATGCTCTGGATCGGCAACTCGTAGAGTTGCTGAGCGAGCGGGCACGCGCTGCACTGATGATTGGTCACTTGAAAGTGAAAACTTCGCTGCCGGTGTAT
>DATJEO010000259.1:0-2840 GCA_035496515.1 Occallatibacter sp.
TCATCGACACCGGCACCACGTTCCCAATGCTCCGGCTGATGAACAAATCTCCCGGCCCCGTCCCCAGAATCAGATCCGGCACAATCCTCGAATCCGAACATGTAATGAACAGCCACTCCGGTGCCTGCGACTCCGCCAGCAGATGATACTGATCCCGCTTTCGCGGAAAAACCTCCGCTAGAAACTTCTTGTGCCCCTCAACCAACCGCTGCATTCTGACCTCTCACGAATGTCTTACTGCTCCAAAATCAGCCTATCGCATCGCTCTGTTACGCTTTTTGTCAGATCAACAGGAGCCATCTGCCAGTGATCAGATCAGCCGCTCTGTGCGTCGCTATTCTCGTTTTCTCTTTCTCCTTCCAGGCTCAGACAGTCGACACTATCGATCCTGCCCTCAAATCCCGTGTCGATCAGATCGCGGCCGGCGTCATGAAGCAGCGCGGTGTTCCCTCCGCCTCCGTCGCCATCGTGAAAGGTGGCAAGCTCGTCTACACGCATGCTTACGGCCTCGCGCACATCGACCCCGACAAGCCCGCCACGCCCGATATGCGTTACTCCATCGGTTCCGTCTCCAAACAATTCACCGCGGCCGCCATCCTCCTGCTTCAAGAACAAGGCAAGCTCAACCTTGATGATGCAGTGGGCAAATATGTTTCGGGCCTGACGCGCGGCGATGAGGTCACCATCCGCCAGATCCTCTCCCACACCTCCGGTTATCAGGACTACTGGCCTGAGGACTACCTGATGACGCCGATGATGAAGCCCTCCCCTCCGCAATACATCATCGACACCTGGGCCAAAAAGCCACTCGACTTCGAGCCCGGCACGCAATGGCAATACTCAAACACCAACTACGTCATTGCCGGACTTATCGTTGAAAAGGTCAGCGGCCAGAAAGTCATGGACTTCCTCTCCGAGCACATCTTCCACCCGCTAGGCATGAAGAGCGTATGGGACTCCGACGAGAAGAAACTCACCGAGACCGATGCCACTCCGTACATCCGTTACGCCCTCGGCCCCCTACGCCTCGCGCCCAAAGAAGGCGAAGGCTGGATGTTCGCCGCCGGCGAGCTTGCCATGACCGCGCACGACCTCGCACTCTGGGACATCAGCATCATGTCACAATCCGTGCTCAAGCCCGAAAGCTACAAGCAGATGTTCACCGAAGTGAAGCTTAAGAACGGCCAGGGCACCCACTACGGACTCGGCGTGGAGGTCATCGACCGCAATGGCCATCGCGAAATCGAACACAGCGGCGAAGTCACCGGCTTCGTGTCTGACAACATCGTCTACGTTGATGACGGAGTAGCGGTCGCCGTTCTGACCAATCACATGGAAAGCGGCGCCAGCCAGATTGCCGACCTCTCCGCCGAGACCGCGCTCGGCGAAACGCGCTCTCAGTCAGAGGAACAGGCCCTCAGCATCTATCGCGGACTGCAGAATGGACGGATCGATCGAAACCTGCTCGCGCCAAATCTGAGCGACTATTTCTCCGCGCAGGCCCTCGCCGATTTCAAAGACAGCCTCGGCCCGCTCGGGGAGCCGCTCACCTTCCGCCAGACTGGCGAGATGCTTCGCGGCGGCATGACCTTCTGCGGCTATCGTGTGGTCTACCCCACCCGTCGACTGAGCATCAGCACCTACACCTACCCCGACGGCAAACTCGAGCAATACCTCGTCGGTGCCGCCGACTAAGTTCATGAACTGGAGTCCTCTCAAGAACGCGGGTGCCCCATCCTTGCGGCTTCTTTCGCCGCCAGGGTGGGTTGAACTGACACCTACAAAGTGGCAACTGACAACTGTTCGATGAGTCTGGCTCAGCGAATCGCCTTCACAACCGCGCTCACCATCGCCAGCCGTGCTGTACAGCTGCGAGACCGCCTCCTGGGCCGAGTTCCCCCATCCCGTCCCCACTGTCCTGGCATTCGCGCAATCCAACAGGTAATCGCCAGCGGCAAAAACACACTCGATGCCGTCTACGTCGAATCGGCGGCCGAAGCTCCTCGCTCTGCACTCCTCATCTGCCACGGCATCGGCGAGATCGTTCCGCAATGGTTCCCCATTCAACGAATCTTCGCAGAACGAGGCATCGCCACTCTGGTCTTCGACTACTCTGGATACGGCCGCAGCACCGGCCATCCCGACTTCCTCCAGTTTGAGCAGGATGCCATCTCTGCTTTTCAACTTCTCCAGCACGTCGCACCTGGCACGCCCACCAGCCTTCTCGGTTTCTCGCTTGGCACCGGAATCGCGGCCGCCATTCTCAACCGAATCAGCCCCGACCGCCTCATCCTCTGTGCCGGCTACACATCCTTCCGCAACGCCGCCCGTGCCTCTTGGATCCCGCCCTTCATGACGCCTCTAGTCCCGCCGATCTGGTCTGCCCAGGAATCTCTCTGCGATTGCACTCTCCCCATCCTCATCGTCCAGGGCGACCGCGACCGTCTATTCCAGACGCACATGGCCCGCGAACTCCACGACTGCACTAGGGGACGCGCTGACCTGGTAATTCTCCCTGCCCGCTCCCACAACTCCCCGTTCTACTATCCCAAGCCTGAATACTGGAATCCCATCATCGATTGGCTCCTTCAAGCCCATTCTCAATAGTTCCACTTACCGTCCCTAATCCCGTTGACACCGCTAACGGCGCGTAGCGCCGCTTTTGCCTCCACTTCGGTACACTTGAAGCTGACTATGTTTGAGAACCTTACAGAGAAGCTGCAGCGGGCCTTCAAAACCCTTCGAGGCCAGGGAACCCTCTCGGAAGAAAACATGGACGAGGCTCTCAAAGAGATCCGCGTCGCCATGCTCGAGGCCGACGTCAACCTGAACGTCGTCAA
>DATJEO010000260.1:0-13469 GCA_035496515.1 Occallatibacter sp.
TGAGCAAGACAATCTGAGTTTGCGAACTGACTTTCTGCCCTCAATATGCGGACCTGGGCATTGGAGAGGAAGTTCGTCATGCCGGTTCGTCCATTACCACCCAATCCAAATCTTGAACATTTGAAGTATCAGGCGCGGGACCTGAAGAAGATGCATGCTGCGCGGGATCGCGGGGCGGCGCAGCGGATGAGGGAGTTTCATCCGGAGTGCAGAGAGCTGACGGATGAAGCGATCTTCGAGCGCACGGTGAGTTTATCTGATGCGCAGTTGACGATTGCGCGGGAGCGGGGATTCAAGAGCTGGCCGCGGCTGAAGGAGTACGTGGAGAACCCGGAGCTGGCGGAGCGGATCAAGAAGCCTCGGCACGAGCTGATTGAGGACGCGGTGTTCAGAAAGGCGGTGGATCTGCTGGACGCGGGCGATGCCGAGGGGCTGCGGGAGCACTTGAAAAGACACCCGAAGCTTGTGCACCAGAGCGTGGAGTTTGAGGGGTGGAACTATTTTCGTAATCCGACACTGCTGGAGTTTGTGGCGGAGAATCCCATACGCAAAGGGACGCTGCCGGAGAACATTGTCGAGGTGGCGAGAGTGATTCTGGATGCGGGGCCGGATCAGGCTTCGCGCGACACGACGCTGGCGCTGGCGGCGACGGGGAGCGTGGCGCTGGAGAGAGGAGCGACGGTTCCGCTCATCGAGCTGCTGTGTGAGTACGGGGCCGATCCGAATGAGGCGATCAATGCGGCGGCGCTGCATGGAAGCCTTCTGGCGGTGAGGGCGCTGCTGAAGCAGGGTGCGCGGATGACGCTGCCGGTGGCGGCTGCACTGAACGATGTTGAGCTGGTGCGGAGACTGCTGGCGACTGCGACGAAGCGGGAGCGGCATTTGGCGCTGGCCATGGCGAGCCAGATCGGGTGGATCGACGTGATGCGGGTGCTGCTGGAGGCGGGGGAGGATCCGAACCGCTACAACCCTCTGGGCGGGCACTCGCATACGACTCCGCTGCACCAGGCGGCGCTGATTGGGAATGAGGCGCTCGTGCGGCTGCTGCTGGAACGAGGGGCGGACGTGACGATGCGGGATCTGATGTGGGGAGGGAGTCCGGCGGACTGGGCGCGGCACGAGGGGCATGCGGAGCTGGAGGCGTATTTGCGTGGATTGGAGAAGCGCGGGTAGTGCCGGGCGGCGCTATTGAGCGACGAGTGGGAGCCGGAAGGTGGCGATAGTTCCCTTCCCGGTTTCGCTGGAGAGGGAGATGGTGCCGCCGGCTTTTTCGATTGCGGCTTTCGAGATGGCGAGGCCGAGGCCGGTTCCACCGGTGGTGCGCGCGCGTGAAGGATCAGCGCGGTAGAAGCGCTCGAAGACGTGAGGGAGATCGTCGGGATGGATGCCTTCGCCGTGATCCTGGATCGTGATTTCGAGGATGGTGATTTCGACGTTTTTGTTTTGGAGTGTGGCGCGAATTTCGACCTGCGATTGGGGAGGGCTGTGCTGGATGGCGTTGAGGAGGAGGTTGGTGAGGACGAGGGAGCAGTCTTCAGGAGTGAGGGGGATGGAGCACGAATGGGGCGGGAGCTCGTGGACGATGATGCTGACTTGACGAAGAGCGGCGACCGTTTCGAGTTGGGAGATGGTGGTGGAGATGCAGTGGTTCAGATTCCCACATCTCTGCGAGATGTCGGACGCCCGAGTCACGTTGGGCAGCCGATTGGTTGCGCTTTCGAGGCGGGCGAGGGTGAGCATTTTTGCGACGAGGTCTTCGATGCGTTCGGTGTCGGCGAGGGCTCGCTGGTTGCCGGCTTGATATTCGTCGGGCGTGCGGGGGCGCATGCTGGTGAGTTGCAGAGACGATTTGACGACAGCGACGGCGGTTTTGAGTTCGTGTGCAGCGTCGGAGATGAAGGTGCGCTGCTGGTTGAAGGAGCGCTCGAGTCGCTGGAGTACGCTTTCGAGGGCGTGGGTGAGGGGGGCGAGCTCGGAGGTTTCGCGAGCGGAGGCGGGGGGATGAAAGGCGAATGAGTCGGCGGAGACGTTGCCGGCGAGGGTTGCGAGTTCGCGGAGAGGGGCGAGTCCGCGGTGGAGCACCAAGGCGATGAGCGGACCAGTAATGACGACGAGGAGAAGCATGCCTGCGGCGTAGAACTCGACGGCTCCATAGATGGAATGCCAGAGGTGCTCGGTGGAGGAGCCGTAGACGATGGTGACGAAACGGAGATGGCCTCCGGGGACTTCACCGGGATCGACGATGCGCGTACCGGCGAGACGGAGAAGACGGTAGCGCTGGTGGGCGATTTCAGAGGCGAAGAAACCGTTTAAGGGAGGGACCTGGATGGCGGCGCTGCCGAGCCAGTTGGCGGAACGGCCGAGGAGATGGCCGCGACCGTCCCAGACTTCGTAGACGTCTTCGGGGGGAACGTGGAGGTCGGCGAGGTCAAGCATGACGTTGTCGCCAACGTCTTCGGCATCCTGCACGGCGCCAAGGACGGAGTCGGCGCGGCCGCGAAGCATGATATCGAAGGAGCGGAAGTGGGTGTGACGTTCATAGCCCCAGGCGAGGAGTATGACCAGGATGGCAGAGGCGAACTCGACGAACAGTACGGCAGCGATGAGGCGATGGGCGATGCTACTGCGGTAGGTGCTGCTGCGGCTTGTCATGAGGAGGGCTCGGGGGAGAGACGGTAGCCGCGGCCACGCAGGGTTTCGATGACGGTGTCGGGATTGGGGACTGCGGCGTCGAGCTTTCTGCGCAGATTGGAGACATGCGCCTCGATAACGTTGGAGTGGTGCTCCCAGTTGTAGTCGTAGAGGTGCTCGAGGAGTTCCTGCTTGCTGACGACTTTGCGCGGGTGATGGAGGAGGTACTCGAGGATGTGGTACTCGGTGGGCGAGAGGTCGACAAGGACGCCGGCGCGATGGACAGTCTGCTCGAGAGAGTTGAGTTCAACGTCGAGGGCTTTGAGGGTTGGGTGAGCAGCGCCTTTGCCGCGACGGATGAGGACTTTGGCGCGAGCGATGAGTTCGCCGAGGTCGAAGGGCTTGGCGAGGTAGTCGTCTGCGCCGGCGTTCAGCAGCTGGATGATTGCGTTTTTGCCTTCTTTCGCGGTGAGGATGAGAACGGGGGTCGGGTCTTTGCGGGAGCGCATGCGGCGGAGGAGGCCGTGGCCATCGAGCTTGGGGAGCATGAGATCGAGGATGACGAGGTCGTAGCAGAGATTGCGGGCTGCGTCGTCGCCGGCTTCTCCGTCGGCGGCCCAGTCGACGGCGAATCCGGGCCCGTCGCGGAGGGCGGCGGAGAGATTGTCGGCGAGGCGGACCTCGTCTTCTACGAGCAGCACGCGCATGGCGGCAGTCTCCACAGGGAGATTATGGATGCAACAAGATTAAATGGGGCTGAAGCGGGGTCAGTTCAGAGGACGAGCATTCATCCCCGGTCCTCAAATGCGAGGGACCGGGGGCACCCGGCAGTCGTGGGCGTGGTGATGGTGTCAAAAACAAGGTTTGGAGCCCGAGCGAGGTGTAGTAAAACGGTTCGCTGAGTGACAAAGGCGTGCGAGAGGTGGGCTGAAGGATGATTTCGCGGAGAGATGTGGTGGTTGCGCTGATTGCTATGGCGTGTACGGCGGGCGGGTTTGCGGCGGCAGATGATTTGCCGTTTCTAGGACCGGCGGTGTTTGAGCGGGGGTCGATTGCGGCAAAGGCGACGGCAGTTGGAGAGGTGCGGTCGTTCTTCACAATGAAGACGGCTACGCTGGATCAACTGGAAGTGCATGAGACGACATTGAATCCGGGGAAGATGCCGCATCCGCCGCACAAGCACCCGAACGAAGAGATGCTGGTGATCCGGCAAGGGACCGTGGAGGCCCTGGTGAAGGGCGAGTGGAAGCGAGTGGGGCCGGGATCGGTGATCTTCAACGCGTCGAATCAACTGCACGGCTTGAAGAATGTGGGGAGTGAGCCGGCGGTTTACACGGTGATCAACTTCAAGACGGCGAAGACGCCGGCGGAGTAGGCGAGCAAGGAGAGCGGGATGATAATGGGATCGATGGGGCTGAAGGCTGTTGTGCTGTCCAGCGCGGTAATCGTTTTTGCGGCGGGTGCCGGGTATGGGCAGGAGCAGGCGGGTGGCGCGCTGGGTGTTTTCGAGGGGCAATCGGATGTGGGGACGGTGACTCCGCCTGGTACAGCGAAGTTCGACGGCGGTGTGTATACGATCTCAGCGGCGGGAGCCAACATGTGGGCGCGGGAGGATGCATTCCATTTTGTATGGAAGAAGATGTCGGGAGATGCGGCTCTGACGGCGGATATCACGTTTGGCGAATCGCAGAAGCCTGATCCGCATCGCAAGGCGGTGTTGATCTTCAGGCAGTCGCTGGATGCAAATGGTGTGTACGTGGATGCGGCGCAGCATGGGTCGGGATTGATGGGGCTGCAGTATCGCAGGGAGCCGGGGGCGACGACGCAGGATATTGAATTGAGCAAGGAACAGTTGCCGCAGCGGCTGAAGCTGGTGAAGCACGGGGATACGTTCACGATGTACCTGAGCAATCATGGCGAGCCGCTGCATGCGGTGGGCGCTACGATCAAACTTCACCTGGAAGAGCCGTTTTATGCCGGCATCGGGGTGTGCTCGCATAACAAGGATGTGGTGGAGACGGCGAAGTTCAGCAACGTGAAGCTGGAGACCGGGCAGGAGGCTGTGGGTTCGGAGAAGACGGTGTCGAGCAGCACGCTGCAGACGATTGGGATTGAGGACAACTTCAGGCGGGCGCTGGTGGTGGCGACGGGGCCGGGGAGGATGGAGGCTCCGAACTGGAGCAAGGATGGGAAGACGCTGATCTTCAACCGGGATGGGAAGATCTGGAGGATTCCGGCGGAGGGCGGAGAGGCGTCCGTTGTGAATACGGGAGAGGCGACGAAATGCACGGGGAGCCATGGATTGTCGCCGGATGGGAAGCTGCTTGCGATCAGCTGCAGCATGCCGGAGAAACCGGAGACACGCGTGTATATTGTGGCGGCGGAGGGCGGAGAGCCGAAGCTGCTGACGGAGACAGCGTGGTCGTATTTTCACGGCTGGTCGCCGGACGGGAAGACAATTGCGTTTACGCGCCCGGATCACAAAGGAGGCGGGAATATCTTCGTGATTCCGGCAGAGGGTGGAGCGGAGAAGGCGCTGACGACAGGAAGCGGGATCAGCGATGATCCGGATTACTCGGCGGATGGGAAGTGGATCTACTTCAACTCGGACCGGGACGGATCGATGCAGATCTGGAAAATGCGGCCGGATGGCAGCGGGGCGGAGCAGGTGACGCACGACGAGTATGGGAATTGGACTCCACATCCTTCGCCGGATGGGCAGTCGGTGCTGATCCTGAGTTATCCAAAGGGCGTGAAGGGCCATCCGACGAATACGGACATTACGTTCCGGATTTTGAATGTGGCAGATGGAAAGATTCGGTCGCTGGTGGAAGTGGTGGGCGGATCGGGAAGTGACAATACACCGAACTGGGCGCCGGATGGGAAGCATTTTGCGTTTGTGAGCTTTGATTTGGCGACGGATGAGGGCGGAAGGTAGCCACTGATTGAAAAGCTCGGCGAATCGACTGGAAAACAAAGAGGCCCTCGGAGTGATCCGAGGGCCTTTGGCTAGACAAGTACTAATCTCTTTATGAATAGCCGCGGTTGGGCGCGATGCCGGAGAGCAGAACCGCTGAAATTCGAGGAAGATGAGGGAACGCTTTACAGAGCTGAGGTCACACACTCCGCACCCGGAGGAGGATACGCAAGCAGCGGCTCCTGGCGAGAAGCCATCTTTATGACGAGCGGATCGACGTCCCACTTCTCTAGAAGACCACCAATCCTCCGTAGCGCAACAGGTTTTGAGACGATTGCAACGATGGTCAAGATGATGAGCTGAATGTCGACAAGGAATGAGCGCCTGTCAATATAGGCCAACGCGAGCCTGCTCTTCCAAGGACGGATGATCTCGTTGTATCTTCGGTCCGGGTCTTCGCTGTCCTTGAGAATGTCGCCTTCATCTGAAAAGACGATGGAGGCTGGATCGGTGATTCCGGGGCGGACAGTAAGCATTCGCATTTCTTCTTTCGTATAAAGAGACGCGTCACTCTGGACCTGCGGGCGAGGGCCAACAAAGCTCATGTCGCCCTTCAACACGTTCCAAAGCTGGATCAGTTCATCAAGCTTCCATTTGCGCACGAAGGCGCCTGCCCGCGTGATTCGACGATCGTTGGCAGATGTTGACGAGCCGCCAATCTTGTCCGCGTTGACGACCATTGACCGAAACTTCACCATGCGAAAGGTGCCAGAATAGCGCGCCATCCGGGGTGCGATGTAGAAAGGGGTATGGCGGTCCTCCAGCCAGATCGCTGCAATCACCGCGGCGAGCAACGGAGAAGAAAGTAGCAATCCAAACAGTGCGGCGGAAAAATCAAAAGCGCGTTTCAGCATGTTACCCTCGTCTCCGCTCCTACGCCCAGCTTCGTTCTCACGGTATGCACGATGGAAGCTGCATCGAGCCCATATACATGGCGCAGATAGGCCTGCGTCCCAATGACCGCTGAGAATGTATTTCGCAAGCCCATCCGAACGAAGAAGCCCGGATACACCCCAGCCTCCATCAGAGATTCAGCAATTGCGCCGCCAAGCCCGCCCTCGACCGCATGCTCTTCGATGCTTACGATTCCTTCTGTCTGTTTAGCCGCGGCAATCAGTTCATTGGTGTCAAGCGGTTTGATTGTGTGAACGCTGAGGACTCGACATCCGATCCCCTCATCGGCCAAGGTATCTGCCGCAAGGATGGCTTCGCCGAGGATTCCTCCGGTTGCGGCAAGCGTAATGTGAGATCCTTTCCGGACCACACGGATCTTATCCGGTTGAAACATCTCGCCATGGCGAGTAGTTAGAGGAGCCGCCGATTTATCGAGGCGAAGATAAGCTGGACCGTCTTGTTCAAGCAGGTACCGAGTGGCTTCGGCTGCCTCCCAGAGGTCTCCCGGTGAGAGGACGCGCATGCCCGGCAAGGAGCGGAGCATAGCCAGATCCTCGGTGGCGTGGTGCGAAAATCCCACCGGTCCGTAGCTCATACCGCCACCGATACAAACGATCTTCACGTTAGCTGAGTGGTAGCAGATGTCGTTGCGGATCTGTTCCAGACTGCGTAGTGTGGGGAAGCTGCCGATCGAGTAGGTGAATACGGCTCGTCCTTCCAGAGCAAGACCTGCGGCCACACCTGACATGTTCTGCTCAGCGACACCCATATTCAGGTATTGATCTGGAAACTCCGCAATAAACCGGTTGAGGACGCCGAAGCCCAAATCTCCAGTCAGCACCATCAGTTCAGGATGTGCAGGCGCCAATTCAGTCAATACACCGACGAATGTGTCTCTCATTTGCCCGCCTCGAGCTCGACGAGCGCCGCTTCAAATTCAGCGCCGCGAGGAATTCGGTAATGCCACAAGACGGTATCTTCCATGAAACTTACCCCTTTACCCTTGGTTGTGTGAGCGATGAGTACTGTGGGGCTTGAGTTGCTGAAAGGTACCGATTTGAGTGCCTGATGTAGTTGAGTGTGGTCGTGCCCATCGACCTCGCGGACTGTCCAGCCGAAGGCTTGCCATTTGTCGGCGAACGGTTCAAGCTCCAACACCTCTGAGGTGCGGCCGATGCCTTGTATGCGGTTGTAGTCGACTATGGCCACCAGGTTCGTAAGGCGATGATGCGCGGCGAACATCGCGGCCTCCCAAGTTGAGCCTTCGTCGCATTCGCCATCGCTTAACAGCGCAAAGACCCGATGAGCCATATTGCTTTTGCGGCCGGCACAAGCCATTCCTGTTGCGATTGATAACCCGTGGCCGAGAGCCCCGGTGGACACGTCGATCCCACGCACTTTATGAGACACATGCCCACTTAGATCCGATCCATTCTGGTAGTGAGTTAGAAGTTGGCAGACTGGAAAGAAGCCTCGCTCAGCGAGTGCGGCATAGAGCCCGGCGCCGGCATGTCCCTTGCTAAGGACGAACCGGTCGCGACGCGGCGAGCGGGGATCCTCAGGATCTACACGCAAGATGCCACTGTAGAGAACAGCAAGAATATCAGCACAGGAAAAGATGGCGCCGATGTGTGAGCCGCCACCGAGATTGGTCATGCGCAAGGCATGGATGCGAATCCGATTGGCGAGAGTTTCAGAATCCGGGCAAGGTGAGAATGTCATCTTTGGTATCCGTAGAAGGTGCGGATGTTTTCGCAGACATAGGAGAGATCATCGTCAGAGAGGCACATATTCATGGGGAGCATGAGCATGCGCTGGAAAAGGCGGTCTGTCCTTGGCAATTCCTGAGTGAAGCCGAGTGCTTTGAGTTGATGAACGGCCTGCCCTCCCCATTGAATGAGCGTGCCGATTCCGTTCTCGCTCAGGTGAGCCTTCAATGCGTCGCGGCGCTCTGCTTCGATTTCATAGTTCTGATAGATGTCGAAGTGGTCCGGATCGGAGTCAGGCGCTGGCGGCAACACGATTTCCGCCACGCCGGCGAGGTGCTCGGTATACATCCTCGCCAGTTGACGACGGCGATCCATCACCTGGGCGTAAGTTTTCAATTGGTAATCGAGTAGTGCTGCCTGCAGGTTGTCGAGACGTGAGTTCAAGCCCCAGGACAGAATCTCGCCTGTCGTACTGCGGCCGTGATCTCGCATCTGAAAAACGCGCTCATGAATTGCGGAGTCATTTGTCAGGACAGCGCCCCCGTCACCGAAGCATCCCAGTACCTTGGCGGGATAGAAACTAATGGCCGATGCTACTCCAAAGGTTCCGGCGCACTTACCTTTAAACATGGAACCGAGCCCCTGAGCCGCGTCTTCGATGATCAACAAACCAGATTTATCCGCGATCGCTTGCAATGCATCCATGTTGCAGGTGCGGCCATTGAGCTGGGTGGGCATAATGGCCCTTGTGCGAGAAGTGACGGCCGCCTGCACTGCTGCCGGATCGATGAGATGGTCAGCGCCGCAGTCGACTGGAACAGGAATGGCGCCGGCAAAGTGAACCGCCGCGGCAGTGGCGATCATAGTGTGAGAACTCAGAATCACTTCGTCCCCGGCTCCGATGCCCGCCGCGCGAACAGCGAAATGCAACCCGTCGGTGGCGTTACCAACGCCCAGTGCATAGGTTGCATGAACGAAGCGCGCCAGGTTTGTTTCAAAACTGACCATATCTCGCTGCATGATGAACGCGCCGCGATTGCCGACCTCTTCGACGATGCGCATGAATTCGGCGCGCTGGGATTGAAATACATAGGGGTAGACAAAGAATGGTACGCTACGAGTTTCTACAAGCATGGACTGAACTGCTCCTCTCTGCTAGCTACTACAGGTGCTCGAAAGATCTGTAAGTTGAAATTGCCCGAGGAGACCCAGACCGAAGGGTCGGGTCCGCACGCCGCGACCCGCCAACACGAAGCCGGCCTTCTCCACCACACGTATCGATGGGGCATTATCTGCTTCGACAACGTACCAGCACGTGCGATCTTGGTTATCTAACCTTCGCATGATCGCTTCGAGTGCTAACGTTGCAAGGCCTTTTCCCCGGAACTCAGGGTCCGTCCAGGTGTCTCCCACCTGAATGTCTTCAATGGCCATGAAGGGGAAACGGAGGTAGCCGGGAGTGATCACTGACCGGTGAACGACCCTTGTACCTTGCCTGATCACCAAAAGTCCGTAGTCTCTGTTGGAGAAGACGTGCAAACGGTGGAAGAGCCACCACACCGTGAATGGAAAGACAGAGATACCTTCAGGTTTCACTCTGAACATTCCTGGAGCCCACATTTCAAGGGAGTAGTTGGAGGGAAGAGCAGGAACCGCCTGACTTATTGGCTTCGCGCATCTATAAAACAGGTAAATCATTTGGATTCCGATCCGATCACGCTGTGTTGTGATCCTCGCTCAGAAGTGCGTGTTCACGCCGCAAGCACGGTTTAGGGCATTGGTTGCTGAGGGATCTTTTCGGAAGAGCAGTGTCGAGTTTAGCGATTCAGGGTCACGTCGAGCGCTGTCGAATGGTTCAATATTGTTCAGGATTCCCCGTGAGGTGCGTAGGTAGAGGACGTGACGTTAATTCCTGATCAGCTTCGGAGCACCCGGGCCTTTTACCACTCTCTTATCTTTACTAAGGTAGAACTCGGCCTGCTTGAGCCAACAGCGAATGCGCACACCGCACCGGATAATGCCCTTTATCAGTGGGCTACTCCCGAAGTAGTCGTAAGTGTCACTGAACAATATGAGAGCGTCATGCAGGCCCTTGATCATCTTCAATGGCATCTGGTCTACGGTCTGGCTTCCGAAATGAACAATTTCGGCGCAGGGCGTGTAGTAGACGGGAAAACCCTTGCATTTCAGCATGTAGTTATATGCCCAATCGACCACCTGAAACCGAAAGCGTTCATCCATCATTCCCGCTTTTTCCCACGTAGATCGTCTAACTACGTACGCCGTTGTTCCGATACTGTCCACCTGCTGTTCTCTGCTGTAGTCAGTATCAACCGCATAGAACCGATTCATCATTTCGCTGTTTGGGAATAGCTTATGCCAGTTCAGGGCTTGCAGAACCAGCAGTTTGAGGCCCACAAAGCGCCTAATGCAGTGCTGTATAGTCCCATCAGGATTTAGCAATTTCGGACCGCACGCCGCTACATGGGGATGTGAGTCCATAAACCGGACCAAGGCTTCGAAGGCATTGCTAATAAGAAGAGTGTCGCTATTCAGCCAGCAGGCGTAACGCGCACGAGACATCTTCATCCCGAGGTTATTGTTCCGAACATAATTTTGATTCACTTTGTTTCTGATCAGGATCGCGCCTGGGAACTCGGCTGCGACCATGTCGGCGCTTCCATCGGGAGAATTGTCATCAATACAGATGATCTCGAAGGTAATCCCTTTTGTGTGCTGGTAAATCGAGGCGAGGCAATTGCGCAGCAACGACTTGGTGTTGTAGTTGGGAATGATGATGGTTATATCCAGCATTTGTTCTTTTCCTTGTGTTCCAGTTTCCATTCAAAAGATCTCGCGTGCCGGAATGCCGGCGACCGTCTGGTTGGGCGCGACGGAGCGCACGACTACGGAATTGGCACCCACAATCGCGTTGTCGCCGATGGCTATGCCACCGAGGATTTTGCAGCCGGCTCCCAGCACGACGCTTTCACCAACCTCAGGCCTATTCGTGGAATCAAAAGGCAAGCCCAGCTTTTTGGCGCCCAAGGTTACGCCTTGATAGATGATGGCGTTGGCTCCGATCTTTAGCGCCCCGATGACGGTCCCGGATGTGTGGGGGAAGAAGAGGCCCGGCCCGATCTCGCATCGGGGTGTGACCTCAATCCCAAACAGCAGGATATTGAGGTACGTAAAGGATTTCGGGAGAAGTGGGATGTGGTTTAGCATGGCGGCCCTGCTAAGCCGACATAGCACGACGGGCAGAAACCGGTGGTGAGCCAATCGACAGATGAACCGAATGAAACCCGGCTGAATTGGAGGATGTCCCTCAAGGACGTAGTGCCGAGCCAGATCGCTATAGAGAAGCTGCTTTAGTTTCACTATTTCTATCCATCAATCCGCGTGCGAGCAGTTCCTGCGTAGCCGTGGCAAGACGATCGGGCTCGATCCGCTGAGTCCGTACCCAGGCGACGAAACGATCCAGTCCTTCTTCCAGGGAGATATTGGGGACAAAGCCGAGTTTCGCGCGAATTGCACTCAGATCGGCATAGCCATGGCGGATATCTCCCAGGCGGTATTGGCCCGAGACCACGATCTTGCTTGCGCTACGAAATCGATCTTTCAGCAAATGGGCAATCCGCGCTACGCTCGTCGGATATCCTGAGCCGACGTTGAAGGTCGAAGCGTTTCCTTCTTCCGACAGCACACCGAGAGCGACGGCCCTTGCGACATCGGACACGTGAACGAAGTCTCTGCTTTCCTCGCCATCTTCGTAGAGATTGATTGTCAGGTTCTGGCGCAATTGATTCGAGAATATGGAGAGAATTCCCGTGTACGGGTTCTTGAGCGATTGCCCCTCACCATATACGTTCTGAAATCGGAAGATCACAACGGGTATGCCGAGCGCGTGTGTTGCGATCCGAACCAAGTCCTCCTGCGCTAACTTGGTGGCTGCATAGATAGAGGCAGGGCTTGTCTTTGCAAACTCCGGGGTGGCCGTTGCACGGACCGTCTGATGACACTCTGGACACACCGGTTCCCACTCATGTGCGTGAAACATAGACTCAGAACGCATTGGAGGGTAAACCAGACCGCAGTGCTCACACATGTAGGCACCCTCTCCATAGACTGAGCGCGATGACGCGAGCACCACTTTCTGCACGTTGTGCGAGTGATTCGCAAGGTAATCAAGCAAGGATGCGGTGCCGCCAACGTTGGTATCGGAGTACCGGCAGATCTGGTACATCGATTGTGCGGTCCCGGTCTCAGCGGCGAGGTGAACAACGCAGCTTACACCGTTCAGTACCCTAGACCATACGCTGGGATCACAGACATCGCCGCGAACGATCTCAATCAACGGATGTCTGAGAATTGCCAGCGATGACAGGTCAGGCACTGCTCCGTGAATCTGCGGATTCAAATTGTCGAGCAACAGCACTTGCTGCCCCTGCTCGACTAGTGCCTTGGCGGTCTCAAGGCCGATGAAGCCAAGGCCGCCGGTGATTAGAATCTTCCCTGTCGTTTGCATTGCACGTCTCTTACCTAGTGCCATTCTGAGGCTGGAGTTTTGGAAATACCCCACCCTGATTACGGATACTTGAGATGTGGGCCATATATCTCATCAGGAGAAAATAGCGATTCGGTCCAACCAAGCGGAGAATAAATCTAAGCCCGAATGAGATGATCCGTATGGCCCTTGAGTACTGTCCCTGTCCCATGTCCTTCAATGTCCGTCGAGGCATAGCCTGGATCTCCTTACCCGCGAGACCATGGCAGATCGCAAATTGCTGCAATTCCGAACCGCAAACAAACGGGTCTTCTTCTGGAAAGCTCGATTCCAAGGCGCCGTAAAAGCGTCGAAGGGTTGGGGGCACATAGATGCCGCACTCAAAATAATCGAAGGGATAGGGCTGGCCCGAATATCGCTCAAATTCGTTATTCTTCAGCGATTCTGCGTAGCCGTCCAAGAGTTCCTGGAGATCGGGGCGGCTGCCCGCAATGAAACGTGACTGCCTGTTTGCGATCGCCTGCGGGTTTGTGACAACGAACGAACTGTAGTGAAAGAAACGAAGAGGAACTTCGTCGTTCACAAACCATCTTTCGTCTCGTTTGGAAATCACCCTCTCATGTAGATTCCAGTAGGCAACGTTGAGTCCAGGATCCCTGAGGATCTTAAGTCCCGGAAAGAGAGCCGGAGCAAGATCAACCCATTTCTGATCCACCGCAAGGCCAACCTGAGGCTCGTAGTAGCCATATTG
>DATJEO010000261.1:0-5336 GCA_035496515.1 Occallatibacter sp.
GCCGCACCCTGGGCCGCCCGCTTCACCATCATCCCGGTGCGGCTCGATATAAAAAACATCACCACCCGCGCCGATCCCGAGCCCTCTGGCAACTCCAGGCGCGCTCCCGAACCCAACGGAATTGCCTTCGCATTTCTAAAGTTTGCCGCCCCCACTCCTGCCGAAACAAACGCCGCTATCAGCTTCTCCCCAGCCTCAAGCGCCGGAAAAGCAACCGACGAATCTCCTATCCGAACCGGCACCGCTTCAACCCGCAACTCCCCCGCGGCTTCCGTCACCGGAATATGCGGCCCACCAAACGGCCACCCGCTCCCCAGCGTCACATCCACCCGTAATCCCAACCGCCGCGCCTCTTCCGCCGCGAACCTCAGATTCTGAATGTGCTCATCCGAAACGAAATCGTAATTGTGAAATCCGCTCTTCGCGTCATCCAGCGCCAGAGGATACAGCGTCGCAATCTCCACTCCGCCAATCCCCGCCGCCTTCATTTGCTCCAATTCGCGTTTCAGCTCCTGCTTCGTCGCCGAAGGCCCAAACCACCACCACCGCATCATGATTCGGCTGTCATCCGGAGGATGCGCAAACTCCTGGTGTAACTTCTGCACCTCGGCATCCGGATCACCGCCCGGCCGCTGCGATAGCCCCAAAGCCGGCACAAGGCACGCCACCAGCAGCATGTGTTTCGCAAGCATTAGATTCATCCTGGCCCTCTAGTCAGCGGGATTAGAAATCGTCGGAGTTCATTCTCGCTCATGCCTGCCGTCAGCGACGACTGCCACACCTCCGGAACTTGCCGGGTGCCCCATCCTTGCGACGGTTTTGTTTTTGTCGCAAGGGTGGGAAGCCAACCATGGCCGTAACTTGCACCAGACCAGAGCGAGTGTTAGCTTTAGCCTTACCCGGGCTATGTATTGACCCGCCTTCTTCCCTATCTCTCAGGAGGCATCAATGAGCGTCGCACTCCACGGCAGCACCCCCACCGATCCCAATAATCCCCTACACGACCTCGAAGAATGGGACGGCTTTCTCGCCGGACGCTACAAAGAGGGCAAGAGTCAGGAAGAATTCCGCGTATACGACGCCAAGGCCACGCCCGGAGTAGCCGAGTTCTACCGCCAGAATCACGAGCACCAGACCGTCGACTACGTCCTCGGCAAAGAGAAACAATACTTCTCTCTCCAGAAGGGCCAGAAAACCATCTGGGAAGCCGCCGAGTTTCTCAACACCTTGGTCGACGACAGCGACCCTGACACCGACCTCACCCAGATCGAGCACCTGCTCCAGACATCCGAAGCCATCCGTCGCGATGGCCACCCTCGCTGGATGGTCCTCGTCGGCTTTCTCCACGACCTCGGCAAATGTCTCTGCCTCTATGGTGAGCCGCAATGGGGCGTTGTAGGCGACACCTTCCCCGTCGGCTGCGCCTGGTCCCCCGACATCGTCTTCCACGAGTACTTCGCCAACAACCCCGACCGCAACGTTCCTGAGTACCAGACCAAATACGGCATCTATCAGCCCAACTGCGGCCTCGAAAATGTCCACATGAGCTTCGGCCACGACGGCTACATCGCCGAAGTCATGAAGCCCTATCTTCGCGACGAAGCCCTCTACATGCTCCGCTTCCACTCCTTCTACCCATGGCACAAGCACGGCGCATACGACCACATCTGCAATGACAAAGACCGCGCCATGATGCAATGGGTCCTTAAATTCAATCAATATGACCTGTATTCCAAAGGCCACACCAAGCCCAATTTGGCCGAACTCAAGCCCTGGTACGACGACCTCTTCGCCGAGTTCCTCCCACCCACCCTCGCCTGGTAAGCCGCATTACTCCACAAGTTCGGGTGCCCCACGTCTCCCGCGGTTGGAGACGTGGGAAGGAAGGAATCCCGCCGAACGCAATCTCCTGCTCTCTAATCCCTGTTCCCTCAATCTCTGTTCCCTAGTCTCTGCCTCTAGATACTTGTTGCAACGAATATCTCCCTCGCGCATCTACTACCTGTACGCTAAGAAACACCGCGTCGGAGGTCACCATGTCGCTTCGTGCCGTCAAAGACATTCTCGAAACCAAGTCCACCATTGTGGGAGCGGGCGTTAAGCTACAGCGCGCCTTCGGTTTCGGCAAAACCAAGGAATTCGATCCCTTCCTGCTCTTCGACGACTTCCGGAACGAAAGGCCCGAAGACTACATCGCCGGATTCCCCTGGCACCCGCACCGCGGCATCGAGACCATCACCTACGTCCTCGCCGGCGAAGTCGCGCACGGCGACTCCCTCGGCAACAAGGGCCGCATGACCGCAGGCGACGTCCAGTGGATGACCGCCGGCAGCGGCATTCTTCATCAGGAGATGCCCAAAGGCGATGTCAACGGCCGCATGCACGGCTTTCAGCTCTGGGCAAACCTGCCTGCCTCGCTCAAGATGACCAATCCGCGCTACCAGGACATCCCTTCGGCCGAGATCCCCGAAGTCACCGAGGACGACGGCACCAAAGCCCGCATCATCGTGGGAGAGTTCTGGGGCAAGCGCGGTCCCGTAGAAGGCGTGGCCGCCGATCCGAATTACGTCGACATCTCGGTGCCGCCGAATAAGCTCCGCCGCATCAAGGTCGACGTCACGCGTAACGCCTTTGCCTACGTCTTCGCAGGCAGCGGCGCCTTCCGCGACGCCTCCGACCCGCAAGCCGTCCTCACAGAGTCAGCCGTCGATCCGAACGCCCCGGCGAAGTACGACGCGAAGAACCACTCGCTCGTTCTCTTCGACCGCGGCGATGAGATCGCCATTCATGCCGGTCCTGAAGGCATTCGTTTCCTGCTCGTCTCCGGCAAGCCGCTCGAAGAGCCCGTCGCGTGGTACGGCCCCATCGTGATGAACACTCAAGCCGAGCTGCAGACCGCCATGCGCGAACTCCAGACCGGCAAGTTCATCAAGCATCAATAAGCCTGAACAACTGGTACGTGGGTGCCCCAGGTCTCGACTCTGAGACCTGGGATAGGAGATCTCGGGTGCTCCATATTTCGATGAGATATGGGAGTGGGTGCCCCATCCTACCCAACAGCTTCATCGTTGGGTGGGGTGGGATACCAGACAACCGTCAGACAAATCTGTCCCACTTCACTTAGCCGCCAGCGCCTTCTCCACAATCTCCCTTGCCTGCGGCGACTTCATCCAAGCCCCCGCCACCTGCTTCGTAGCCACATTCAGCCGGTTCCACATATTCGTGGTCGTGATGCACAGCAGCAAAGCCGATAGCTGCTTCTCGTCGAAGTGCCGCGCCGCCTCATCCCATACCGTATCTGGAACCGGATCCTCCCGATCGCTAAGCCTCGTCACCGCCTCCGTCAACGCGAGTGCTGCCCGCTCTGCATCAGAAAAGTAAGGCGCATCCCGCCATGCGGCCACCGCAAAAGCGCGCTCATCTACTCCGCCGCTTCTCTTCAATCCGTGCCAATCCATATCGACGCACACACTGCACCCATTGATCTGGCTCGCGCGCAGGTGAACGATCTCTCGCACTTCTTTTGAAAGTCCACAGCATTCTGCCAGCTTGCCTACGGCCTGCAGCGCTTCCATCGCTCCTGGAATAATCATGGCTGGATGATTCATTCTCGGTTGCATTTGCATTCTCCTTCTCACATGTATGGTTTTCGTCCATTCAGCACCATGACGAAACTCATCCGGAGAATGTGACAGGTTTGCGAAGTCCTATCCGGAGATTCACGTCGCACTTACTGCGGCGGCGCACCCACCGGCAATGTCACAAACGCAACCGCCACCATCGCCGCGACGATCAGCACCGGAATACACCACGCGATCGGTCGCGCGTTTCCGCCTTCCCCACTGCCCACCATCTTGCGACTCACCGGCCGCAAGCCCCACGAACCCATCGTCAATACCCCAAAAGCCATCGGCGCAACCCATTCGGCACCGGGCCTTCCAGTCAGCACAAGTGAAGCCCCCGCTCCCACATAATTGATAACGGCACCCGCATAAGCCCATTCCTTCAATCGAGGCAATCGCGGTGCCAGCAGCGCGATCGCACCTAGAATCTTCAGCGGCCCGAGAATATACAACAGATAGAGCGGGTACCCAAGTCGAGCCAGCGACACTCGAACAAATTCAATGCGCAGCAGATCCCATATCCCACCCGCAACCATCTCAAACGCAATGCCGACTGTGAGTACCCAATACGCAATTCTCCTCGTCCACTCCATGCGCGTCTTCGGCGCATTTTCTCCCTCCGGCCGAGCCGCAAAAATGCCGGCCGCCGCCGCGCTCAAAATCAACAATCCCACCAGCATCAAAACATCAACCTCCGGCTTGTCACATTGACCTCTTCCCGTTCGTCAATTTCATGACGAAGCCCATCCAAGGAATGTGACCGATGACCGAATCTCAATTCATCACTGAACGATTCCAACAGAACCGCGATCACCTCCGCGCCGTCGCCTACCGCATTCTCGGGTCTCTCAGCGAAGCCGAAGACGCCGTGCAGGAAGCCTGGCTGCGCCTGAGCCGTACCGAAACAGACTCCATCGACAACCTCGGCGGATGGCTCACAACAGTCGTCGCCCGTGTCTGTCTCGACATGCTTCGCGCACGCAACTCGCGTCGCGAAGACGAACTAGATGAACAACTGCCCAGCAAGCCAGCGAAATTGCCCGCCGCCTCCAACCCCGAACAGGAAGCCCTCCTCGCCGACTCTGTCGGCCTCGCTGTCATGGTGGTCCTCGAACGCCTCGCACCAGCCGAGCGTCTCGCCTTCGTCCTCCACGATATGTTCGACCTCCCCTTCGACGAGATTGCATCTATCATCGGCCGCTCCCCCGTAGCCACTCGCCAGCTCGCAAGCCGCGCGCGCAAACGCGTCCGCAGCGCAGACGCACCCGCCCCCGCAGTCTCAAAACAAAGAAGAGTAGTGGATGCGTTTCTCGCCGCCCTGCGCGCGCGAGACTTCAACGCTCTGGTCTCGGTGCTCGATCCCGACCTCGTCGTCCGCACCGACCCTGCTGCGGCCACGCCCGCATTGCCCACCGAAGTTCGTGGCGCACAGTTCTGGGCACGCCACGCCATCAAGACTGCTCAGGGTGCAAGAGCCGCTCGCGCCGTACTTATCAACGGGTCAGTCGGCCTGATTATCGCTCCACGAGGGCACCTCTTCCGCGTCCTTCGCTTCGCCTTTGCAGACGAGAGAATCAGCGAGATCGACGTTATCGGCGATCGTACGACCCTCGCCAATCTCGACCTCGCACTCATGGACAACTGACACCTGATCTCTGTCGGTTACTTCAGCGACCTCGGATTCCGATCGATTTCGGGTGCCCCAGAGCGGGT
>DATJEO010000262.1:0-49483 GCA_035496515.1 Occallatibacter sp.
CGATGTCTGCACCGCGAAGAGCCTGACGCCAGCGGTCCGACGCTCCGGTTGAAACGTCAGAAGCTGGGTAGGCGTTGACGTGAAGATCCGGGTAGATCTGCGCGAATTTCCGTAGCGACTCCGCACCTCTTTCTTCCTGGCGCAAATTGCTGATAGACCAGCCATCCTCGGGCTCGTAGATCTGCACCTCGTGCCCGCACTGCCCGAGGCTTCGCAGCAGGCCCCGAAGGAAATGCGCGTTGCCATTGTTCCAATCGGAACGAACGGCATGGGCGAAGTATGCGATTTGAAACTTACGCGACATGGCTGGCGACCAGAGACGATTGCTTGAGCATCGATCGAAAAAGATCCATGTAGCCCCGTGTCATGCGCTCTGCTGTAAATTCCATGGCTCGAGTTTTGGCAATTCCCCGGGCTTCGTTCAGCAGCCAGGGATGATCGCTCAAGCGCCACAACCAGCTCGACAGCGACTCAGGCCCAGAAAAGTAGAGAGCGGAGTCCTCCCAGACCTCGCGCAAAGAAGGAATGTCATAAGCCAGCACCGCGCATCCGCACTGGGCCGCTTCCAGTGGCGCCAGCCCGAAGGGCTCGTAGCGTGACGTGCAGATGTAGATTGCGCTCTCGCTGAAGAGCCTGAGCACATCGATCTCATCAAGCGCACCGAGAAGCCGGATATCTGTGCCGCGCAGCATGACGCTTGCGGATTCGTACTCTGCCTCGCCGGCAATCAGTAGAGGGATAGGCGAGTCGACATTCTCGAGCATCTTCAAGTTCTTGGCTTCATCCCATAGACGACCTACGGTTACAGCCTGCATTTTCCGGGGCGTTTCCGAACCCGTGTCAATCAGAGTGCGCCCGTTCGCAACGACCTCACAATCTCGCGGCAATCTGAAGTTCCTGGAAAGTGCATCGATCATCCATCGCGTGGGCGCGACGAGAGCATCCGCTTGATTGAGCCCATTCTGGACGAGCTTGCGATAGGTGTCGAGCCATTCGGATTGGCCCAGCCCATTCGGACGGCAGGCTTCTGCCCAGCTCGACACGTCGCTGTGCGCCACGACTATGCGTGGGATATCGCACTGCAGTGCTCCGAAACAGTACTGGCTGCTCAAAATCAGTTCCGCGCCAAACTCTTTGGCAATGCGAACGAGCAGGGGCGCAACCTCTGAAAATGCCCGCTCATTATCGTTCATCCATTCAAGCGGAGAATCAAGCGGATCATAGCGGAACCGTGGTCCCCACTGTGCACCCTGTTCTTGTACCCACGCCTGTTGCGCCGGCGACGGCTTGCGCCCGAGACTTACGAGCGCGACGGCACAACCGTTTTCGAGAAGTCCGCCTGCAAGTTCTTTCGTAAACGTCCAGACACCGCCTACGGTGTCCGTCGTCATCAGGACGCGCATGGTCTTGCCTCGTTCTCGAGTTCCTCCAGCGGCACGGGTGACTGATCCTGTATGTCGCTGTAGCCCTTGTCGGCGAACAGCCGCAAGTAGAACGCGTGTGCTCGCTCCCATGACGCATCATCCGGGGCCATCCCGAAAGTCTCCACGTAGAGCGGGCTACCCGGGAACGGAAACATCGGCACAGGCTCGCTAACCCAAACTCCGTGGGACTTCAGCTTTGATTGCCACTGGCGCACTAATTCCGCATCATCCTTTTCTGTCTTGATCAAGTTTGCCTGCACCCAGGGAATTCGCTTGCGAGCATAGATAAGGAGGTCGCCGATGCGATCTGTGGTCAGCTTGCAGTTTTTGTTCAGCTCGTCGCGGCCTTCTTCGGTTACAGACTCCACACCGCACTCAAACGACACGCAATGCGCGCGCCCTAGCAGATCCAGGGTTTCTTCGTTCCACAGATCGATGCGGGACTGGAAGCCGATCGAAACGGGGCGCTTTGCAATCTCTTCCAGCAGTGAGCGCACATTCTTGCCCACTCCGAAGATCTCGTCGATGAAGTAGATGTAATCGACACCGCGCGTTATCAGCTGGTCAATTTCTTCAATGACGGCGCCGAGCTCCCGCTCGCGGAATTTATTACGGAAGAGCGTTTTATTACAGAACGTACAGGAGTAGGGGCATCCACGCGCAAACTCCACCTCTGCCCCAAGACGGAGGTGATCCGCACCATTGCCGGGGAAGATGTGGTGCTTATGACTGTGCAGTTCGACAGGAAAGTCCGAATAGTCCAGCGCGGTGATGGTACGCATGTCGGTAACACCGAGTCCCTGGCCCATGTGGATGGTTCCACTCGCATCGCGCCAGCAGCAGCCGTCGATCGTTTCCCATGGGGCGTGCGCCAACATTGGCAGGGTCTGATCTGGCTCGCCGCGGAGCACAACATCCGCGCCAGTCTTCACCAGCGTGGGCTTCGGAGTTGCCGAACCATGCGGTCCGATGACGATCTTTGTCGATTTGCTCTCAAGCGCAGAGAACCACTGCCTGGGTACGCGAAGCTCGGGCTGAGGACATCTCCAGAACAAATAGGACGGAGCAGTCGGAATCACCAAGTAGTCCTCATCGAAGCCGGCCAGCCGTTGGCGGACCTGGTCCGGATTGAGCGATTCCATAAACGCGTCGATGAGAACGACTTCATGCCCGGCCTTGCGCAACGTCTGCTGCGCATAGAGCAGTTCCAGGGGAAAGTGCGGCTCTGGGCATCCGAAATAGGTGGAACCTTCGAAGCTCCATCGAGGATTGACGAGTGCATACTTCATGCCACTTCTCCCAACGCGGCGCCGCGTGCTCCGACAAGCCGGTGAGACTCAGCCTGCTGGTTCTTTTCACGCCAGAACTCGCGAATATCGGAGAGGATGGTCGTGAGTTCTCTGCGCGGCTTCCATCCGGTCAGCAATTCGAGTTTTGAGGTATCAGAGATGTACAGCGGCTGATCTCCGGGCCGGACTTCGCGATGTTCGAGGCGAACTGTCTTGCCTGTTACCTCTTCGATAGCATGCAGCATCTCCATCACCGAAAAAGAGCGCTGCGGACCGCCACCGACATTGAAGATCTGGCCACGGGTACTGGCACTTTGCTCACGAACCCTGACCATTGCATCGATCAGGTCGTGAACATGCAGGATGTCGCGCACCTGCAGGCCATCGCCATAGATCGTGATGCGTTTGCCTGTCAAAGCTGAATACAAGAAATGCGCAACCCAGCCCTGATCTTCGTTTCCAAACTGCCGCGGCCCTGCGATACAGGACATGCGAAACACGACAGCGGGAAGGTCGTAAATGCGCGCGTAGTCTCGCACATATTGATCCGCAGTGCCCTTGGAACAGCCATAGGGCGAATGAAAATCGAGGCATTGCTTCTCGGTTACACCGCGGAACAATGGGTCTTTGGCTTGATAGCGGGTTCCTTGCGCGACGACGGGCACTGACTCCAGCGCGCCGTAGACTTTGTTCGTCGAGGTGTAGAGCATGAATGGCTTGAGGCGGGATTTTCGGGCCGCCTCGAGTACGTTGAAGGTGCCAATCGCATTCACCTGAAAATCCAGCCCGGGATCATCCACTGACGTGGTTACTGCAACCTGTGCGGCGAAGTGGTAGATCTCAGATACACCGTCGACTGCTGCACGCACTGCTTCAGGATTGCGAACATCACCTTCCAGCACTTCCAGGTTCCCATGGGCTTTGCTTTTCAACCAGGCGATGTTGCGCGCTACTCCTGCGCGCGACTGGTTATCGAAGATCCTGACGTGCGTGTCGGGGGTCTGCAGAAGCCGCTCTGCGAGATTTGATCCGATGAATCCTGCACCTCCAGTTATGAGTACCGTGCGCGCTTTGTTTCCTTCCATTAGGCACCCTCTCTTTGAGATATCTGTATTGCGCTCCTCTGCTGGTTCAAGCGGTCAGGCCGTAGGCTGTCAATTCACGAATCATTGTCTCGGCCTTGTCTTCCGCCTCTTGTTCCGCAAGCCATTCGGCCAACTCTTTGAATCCCTGGTCGTGAGTTACTCTCGGCTCGTACCCGAGCAGTTCGTGAGCCTTGGTGATATCGGCATAGCAATGCCGTATGTCACCGGCCCGATACTTCTGTGAAATCACGGGCGCAACTTGCTTTCCGAGAGACTTCGCCAGAATTTGCGCAACCTGCAGTATCGAAATCGGTTTCCCGCATCCGATGTTGATCACCTCTCCGTCGGAAGCTGGGCTATCCATGGCCAACATGTTGGCGCGCACAATGTCATACACACTGACGAAGTCGCGCATCTGTTGTCCGTCTTCGAAGACCATCGGCGCCTGGCCATTCATCAGGCGAGAAGCGAAGATCGCCGCTACGCCGGTGTAGGGGTTCGAGAGCGCCTGGCGGGTGCCATAGATATTGAAGAAGCGCAGCGCTGTGACCGGGATGCCGTAGGTGCGCCCATAAATAAGGCAGAGCTCTTCCTGATCGCGCTTGGATAACGCATAGACCGAGTTCAGCGCGCCGGGCTTCTTCTCATTGGTGGGTACCGGCTTCAGGGTGCCGCCACAAAGGTCGCACTGCGTATCCCATCGGCCCGATCGCAGTTGCGCATTCGTCCGCACCTGCGGATTGGCGTTCGCGCCGCAATCTGCACATACGTAGCTGCCCTCGCCGTAAATGGACATGGACGATGCAACCACCAGCTTTTCCGGAGTGTGCCGCAAATCGAGCATGGCCTGCAGCAACTCAGCCGTTCCCTGCGTGTTGATGTTCATGTACCGGCTGATCTCGTACATGGACTGGCCTACACCCACAGCTGCGGCAAAGTGAAAGACCACGTCTACATTGGCGAGCACCTTGCGCACGGTATCCTGATCGCGCACATCGCCGATCACCAGTTCCACATCGCGCGACAGGTAATCGGGAATGCCGTTTCCGTGGACCTGGGGTGTCAGACAATCAAGTACGCGCACCGAATGTCCGGCCTTCAGCAGACCATCGGCAAGGTGAGAACCAACAAAGCCAGCGCCGCCGGTAATCAGAATCTGCTTGCTCATGAAATCGCCACTTCCTTTGCGCCAGGTTGAGATCCAACTGCAGTCCGGGTTGTGTAACGCTCCGCGGCCCACGCGGCAAACTCAGCAAATAGATTGAGATCGCGAGGCGGACTGGTGTGATGTTCTTCCACTCCCAGGTGAGCGGGAGTAAAGCAAAGAGTGAGCGCTACCTTGAACGGCTCAAGCGCTTGCATTTGCCGATCAAACCACTCGACGGCGTTGGGTCTGTAAGAGTCGGCCCAGCTCAGGCCTGTCCGCAGATAGCGGACGCCATGCTCCTTCATCCATGCGACAGAGTCGTCGAGTCTGTGATCGTTGAAGTGAAACCACTGACAAAGCCCTACTGACCCATCATTGGGAAAATGATCCATCGCGAGCTTGGGTTTTCCGTCGGCCTTGATCAGCCCGAGATAATAGTGCCGGTAATAGGAGGAACCTTCCGCTTCCTTGTGCCGCGTTTCGGCCGGCCAGGTTGGCGGGAGATCGTAGAGGCTGTACCAGTGAACGCGGTCCGTGAGACCCTGGATGAGTTGCAAGGTTCGTTCGAGGCCGAACGACTGAACTTCTTCGGCACCGAAGGACGAAACGCCAACTTCAGTCACCCACACGGGTTTTCCGCTCACCAGTGCGGCTTCGCAGATACGATCGGGCCAGGCGTCGATCTGCCAATGGTTCCAGTCGAGCGGGAATCCATGCACGCCGACTGCATCGACGTAATCCATTACGCCGTACGAAGCCATCAACCGCAAAAAGTCGCAATCGCATGCCGAGACCCCGCCGAGCACAATTGGAATCTCCGGATTCACTTTACGTATTGCCGTGGAGGCCAACTTCACCATCTCGCTGAAGCGCTTCCATTCCGGATCGAGATGGAAATTCCAATGCGATAAATTGTTAGGTTCGTTCCAAAGCACGAGCGCTTCGACCATGATGTGGTTTTCCCAGGTACCGCCCTGATTTTGTCGAGCTTGGTTTTGACTTGCGTGCTTGCGAGACGTGCTGGAGGGCGGTGAATTATCACTCCAGTTTCGAGTTGTCTCGTTCGAGAAGGCTTTCGGACTCGGTCTCTTAGAGGTACATAGATGTTTTCAGGTTGCATCCACGAGTGAAGTAGGTGTGCAGTGGCGAGAGTTTTTACCGGGTTCTGAACGGCGATCCAGCAGTTCTACTTAGCTCTATGCGTGACGATGATGCGCTTGGAATTCGTTCCCCATCGGAGCGGTGGCCGAGCGCGATCTGCCGAAGCGCTACAAGGCACTATGTTTCTAAGATAGGCACTCTGAATTTCTGCACTGGAATGTACTCTGCTTGCCCATGAAGTGAAAATACATGCGCAAGCAGATTCGCACTAGCGCCAGAAATATCCCGAACCTTTAAGACATTCGATTTCAGTGATCAAGGCAGTAGCGAGTAGTGCAAATGAAATCACAAAGCAGGTTAACACTGGGAATCGCTCTGCGATGGTTGTCCGCGCAAGACATTCGAACAGAGGTTGACTGGGTGTGTTCGAGTCGGGCTTGAGCGTGGAATTTGAGATTGCATCACTGGGTAAGTTCAAGTTGATTCTGGTCGAGGTCATGGCTCTTGCGTACTTCCGCCGTGCCCCGATCGTTTCGGTCGTGTGTTCCTGGATCTGCATTGTCTTCTCTCCGTGGTCGACGAACCGCATCTGACCGAAAGGTATTCCTCGAAGACGCCGATCAACAATGCTGCAAACTATGCAAAGAACGTGGCTTACATCTACAACGGAAGAGACGGGTGAAAGGAGCGAAACGGTAATGGCGCTTCATTACCGCCACTCAAAAAGTAAGTACCGCGCGCGACGAGCAGGAAACCCAGAGGCGCGTTTGGTTGACAACGACGGGAAGCGATTTTCTGAGTGCTGCAGAACCAACTAGGCTGCGCGGGCCCGCATCCTTGCGGGAACAGGGGAATTGTCGATTTTCTCCATAGAAGCAGGCCGGTGATGTCGGGGCGTTTGGGAGGAAAAAAGATATTGATCGTCGAAGACGAGAAGGTCGTCGCAGATACGCTCGGCCAGATTCTTGCTTCGAACGGCTACGAGATTCGGGTCGTGTACTCCGCCGAGGATGCGATCGCGCTTATCTCCGCCTGGTCACCAAACGTCGCGATTCTCGACGTGATGCTGCCCAAAATGAACGGCATTGAACTTGCGCTTGTCCTGAGAGAGAACTTGCCCGACTGCCATGCCCTGCTCTTTTCAGGTCAGCCGTCGGTAGAAAGCCTTATGCAGAAGGCGAAAGACGAGGGACACCAATTCGAGATTTTGGCGAAGCCGGTGCACCCCACCGTAATGCTGGATGCGATCTCAACTTTGCTCTGTCCTGAGGGTCCCGGAAGCTGTACTCAAGCCTGACGCCGCTTCCCGCTACTGAGATTCAAGCCTCTGCCCTGACCAGCATGCAGGTAATGTTGTCGTGCCCGCCAGCTTTCTTTGCCGCGTCAACCAGCCGCTCCGCCATGGCATCGAGCGCAAGGTCGCAGTCCAGCAAAGACTCGATGATCGTGTCCGGCAACTCGCGCGTTAATCCGTCGGAACAGAGGAGGAAGATGTCCCCGGGCTCCGCCTCCAGTTTGAAAATGTCGGGCGTCACCTGCGACTGCGTTCCCAGGGCGCGTGTGATGACGTTCTTCAACGGCGAATGAAGGGCCTCCCGTGGTGTCATGCGTCCGAGCCTGACCTGCTCCTCGACCAGCGAGTGATCCTGAGTAAGCTGTTCCAACTTTCCCTTGCGCATGCGATAGCAACGGCTATCTCCGATATTGAGGATCCAGACATGCTGCTCCTGGGTCGCCATCACTACCAATGTAGTGCCCATGCCGTTGAGCCGCTGATTGCGCTGAGCTCGGGAAAAAATGGCTTCGTTTGCGGCGGTAACTGCGCTCTCTGCCGCAGCCGGGAGTTCGGTTTCTTTCACTTCCTGTTTGCGGGATTTCAGCAGACGAAGAACTTCGTCTACAGCAAGACTGCTGGCAATCTCTCCGGCAGCCGCGCCGCCCATTCCGTCGCACACGACGTAGACTCCGGCCTCGACGGAAAATCCGAAGGCATCCTCATTTGACGGACGTTTACGCCCGCGGTCGGTGACCGCCGCAGCCGTATATCGCACCACAGCCGTGGCCAAAAGAACCTCCGCAGGCAAGTTTACACTTCGCTGGTAACGTGTGAACACCGCTGTCAGTGGACCGAAAGCTGACCCGCGGCAGGCGCTGCCAATTCGTAGACTCGAATAGCTCCAGAATCGAGAATGGCCACACGCCGCGCCGACGGGGAGATCGCCACGTTGCCACCGCCATCAAGAATCGGATTAGCGGGCGCTGTGAGTTCCACCTTCCCCGAAGATGCGTCGTACACTTCCACCCACTGTGCTTTGACATCATCAAAGCTGAGCGGGGACATGGCATTGACCGTGTGCGTCGCAAGGAGTGTTTCACGCGCCAGGCGCAACCCATTGGGAGCCATGATCAGTCTCGGCCAGATCTGGGTGCCTGGCTTGGAGGCATTCCATAGCCGCTTTCCATCCGTAGACAAGGCGACCATCCACCGGCTCTCGTCGGGATTGCAGGTCGTTACAAGCAGCTCGGGGTTGGAAACGAACTCGACGGATGGCGCGCACATGGAGTCGATCTTGCCGATGATGCGGCTGCCGCCTCGGAAGTAGTTCAGGTTCAGAATCCACTCGTGCCCCTTGCCGCGCAGTATCTCAACCCAGCCGTCCGAATTGATTGGCAAATGCACTGTCCTGCGCGTGCGGCTCATCAGCATTACTTTTCCGGTTTCGCGGCGGAGAATGCGCAGGACTACATCGAGGCTCGCGTTGGCCTGCGCCCCCGATGTAGAGCCGTCTTTGCCGGGGGAACTGGAAGTATCCCCATCGACGGTCATCTGGGCGGAAGCAGTCGGCGGGCTTGATACGTCTCCTGGTTTCGGCTTCACATCGACTGGCTCACGAGAATTTGTGACGAGCAAATCCTGCGACGGATTCACCTCGAGCCAAAGGAGCGGTCCTCGAAAGTGAAACAGCGGAGTCAATTCCAACGTAGAACTGCCAAGCTTCAGATCGCCTCGGTCGCGGAGGAGGAAATGGCCGTCATTCAGCATCCATAGGTAGCGATCGCGGTCGTGAACCGCCCAGAGCGCCTCTGAAGCGACTGCACCACCTGGGAGCACGAGCACAACGGCACGAATCTGGCGCTCATTGCTGGCCGCTGGATTCCCCTGACGAGTTATCAACCCTGGCGCATGGAAGGTGAAGAGCAGATGGTCCTCATCCAAGAAATCGAGCGAAACGAGACTGTCTCTCTGCCCCTGGTAAATGGCTCCCGGCGCAAAGAAGCCTAGAGGCTCCACGGGGATGCTGAAGGCCGGCGACTGGGATGCCGGAAACTCCGGCTTCCGATCCTCTGCGGGCCTTGCGTCTTTGTCTTTCGCGTGATGCTTGAACAGCTGGGCTCCTGCCATGGATGAAACCAGCAGGGCTCCCATAGCAAGGACTGGAAATCCGCCCCGCACAACAGCTTTCCACACGAGTCCCAATGAGCATTTCACCATCGATAAATATTTTCGCCCATTGCCATCGGTCTCGACCGCGTCGTGGTCGAAATTCCCTCGAAGCAGAATGCATAGCGCGGCTGCACAATGCCCAAAACAACTGTGCGCATCCGATGCGGATGCGCACAGAGAACTGACGAAGGAGTTTCGTTTATCTGTGTACAGCCACCGGCGCGGCCGCAGGTGCGCTTGCTGCCGGACCGCCACCCGACCTCCCAACACCGGAGCCCATGCTTGCTCCCCCACCGCTGGGACCCATGCTGGGTCCTCCACGGCTGCCTCCGGCGTTCATGTTTCCGCCTGACCAGGAGCCATTGGAACCGGATGAGTAAGAAGTGGCCGGCGGTGAACCCCGGTGGATGGAGGTTGCCAGCCCTTGCCCTGCGCTGGCTCCGCCGCCACCCATACCGTAGGCGTGTCCGGTCTGTGGCACAGTTGCGTAGATCTGAGTCTGTGCCATACCGCGGGTCGCGGTCTGATGCGAGAACCCGTCTAGCTTGCCTAGAGTCCCACGCGGAACACCCATGCCTGCCGAGTCCTTCTGGAAGACGAAGGATCTGGTTGCGACAGAAACTCCAGATGTCGGGACTGGCTTTGTATTTACTGCGATCAAGGCCGGATCTCTGGGGCTCGGTGGACGAGCAGGAGCATGAGGGGCCCTCATGATGGGACCCGTTTGAGAACCGCCGCCGTTCGATCCGCCACTGGGCACGGTGGTGGGATACACATTATTGACGCCATACCAGCTTCCGCCAGGCATCCAACCCCAGCCGGCATCCCCACAGTTCATCCACGTTCCGGAATGATATGGAGTCCATGCCCATGGATAAGGTGACACCCACGAGTAGCCTGCACCGCCGTACCATGCCCACGTGCCATTCGCGTAGGGGTTCCACGAAGCCGTTGCGAAGTAGGGCCGCCACATTGAGCCACAACCTGGCAGGTTCACAAATGAGCCGTAGTAGCTCATGTCGCTCAATCCATACGCGTAGGGTGAATTGAAACGGCTCAATGAAGCAACATTTGCGTGATAGGACGCTTCCTGATGGTCCCAATTGTCGAAGACGCTTTCAGCGATGTCTTTCGCTACGGTCGGCTCGTTCTTGTCGAAGATCTCGAAGGTGGCTGTCTTCTTCTTCGGAATGCTGACGCCGCCGTTCTCCCCGTTGGTGCGAACCGCGCCATCAAATACCGCCAGCTTGGCTTGCGAGCCTTGCAGATCCAGCCGGACATGGGTCGCCGGATCGAGGTTCAGTGTCCGCTCGCCAAAACTCAGTACGAAGTCGTTGACGGGCGCTTTCTTGTCCTGATGCTTCACAAGGCTCAGGTAAGCGGTGCCCTGCACGACATGCACGGTGGACGCAGTGGCGCCTGAAGCTTCTCGCTCCAGCCGGGGAAATTCGACCAGAGAGTTGGGAGCAATACGCATCGAGCTGTTGTCTTCAAATTCGACTTCAGCGACACCGACGCCAGTCTTGATCTGGCTTTGCTCCACCACCGGCAGATTCGCAATCGCGTTTTCGAAGCCTCGGCCGATATGGCGGTCGATCTGGACCACACCCCTCACCTGGCTAAGCCGGACGATACGGACTTTCGAAGCTCCGGGAGACGCTGGATTTGGATTCGATTCAGCGGTTTGCGCGTGGACCGCTGAGGCTAGCAGGAACGCTGCTGCTAAGGTCAATGCCTTGCGGGCCGTTGCCTTGAAGGTCACTGCCTTGAAGAGGAATTCGCTTTTCATGTCCGCATCCTTCCCTATCGGTTGGGCGAACTTGTTGAAGGATACGCGCCCTGGAGAACCGGACTCCTGACAAGGCGCACCGTGCCAACGATAGTACCACCAACTTGGACGCCCTGACGACCTGCTTAGTTCACTTGGAATCAATGATCGGGCGGTTTTTCCCCGCCTGGGCCGGTTAACGCGAAAATTCGGGAGGAGCCCTCGGAAGGAGCGGCGACGGCGAACGTTCCATTACTTTCGACACTCCCGTAACCGTCCCAAAGGGACGATGTATGGCTACAATCGGGAATCCCTCGGATTTGTTTGGAAACCCAGGCATGGCTCAAAGACCGGCGCGACCGGCCCGCATATAGCTGAAAAGCACTGCGATTGATCCAGCCCTTAAAAGATGCAGCTCGATGCTCTGACCAGACGAAAGGATCAATCCAAATGTCCGACAGCCCTAATGCCACCCCCCTCGCCTCAACGACTCAAAACCAGTACACGATGATCGGCAAGTCCATCCGGATCAAGGGGGAGATTGACGCCTCCGATCCTATCTATATCTATGGATCTGTTGAGGGTTCGATCAACGCGTCGGCGCACCGCGTCACCATTGGCAAAGAAGGCACGGTGAAAGCGGATATCTCCGCGCGCGAGGTCGTCATTATGGGCGACGTCTGCGGTAAGGTGCACAGCGACGAGCGGGTTGAGATTCGCAGCGAGGGTTCGCTGCTTGGAAATCTTTCGACCAAGCGCCTTTGCGTCGAAGAGGGAGCGGTCCTGCAGGGCACCATCGACGTCCACATGCCAGTGGAGAAGGCAAAGCCACCGGTCGCGGCCAAGCCGGTTCAGGCGGAAACCGCTTCGCAGGATGAAAACCTGGCGCTCACCGAGGCTGTCTAGTCAGCCTTCTTTCTATCGCCACATTGCAGTTTGCGAGAAAATGGGGGAGTGAAGCGCTCCGGAACCGCCGATCTTCCCCTGCACGGCGGCCGTGTTCCTACGTGGCTTGCCGAGCGGATGACCCTGCTTGGCACGGCAATCTCCGAGTGTGTGATCCAGTCCTATGGTCCTTCGGAGTACCTGACTCGGCTCAGCGACCCTTTCTGGTTCCAGGCGCTGGGCGCAGTAATGGGCATGGACTGGCACTCCTCCGGGATCACGACGTCTGTGCTGGGCGCGCTCAAGCGGGGGCTGAATCCACGATTCTCAGAACTAGGGTTTATGGTTTGCGGGGGCCGGGGCCGGCACTCGCGCCGCACGCCGGACGAGCTGATCGCTTTCGCATCCTATACCGGCCTCAATGGCGATGAACTCGCCCGCACCAGCCGCCTCACGGCGCGCGTCGATAACAACGCCATTGCTGACGGATTTCAGCTGTACCTGCACTCCTTTGTCATTCACAAATCGGGTGAGTGGGCTGTCGTTCAGCAGGGGATGAACGAAAACAACCACCTCGCACGCCGCTATCATTGGCACTCGGCGGCTGTACGCGATTTCACGTCGGACCCTCATACGGCCATTGTGGGCAAGCCGCAAGGAACGATTCTGAACCTTGTGGACGCGCGGGCGGATAGAGCGCAGAAGGCGCTGCTGGAGATCGCACACAAGCCGGTCGAATCTTCGCTGGGGGAAGTTCGCAAGCTGGTAATGCCGGCGCACCACGATGTTCGCGCGGCTGATGTCGATTTGAAACGGCTTGGCTCCGTCCTGGCTGTGGCGCACGAACAGGAGCTGCGCGATTTTGCGTCCTTGCTGCTCGTGGAAGGGCTTGGACCGAGGACGTTGCAGTCCCTGGCCCTCGTTGCTGAAGTTGTTCACGGAGCACCCAGCCGCTTTGCCGACCCAGCGCGGTTCTCGTTTGCTCACGGGGGCAAAGACGGGCACCCATTTCCTGTACCGCTGAAGACCTATGACGAATCGCTGGGCGTTCTTCGTCGCGCTTTGGATGCGGCCAAACTGGGCCACACCGAGAAGCTGGATGGATTCCGCCGTCTCGACAAACTGACCCGCAACGTCGAAGCCAATCTCGACCCAGTCGCTGACTTCACGGCTGCGCTCAATCGCGAGCGGGAGATTTCGCCTTCTTTGGGTGGTCGCACCGTGTTCGACGACAAGACCGCGAAGAAGAAGTCTGCCTCTAAGCGGCAACTATCGCTTTTCGACGAGTGATCCTCACTATGCGCCCTATTTCATCGCGATGATTTGGCGGTGGGTTAATTCAGGACTCAAGGCCCCCAGCACAATCGACTCAATAGTCCAGGATTCGATTGATCTTCCCGCCCTCGATCTCGAATACAGTGATGTTCGATCTCTTGCCCGGATTCCAACTCCCATCTTCCTGCTTCACAAAAAATTGCTGGTCGACGCGCGCCACAACCACATGCGGATTGCTCGCCAGGATCTGAATTTTGTAAGTCGGATCCTTCGTCTGCCCGAGATATCCGCTCATTCCTAAGCGCGACTTCTCCTTTCCCTCAATCCTTGCCCCTGCCGACGGATGTTCGTACACAAAGCCCTCGGTGCAGAATGACAATGCCGTGTCGATATCGCGCGAAGTCGCACTCTCCTGCATTGTCTGAGAGCGCGCCTGGAGGTACTGCCGAACTAGCCTCTCTGCTGATTTGTCCTGGGATTGCGCAGCGAGCGGGAAGATCACCCCAAGCAGCAGCACAGCCTCGATTACTCGTCGCATGATCGAAGATCATAGCTATGCGTCGCGCAACAGCCCAGCATTCGTGACCAACAGCCCACTTAGCGGGGCGAATCGCCGCCAGGCGAGGCTCCCTGTTTACACGCCTTACAATTCATTCGAACGAAGAGTAAGTCACAATCGACTATGCAACTGAGGAGTCCGCCTTTGCTCAACAGGATCTACTTCCTCATCCTTGCCGTCACAACACTCACCGGCACTGCTATCTCTGCCCAGCAAGCACCCGCCAAGCATGTCCGGCTGGCCATATGCCAGATCCTTGTGATCGATAGCGACCGTGAGGGCAACTTTCGGCGGATCGAATACGCGCTCGAGCAGGCTTCCGCGCAACATGCACAGATCGCGGTGTTTCCTGAGTCCTCGATTCTTGGCTGGGAGAATCCCGACGCACACAAGATGGCCACCCCGATCCCCGGCGCCGACAGCGATCGCATTGCATCGCTCGCACGCAAGTACAGGATGATGATCGCGATTGGGCTCGACGAAAAGGACGGCGACCACCTCTACGACTCCGCAATTCTCGTCGACAAGTCGGGCAAGCTCCTGTGGAAGCACCGCAAGATCAATGTGCTTCCTGAGCTGATGACGCCCCCTTACTCGCAGGGTCGTCCCGAAGACATTGGCGTGGTGGAAACGGAGTTCGGCCGCATTGCGGTGCTAATCTGCGCGGACACCTTCAGCGATGCGTTCGTCGAGCGGATGAAAACATTGAAGCCTGATTTGATGCTCGTGCCCTACGGTTGGGCTGCCACTAACGACAAGTGGCCCGATCACTCGAAGGAACTCGAAGGGCTTGTCAGCCGCCGCGCTTCCCAGGTTCATTGTCCAATGGCGGGAGTAGACCTTGTCGGAGAAATGACGCATGGGCCGTGGACAGGCTGGACATACGGCGGATCGAGCTTTGTTGCGGACGGGACTGGGAAGATCCTGCTCACGGCCCGCGACCGCGACACCGACCTGCGCGTGATCGACCTGCCGATCGGCTCGCTTGCTCAATAAGGTCCTACCCGCAAAACTCACTCATTCCTTACGAGTCGATGCGGGGTAGAATCGCGCAAAAGCCTATGCGCATTACGATCCTGACTGCTCTCGTGCTTCTCACCGGGGCTTCCCACGCGGCGGTTACGCATTCTCCCGTTAAGTCGGGTATCGCGCTCAAGCCGGGTCAGACCTACGTCGTCACCCTCGAATCCGCCGCACCGTTGGAAATCGGCTGGACCACGGTGCAGGCGAAACACTGCACCATACATTGTGTTCAGGCCACCAACCTGGCCACCCATACCACTCTTTCAACCGACATTGGAGCGAGCACATTCTACGATCCAGCCGAGGGTAAGATTTCGGTCGAATATAAGAACGTCTCCAACCAACCCGTCATCATCGACATCTTCCGCGTGCACCGCACTTGCGAGGCTGAAGCGTGCAGATTCATCGACAAGAATGCAAAATCGCGCCCACTTGTTTTCAAGATCAAAGAATTCAAGTCCATCACTACCAGTAAGGACGGTTCCTATTCCACCATCTCCGGCATCGCTATGAGCGGCCGTCTTTTCACCGTTCGCGCCGTCTGGTGGACAGAAGATCCCAAAGGGTTCCGCTTCGGCTGCGAGAAATGGATCAGGGGCTGGCTCGATAACCACGACTCACCGGGGAAATACGCGCCCTACGTCCTCTCTGGATCGGGCCTTGGCGATGACAATCACCTGGTGTTGAAATTCGTTGACACCTGCGTGCCACACGCGCCGAATTATGGCGCCATGGAATCCAGCGTCTTCAAATAGCGCGGGTGCGCCAGATCGAGCCGTGAGCTTGGAAAATCGCAGGAGCCTGGGAGCCGACAAGCCTGCATCGAATACTTCAGGAGCCTGTTCCCTGCCCGTGTCCGTCACCGCCCCTCTAAGCAATGCCGATATCGCCGATCGCCTCTCCTCGCTTGCGCAGCTACTCACCGTGAAAGGCGAGAATCCCTACAAGATCCGCGCCTACCGCCGCGCTGCCAACACGATTCGCGGGCTGGGTGAGAGCGTTGACGACCTCGTCCGCAGTGAAGGCGATCTCACCACATATGAAGGTATCGGCAGAGCCATCGCATATGCGGTGCGGGAAATTGTGCTGGAAGGCAAGTTGGGCAGTCTCGAAAAGCTTCGTGCGGAGGTGCCGCCTGAGGTTGTCGCGATCAACCAGCACCCTCGCCTCGATCCGACGCGGGTATTACGCGTCTATAAGAAGCTCGGCATATCGTCGATTCCCGAACTGCGCAAGGCGCTCGACAGCGGCAAGATCGACGAGGTATTTGGCGCGCGCATGGCGCAGCACGTGCGTCAGGGATTGATCGAATCGAATTCGATTCTGCTTTATCATGCGCACTCTCTGGTCGCGGCCATTCAGCATTTTCTGCTCAAACGGTGCGACGCTGTACGCGCCATTGCGGCCGGGGATTACAGGCGCTGTGTCGAGGTCATCAGCAATCTTGACTTCATCGTGGAGACAGCCGACTTCCGCGCCACGGCTGAGGCCTTCCAGCTCTTCGGGGGTCGAACTCCGATTCTTGAGGTCTCTTCCAAATACGCAACCTTTTCGTTGCCTTCGGGTCCGATATTGCGTTTGGAGCCGGTGTCAAAACAGAACTGGGGGCTCGCTCTGATCCGGCATACGGGATCCAGGGCGCACCTCACCCGCCTTACCCGCGTCACCGGAAGTCTGGGCACGCTGGAACACAGCGCTGCGTTCGCGACGGAAGAAGTTTTTTTCAAGCGCTTCAAACTTCAGTTCATTGCGCCCGAGTTGCGCGAAGGCCTCGACGAAGTGCGGCTGGCACGCGAGGGCAAGCTGCCAACCCTCATCACGCAAGAAGATCTTCGCGGCGATCTGCACATGCACACGGAAGCCAGTGACGGTGTCGCGACTCTCGAACAGATGGCGCTGGCGGCGAGGAGCCGCAGATACGCGTACGTGGGAATCAGCGACCATTCGCCAAGCCTGAAGATCGCGAATGGGCTTTCGGTGGAGAGACTCAAGAAGCAGATCCGCGCGATCGATAAGCTGAACGAGAAGCTGTCCGGGATCCGCCTGCTCAAGTCGGCTGAGGTGGATATTCTCGCTGACGGAGCGCTCGATTACCCGGACGAGATTTTGCGCGAGCTTGACTACACAGTATGCTCCATTCACTCGCGGTTCGCGATGAACAAAGAACAGCAGACCGAGCGCATTCTGCGCGCCATGGACAATCGGTACTTCAATATCCTCGGGCACGCTACGGGTCGGCTGCTGCTGAAGCGGCCGGGGTACGAGATCGACATCCGGAGGGTGATTGAGCACGCGAAGCAGAACGGGTGCTTTTTCGAGTTGAACTCGAGCCCGGACCGGCTGGATGTTTCGGCGGAGAATGCACGGCTGATCCGCGACGCAGGCATCCTGATTGCGATTTCTACAGACTCGCACAGCACGGGAGAGCTTGCGACGATGCGCTTCGGGCTGGAGCAAGCGCGGCGGGCCGGGTTGGATAAGGCGGCTGTGCTCAACACGCGGCCGTTAGTCGAATTGCTGAAGCTCTTCAGACGCTAATACACGATCTGCTCGGGCAGACTACTCGTAGCGTAATGCGTCTGAGGGTTCGACCTGCATGGCTCTTCGGGCCGGAAGATAACATGCCAGCAGTGCGACTGCGGTAAGGCCCATCGCAACAATGAACATCGTCACGGGATCATTCGCGCCGATTCCATAGAGTAGCGGCGACAGCAGACGAGTTGCCCCAAACGCTACGCAAAATCCAATAGCTAAGCCGACGAGTATCAGCCGAACCCCTTGGCCGAGGACGAGTTTCAATATATCCCTATGCCTCGCTCCAAGCGCCATGCGCACTCCGATTTCGTGAGTCCGCTGCGAAACCATGTACGCGATAACGCCGAACAGTCCAATGGCAGTCATCACCACGGCCAGCATCCCCGAGGTTCCCAACAACCACCCGACTGTGCGGGCCGGAAACAACGGCAACGCCATGTGCTGCTCTATTGTCTGCACATCGGTAGCTGCCATCAGCGGGTCGACGATCGGCACCTCGCGACGGATCTCATCGAGCAGCAAGCGATCGTCCCCCGAGGTTCGCGCCACCAGGATGCGCGCGGGTGGGGGGCTGCCGCGGAAAACAACCGGCAGGGCAGGTTCGCCCAGGGTGTGGTATTTGCCGTTCTTCACCACTCCAACGACCTCACTCAAGGTCTTGTCGTCGCGCATCGCCAGCCGCTTGCCGACCGGATCTTCGCCGGGCCAGAGCCTCCGCGCCAAAGCTTCGTTTATCACCACAGCGTCAGGTTTATCGCTCTCGGCCTCTTGCGATGTCAGATCGCGCCCCCGCACCAGCGGGATACCCATGGTCCTGAAGAATCCTGGAGACATGCGATAGAGGCCCACCATCGTTTCGCTCTGGTGTGCGCCCAGTTCCCTGCTCACCGAGGTATCGGAACGCGCTGTTCCCAGCGGAAGAAACTGCACGTAGCTCGCGGATGTGACTCCGGGCAGGTGCTGCACTCGCTCGATGAGGCGCCCATAGAAGTTCTCGATCTTCGCTGGAGAGTACCCGAGGCTGGCGGGGTCGAGAGACGCCGTCGCAACATGATGCGTCTCGAACCCAACATCGATGGCATTGGCATTCATGAGGCTGCGCACACATAAAGCAGCTCCGGCGAGCAGAACCACGCACATGGACATCTGCATCACCACGAGAACGCCGCGAAGGCGTGACTTGTTGAGACTCCCTCCCTGCGACTCCTCTTTGAGAACCCGCGCAGCGTCTACCGCGCTAGCTCTCAGTGCGGGGACGAGCCCGAAGATGACGCCAGTCCCCATCGAGATTGCGGCCGTGAAGAGCACCACCCGCCAGTCGGTCGGGATGGCAAGGGTGATGGGAACGTTGGCCGGCTTGAGGCTCATCAGCATCCGCGCTGTAGTCCAGGCAACTGCCATGCCTGCTGCGCCTCCAACGGCCGCCAGCATAAGACTCTCCACGAGCATTTGCCGCACCAGGCGTGCGCGTCCGGCTCCTAATGCTGAGCGGGTTGCCATCTCTCGAGCGCGACCAGTCGCCCGTGCCAGCATCAGGGTCGCGGCATTCGCGCAGGCAATAAGCAGAACCAGCACGAATACAGCGAGCAGTCCACCAGTGAAGGCTCCAACGTAACCGCGATACGGACCGGGCACGAGCGTGAGAGGGTACACCAGCGCGTCAAGGAGATCCTCGTCTTTCGGGTGCGATGCAATCACTTGCTTCGCGAGCAAGTGCATCTCTGCCTGCAAGCTCTTGCGGTCAACTCCGTCGCGCAATCTTCCTGCAACAATGAGCGAATAGGAGTTTCGATCGGCAAGCATAGCCTTTTCATGAGTGAACCGTTCCTGAAGGTTCATAGGGACCCAAAAGTCCGGTTGAGTGCCCACCACCACACCGGAGAATTCTTTTGGCGCCACTCCTACGATGCTGAAGGGCGTGCCATTCAGCATCAGCGTCTTTCCGATCTCCGCTTCATTGCCACCGAGCCTTTGCTTCCAGAATGCGTAGCTCAGCAGGATGACTTGGCGCGGATCGCCCGCACGATCATCTTCAGCGGATAGCGCGCGTCCCTGGACCGCGTTCACTCCCAGCAATGAGAAGCCGTTCCCCGAGACGAGCTGACCATGCAGGACCTCTCCGGTGCCGTTGTTATTCCAGATGGCCTCTCTGCCGGCTTCAGCAAATGCCGCAAGGCCTTCGAGGGACTTCGCATGATCGCGGTAATAGGTGTAATCGGGATAGTTGAAAGGCAGGTATCCCATCACACCGCTCGCTTTCGGGTTTCTAAGCCACACACCAACCAATCGATCCGTCTCGCGAACGCCGTCAGGACGCCTCAGAAGCAGCGCATTGACGAATGTAAACACGGCCGAATTCATGCCAATGCCCAGCGCGAGAGCCAGCACAACGGCAGCATTCGAGAATGCGCGTTTCCTAAGCATTCGCGCACCGAAGCGCACGTCCTGCCACCATTCCGAGGGTGAAAGGATTCCGCGCAATGCTCGCTGCCCTTCTTTCAGGCGAGTCACGTTTCCGAATTGCCGCCGGGCTGCCAACGACGCATCTCGTGCACTCATGCCCTGAGAGATGTAGCGCTCTTCGAGCATCATGATGTGCTCACGGATCTCCTCGTCCAGCACTTCATCTGCTTGTCTCCGGGCAGCCTGCCCCTTCAATCTCGCCCATACGGTCCGCAGATTCAGCATCGCGTCAGCCCTGCCTTTCAAGGCGCAGGACCTTTTCAATTACGCCGGCGACGCGCTCCCAGTTTTCCGCCTCGCGCTCGAGCTGCTTCCTGCCCCGTGCCGTGATGGAGTAGAACCGCGCGCGGCGATTATTCTCGCTTGTTCCCCACTCCGAGGTGATCCATGCCTGCTGCTGCAATCGCAGAAGGGCGGTATATACGGTTCCTTCGTTCAGATCGAGAACGCCATCGCTTATCTGCTCGATACGCCGCGCGATTCCAAATCCGTGCAGCGGTCCCATTGCGGAGAGTGTCTTCAAGACCATCAGGTCCAGCGTTCCCTGCAATACGTCAGATTTCTGATCGCCCATCTCGGCTCCTTTGGACATTGCACAGAAAGCTAGCACACTTCCTATGGAATGTCCAAAGGAGATTGGCAAAGCGGCGACATCCTCACTGACGGAGCACTCGATTACCCGCAGCCGATCACTGCAGCTTAGCCAGCGCGCTTTGCATAGATTTGGCGACAAGGGTGTAACCAGGCCCATTGGGATTGGCGGTGTTCGCCGTCCCATAGCCGCTCAGGTGCAGTGGGTCGTCTCCGACCCAAGCCGTTCCGCTTGGATAGGCAGCCGCCGTTGATCCAGCGAAGCCGCGGGTGCAGCTGTAGTTGCCATCGGTTCCAGAACTGATGAAGATGTACTCCGAACCGATAATCGCGATGGTCGAATTCCCGAGCTTCCTGCCAAAGCTAATGGCACAGCTGGTTGCGCTACCAACGGCTGAGGCCAGGATCCCTGAAGAATCAAAGGCTCTCAGGCTGAACGGCGGGACGTCATGCGAGTGGTCAAGGACATCAACCGGGTTTGCTGCATCGTAGGCGGCGACCAATGCTTCCCGGATGTCGTAACTGTTGTTCGGGTACGTGGCTGTAATCCACGAATCGATAGCTGTGGTCCATCGATACCCGGTCGAATCCGGCGCATAGCCGTCGAGTTCGCCATTGATTACGGTCAGGACAAGGAAGCGGCCGTTGTGCGCGGCAACATAGTTTGTCATCGCCTCTATGTCGGCAGCGACCTGGCAATTACTCGTGGTTACGCCGGATGTTGGACAGACGGAGGTATTGTTTCTGCCGGCCCGGATGATGTTTATGCCACTGAGCGCGCCTGCGGGCACAACCGGTGTCCAGAGATCGCCGTTGATGACGGTCACAGCAGAACCGGAGCTGACGCGTGTCAGGGTGAATTCGCCTGCGCCTGCATCCTGGCAATAAATCTGAACACCATCGATCGTCCCCCCAATCGAACCCGCAGAGCCGACATTGTGACAAGGTTCATAACCCGGTTTGAAAGTTACACCACTGACGGAGCCGCTTGAAGGGATCGTGAACGAGTCCGTAACGTTTGTAGCGACGGCGCCCATTCGCACTGCGATCTGGGTGGAGGTTTGTCCGCCGATGCCCTCATTGTTGACAGTGCTGCCCTGAATAAGTTTCTGGAGTTGATACGGATACGAGCAATCCGGAGCACTACCATCCTCACAACCCGCAGTAAGCGAATCGCCCCAAGCGGTATATATGGTGGGCGTGACCGTTGGAGGTGGAGGTGGAGGATTGTTGCCAGCCCCCGAGGTGCCCGCAGAACCGCCGCAACCTGCGGCAAACAGCGCAGAGAATGCGGAAAAGAGGATGAAGATGGTTCGCAATTTTTGCGAGGACTTTTCCAAGACCCTGCGCCCACGGAAGCCAGCTTGAGAGGTTCTGTACGAATACATATTGGTAACGAGTGAACAATCGGCTGAGAACATGGGCCTCGGTTGACTCTGCATTCTGGATATGGGGAAGCTGCATCCCGATTTTAATCGAGGAGTGGACGAAAGCTTCCAGCTCAGTTTGGGAGATCACGGGTAATGGCGCACCGGACTCGCGGCTCGGCACCTGCGGCGACAGGAACGTTGCTCGATTGAACAGGCCATCTATGCGACATTAAATGGAGAAATGTCCTCAAACGCCCTCATCAGCCCGCGCACCGCCTTTCTCGGGTATGGCGCTTGCGCGATTGCAGGCTGCCTTTGGGGGACGGGATTCTACTTTGGCCGGCTCGCGCTGAATGAAATGAGCGTGGAGCACATGGTGCTCTACCGGTTCTTCTTCGCTACCCTGGGGCTGCTGCCGGTAGCCCTATTCAATCGCGTACGTCTCACGGCGAGCGAGATCAAGATCCTGCTTATCTCGGCGGCATTTGGGATACCGATCCAATTCCTCATCCAGTTCCATGGATTGGCGCACACCACGGTAAGCCATGCTGCGCTGATGGTGGGGACGATGCCTGTGCTGCTTGGAGTCGCGGCCGTCCTTTTCGCGGGCGAGCGTCTCGATACGATCGGCTGGATCGCACTGGTGGGTTCGACGATGGGAGCCGCGCTAATCGTGCTCGGAGGTCATCGCGGGCCGGCGACGCAAGGAGAGCCCAGCCTCTATGGCGACTTGCTAGTCGTGCTGTCGCTGATTGTTGCGCTGGCCTGGGTGCTGCTAAATAAGAAGCTGATGCAGTCGCACAGCCCGATCGTTGTGACGGCGTATTGCATTCTCTCGGGCACGGCGATGCTGACAGTGTGGACGTTGGGGCCGATACTGCTCAATCCGTGGCGCGAGAACAAAGTGAGCCCGCCACCGTTCAGCCACGTGAGCGCCACCGCGTGGATTGCGCTGGCGATCAGCGGCCTGGCCTGTACTGCGACAACGACTTTCCTTTGGAACTGGGGAATTCACCACGTTCCGGCCTCGCGCGCAGGTGTCTTTTTGAATATTGAGCCTGCTCTGGGGTCATATCTAGGCGTACGGCTTTTGGGGGAGCATCTCGGCCCCCACGCCTGGGCAGGGGGAGGGCTCATCCTCACGGCGGCGGTTGTTCTCACAACCCGCGGGCACGAGCAGCCTGACGTGATACTTGAGTGATAACTCTCGATAAAAGTTGCCGCAGGTAATGCGCCGGAAGTCACATCCGGATGAATCCAAAGGCTCATAGGAGGTACCCGTTAAGCGCCATTGAGAGATTCCAGATCCCGACTAGACTTGCCTCTGAAGCTGGGAGATTGATGTGACGCTGTTGACCTGGAGCCACGACTGCATCATCGGAGTGCAGGCCATGGACGATCAGCATGGCATCCTGATGGACACGCTGAACGAACTTCGCCGGATGATCGCGCACGGATCGAACCGCCGCGAGATCAGCCTTCAACTTGAGCGCCTTATCGATTTCACGCAGATGCACTTCCAAAGCGAAGAGCAACTGCTGGAGCAGCATCGATTCCCGGGAACCAGTGAACACCGCGACTCGCACCACGCGCTGCTCGCGCGACTCTATTCGGCGCTGGAACACGTGAATCGCGAAGAGCCGGTTCACTTCAGCACGCTGCTTGAGTTCCTTCCAGCCTGGTACCAGGAGCACGTGGAAAAAGTTGACCAGCCATACGGCCATTGGCTCAACGAGCACGGCGTCTACTGAAAACCGCGACACGCTGTCAGCTTCCAGTCTTCTGCCTTCCGTTTCAGCTCTCGAAGGAGAGTTGCGCGGAGGCCCAGGCCGGGAGTGTGGGTTTTGGTTCGGAAGCAAGGTCGTAGACGAGGCGCTCCAGCACGAGCCTTTTGTCTGGTGGAGAGGAGCGCAGCTCCAGATCCGCGCGGGCGATGAGGCGCAAGGCGCGTGTGAGTTCGCGACGACTCTTATAGCGGCGTGCCTGACGGATGAGGTCGTCTGCCGCGAAGGGGGGCATTCGGAAGCCCTGCCAAAGGGCCTGCCAAATGGCGCGCGAGTCGCGGACGTTCTTCTCCAAGATGACGAGCATCTGGCGGAAGGTGCGCGCCAGCATGTAGAGGTGTCCAATGGCGGCGTCTTCCCCTGCGTCGGAACTGTTGAGCAGACCATTCAGAAGAGCCAGCGCCTTGGCCGTGTTCCGAGAGCTGATGGCATCTGTAAGTTCGTAGAGCGAGCGCTGCTTGGCGGCAAGCACCATGGTCTCGACATCGCCGAGAGTGATGCGGCCGCGTCCTGAGGTGTAGAGAAGCAGCTTTTCGAGTTCCGAGGCAATGAGCATCATGTCGGACCCGAGGGCATCGACGAGTTCGCGAGCTGCATCAGGGTCGAGTCTGGTGTCTGCGGCCTGGGCCGTTGCCGCGGCCCAGCGCATGGCGTCTTCGTCCCCTACGCGGGCGAGTTCAACCATGCCGCAATGCTCGCCCAGAGTTTCCTGGAGGCGTTCGAAGCGGCCTTTGTCTTCCAGCTCCATACGGCGCGTGTCGGTGGGGATGCGCAGGAAGTCCGCGACGAAGATCAGAAGAGCTTGAGGATTTGGGGAGCGGAAGTAGCGGTCCAGTGACGCAAATTCGTCCTTCTTCGCTCCGCGCGTATAGAGCTGGCGGACGTTGCGCACGAAGATGACCTGAAACGGGGCCATGAGAGACGGGGTTTGTGCGCGATCGAGAACGTCAAAAATCGGGGTGGAAGAGAGGTCGAGGTCGGAGAGGCAGAAATCTCTGAGGTCAATGGGAACGAACGCCTTCAGCACGGCCTCACGGCACCGGTCGAGGAGAAAGATCTCGTCCCCGGCGAGAACGTACCCGGGCTTAAGGGGCCCCTTACCGGCGGCAGCAGACTCGATTTCCGAGGCGAACCGACCGACGGCACTGAATCCGGCACCCCAGCGTCCGGTGCTCATTCCCTAAGACTCCCGTGACAGTCGCTTCGACGCGAAGTGCTCATGCGTGTTCAGGATAACAGCGCATCGCTGAACCAGCACCTGAGGAAAGCCGGGGGCGAAACTAATCCGCAAACTTTGCTAAATACCGGTCTTTTGGAGGCCTTATTCCCGCGATCCCTGGTCGGTCCGTTCTACATTCCTTCCAGCACGTCCGAAACCAGCGCACGCGCAAAGTCTCGCGAGATGCGCTCCACCGCTGCCGGGCTTTCATCGAGGAATGTCGGGAGATCGGTGGTGGACTGGTACTGGCCTCGGAAGACGTAATTCTTGTTCTCGTAGAGGACCTTGCCGTCCCGATCCGATAACGTGACCGAGATTACGAGTGTGATCAGGAAGCTCGAAGATTGCTGGGTGGTGGTGTTGTAGGTGAGCGGGGCGACAACTTCGTTCAGGATTGTGCCATGCAGCAGGACGTCCGGACGGACGCCCTCACCGGGGGAGACCCGCATCCGCGAACGCGCGGCAAACTCCCGGATCACTGCATCCGTGAGTGCGACCTCAGTGTGATAGGCCTCTGTGTGTGTCGCGAACACCGGTACCGCCATCGTGCGTGCGTCGGGCGGCAGGTGCGTCGCGGCCCCAATCGTGTGATAACCACAGCCCGTGAGAAACGCGACGGCGGTTAGAGGCGCAAGGATTGTCTTCCGGAACATGCTTGACCCCATTGTAGCGGCGACAGGGAGTGCGCCTCGGAGGCTAGCATTGACTGCATGACCTGGATCGGATGGGCACTTCTTTCAGCGCTTTTCGCGGCAGCAACCGCGTTGTTGGCGAAAGTGGGCGTGGCGCACGTGGACTCAAATCTCGCTACCGCCATTCGCACCACGGTGGTACTTGTTTTTGCCTGGGCGATCGCTCTGGTTCTGGGGAAACATGTGGAACTCCGAATGCTCGATGGGCGAACCGTTCTGTTTCTCGCCCTGTCCGGCATGGCCACCGGGCTCTCCTGGCTGTGCTACTTCAGAGCCTTGCAACTTGGCCCCGCATCACGCGTTGCTCCGCTCGATAAGCTGAGTGTGCCGCTGGTGATGCTCTTCGCCTGGTCGCTTCTTGGTGAGAAGCTCACAGCGCCTGCGATCACGGGAGGTCTTCTGATCACTGCAGGAGCGATTGTCATGGTGCTTGGGTAAGCCCTGTCGAAATCCACAACCTTATACTAGGAAAGCGACTTTACCTCCACAACACCACTTCTCGCATGAGTCTTCCGACTTCAATCACGCCGGTTCGCATCGTCCTCACAGGATTTATGGGATCGGGGAAGTCCACAGTTGGGCCGCTGATCGCCGAGCGTTTGGGCTGGCGTTTCATCGATGTGGACGACGTGATCGAAGCTGAATCAGGAATGACGATCGCGCAGATCTTCGCGGCACAGGGCGAGAGCGCTTTCCGCGACCTCGAATATGCAACGATTGCGCATCTCGCCTCAGGCGTAAACCTGGTCCTGGCGTTGGGAGGCGGCGCCATCGAACGCGAAGACACGCGCAGTCTTTTGCTGAATACTTGCGGCACCCTCCTCGTACATCTTGACGTTGAATTGCAAACGACACTCGCCCGCTGCAGCGGAACTGAAGGGACGCGACCAGTGCTCGCCGATCAGGCGAATCTCGCGGCGCGGTATCAGCGAAGGCTGCCGCTTTATCGCACCGCACACGCTTCAATCCGTGCCGACGACAAGACGCCGAGTGAAGTCGCTGACGCAGTGATGAGCGCCGCGGGCCTGAACCAGAAGACCATTTGACGGTTCGCAGGGCCGGATCATGTTCAAAGATGATGACCGATACAACGAGTTGGCGTTCTACACTCTCGCTCATCCCGACCCTGCCTTTATCCACCAACACGCAGTGGATGCCTACTCCGCACAGAACGCCGACGAATCGACCAAGGCCATAGCTGTTGTCTTCGCTCTGATCGGACTGTATCTGCTCGTCGAGAAGGGTTATACGGGCAGACAAGTGCAAGTGGCGCACATGAGGCTGGCGAGGAGTTCCAAGGGCTGGTCCACGCTGCCGATTCCGGTGGAACGCGGCGAGATCCGAATCGAACATGTGCTTGAAGCCGAACCCGGCCCAGTTCGCGATGCGCTGATCGATCAATGGTGCATCTCGGTCTGGCGGGGTTGGCGAGAGAGCCGTCCTATCATCCAGGCAATCGCCCGCGAACATCTCGGAATCAATTGAACAACTTAGATCGAAGTAGCAGCCGTGTTCCACTTGCTATCATCAAAACAGGCACGTTGGTCTTCCCGTGTCTCAACTGAGGTCCTCTCCGCACTTATGACTCCTGCCTCACAGGCTGCAACTTCCCGCGATTTCGTCCACCCTGAGGCGACCCTCCGCGATATCTCGGAAGCTGGACATGAGACGCACTCGATCCATGGACCCAAGCCGGGCGTAACAGCTACTTTCATCAACGACATGCGGGAGCTGTTTAAAGTTCGAGTTACAGGGCTTGTCGTCATCACGGGATGGGCGGGATTCTATCTGGGTTCCATGCAGTCGGGCATCTCAAGCGTTCAGCGGGGCCTGCTGGATACGCTGATTGGCATCGGTCTGGTATCAGCCGGATCGGGTGCTCTGAATCAGGCACTTGAACGCTCGATTGACGCCAAGATGAAGCGCACAGCTGACCGGCCCATCGCCTCGGGACGCATATCGCTCATTCAGGGCATCGTGGCCGGGCTTGGCGCGTTGGCACTCGGGTCCTTGTGGCTCCTGCTCCATACCAACCTGCTTACGGTCTCCCTCGCACTGCTCACGGCGTTCTGTTATGTGGCGATTTATACGCCGCTGAAACGCGTGACGACGCTGGCGACCTTTGTGGGAGCATTTCCTGGCGCGATGGGTCCACTGCTTGGCTGGACGGCAGCGCGCGGCCGCATCGAGTGGCCGGCAATTGCGCTATTCGCCATTTTGTTTGTCTGGCAATTTCCGCACTTCATGGCGATTGCGTGGCTCTACCGCGACGACTACGCACGAGCGGGCATTCGGATGCTCCCTGTCGTGCAACCTGATGGATTGTCGACAGTGATTGAAGCGCTGTTTTACGCGGTAGTTATGATTCCCGTTAGCCTGGCGCCATGGAAGCTCGGAATGGCCGGAGCGGTCTACGCCGTGCCGGCGACAGCTCTCGGGCTTTTTTATCTGGCGTATACGATTCGCTTCACGCGCATTCTTCGCACAACTTCGGAGACAGAGAGCCGCTCCGTCGCGCGCGACCTGCTGAAGGTGAGCGTCATCTACCTGCCGCTTCTGCTGACCACGCTCATGGTTTGCGCCATCGCCCAGCACTAAGGAACGTCATGGGGACCACGGCAACCAGTTCGCAAGCGAAAGCAAACACCCGTCCAGCCATCTTCGTCATTCTGGCAATCAGCGCGGCCGCTTCGCTTTTTCTTTTCTGGTTGATCTATCAGCATCCTGCGGCAGACAGCGCTAGTGTAAGGCTACCCTTTCTACCGGCGCTCAATGCAATCTTGAACGGACTCAGCGCGACTGCGCTGGTCATCGGGTTCACTTTTATTCGTGCGCGCAACGTCGCGGCTCATCGGGCGTCGATGATCACGGCGTTCCTCTTCTCTACGCTGTTCCTGGTCAGCTACATCCTGCACCACTATCTGCATGGGGATGTACGCTATCCGGTTCACGCGGCGTATCGCTCCATCTATTTGCCGCTTCTTGCAAGCCACATCGTTCTCGCGACCGCCGCTCTTCCGCTGGTGTTGATCACATTTTTCTTTTCGCTCTCAGGCCGGTTTCCGCAGCATCGCAAGATTGCGCGCTGGACGCTTCCGCTTTGGCTGTATGTCTCCGTCACGGGCGTAATCACCTACGCAATGCTGCGCCTGGCGCAGGGAAGGTGAGCGAATGCCTGTGATCGAACAGAGGCCGACGAATTCAGGACGAGTGACGGCAACGCGGGACGATGGCACTCGTCAGCTTCTGCAGTGGGGTTCATCGATGGTAGGAGTCGGCTTGTTCGCGGCGATTCTGCTGGAGACGGTTCTCGGGGGATTCGGGCCGACCGGTGCGCATACGAACACCGGGTGGTTTGCCCTGATTATCGCTTTGATGAGCCTTCCGTTCGGCGGCTTGCTTCTCGCCCTGGGCGTGGCCAAATGGCTGCGGAATCGCAGTCTACGACGCTCCCGCTGAGGCAGCAGATCTCGACAACCTGTCTCTTTGCACCAGGAGCCGGAGCGCATCCCGGCGTACATATCATATGATGTTGGGGCAAAGGATCGAGACCCAATGATCACCCGAATTAAAGCGATTTTCCTCCTGGCCATGATTTCCGGTCCGAGTCTGTTTGGCGCTGAAGTTGCCATGAAGGTGACAGACAAGAACTACCTCGATACGCAGGGTTTCAGCGTCTTTCTTTACGACAGCACCTACCATCCGGTGTTTGTCGATCAAAAGAACACTGCGATGGAGATGATTCTGCACGGGCAGCGCATCGCCACGAACGGCGATGTTCGCCTGATGCCGACTCCGGAGCAGTGGGATCTGGTGGCGACGCTGAAAGGGCGTCACGCCGATAAGGAGAACAATCGGCTCACGGCTGAGCTTGCGTTCCCGACATTCGATCTCAGTTACACACTGGAGGTTGCGGCGGAGCCGGGCGGTGTCAAAGTCAGCATCAATCTCGACAAGCCTCTACCGCAAAAGCTCGCGGGGCGGGCGGGATTCAATCTGGAGTTTCTACCTTCGATCTACATGGGCAAGGCTTACCTGGTGGATGGAACCAAAGCTGGAATGTTTCCGCGCACGCCCAACGATCCGATGGTGAAGGTATTGCCTCTGGCAGATGAGCCGAAGAAGGCCTACTACCTTGAGGACTGGGACAAGGCCAAGGGCTATACACAGCCGCTGCCGTTGGCACAGGGCAAGAGCATCACGCTAGGCGTGGACGACGCGCAGGCGCGGGTCAATGTCGTGTCGGATACCGCGGACCTCATGTTGTTCGATGGAAGAGACCGCGCGCCAAACGGGTGGTTTGTATTGCGGTCGCTGATTCCCTCCGACAAGACCACCGGAGCGATCGTGTGGCATATCAGGCCGGACGTGATTCCGAACTGGACGCGGCCGCCGGTGATCGCGCACAGCCAGGTGGGTTATGCGCCGAATTTCAGGAAAGAGGCCGTGCTCGAACTCGATCCGAAGTATGACGCACCGAAGACGGCAAAGGTGCTGCGGCTGATGGAAGACGGCGAGTACAAGCAGGTGTTCGAGGGGGCTATCACGCCTTCAACACCGTGGCTGCGATATACATATTCGAAATTCGACTTCACCGAGGTGAAAGATCCCGGGCTTTATGTCATTGAGTACGCGGGCCAGCGCACGGCGCCGTTCCCGATTTCGAAGGACGCATACGCCAATATCTGGCAGGACAGCCTTGATCATCACATTGCGGCGCAGATGGATCACGTTGCAGTTCGCGAGGGCTATCGCATGTGGCACGGCGCTTCGCACCTGGATGATGGCCGCATGGCACCGGTGGTTGGGGAGCAGTTTGATGGCTGGAATCAAGCGACGGCAACGGACGGGAAATGGAAAGGCGGGGATCGCATTCCTGGAATGAACGTGGGTGGCTGGTACGATGCCGGCGACTTCGACCTGGAGGAACCTGCACAGCTCAGTGTGATTCAGAACCTGGCACTTGCCTATCGCGAGTTCAACCTCAAATACGACGAGCTCACGGTGGACGAAAAGGCGCGCGAGGTTGAGATGCATCGTCCCGATGGGATGCCGGATACCGTGCAGCAGGTGAAGCATGGGGCGCTACTGATCCTGGCTCAGTTCCACAACATTGGCCATGCGATCCGCGGTACCCACGAGCCGGATCTGCGGCAATACACGCAAGTGGGCGACGGGGCATCAAAAACCGACGGTCGCATCTATGACCCGAAGCTCGGCCCGAATGAAGTGAAGGGCGACTACTCTGGGAAGCCGGATGACCGCTGGATCTTTACCACGAACAATCCGTTCTTCCAGTGGAGTGCGATCGCGGCACTGGCCTCAGCAGCCGATACACTGAAAGGCTATGACGATGCACTTGCGAAAGATTGCCTGGATACAGCGATCAAAGCATGGAATGACGAAAGGACTCACCCGACGCAATTCCCTGGAGGCGGCGGTTGGGGCGGGGCTCCAGAAAGTGCCCCGGCGAACGGCGTACTGGCGGCGTCTCAGGGCGCAGTGTCTGGCGCTCAAGGCGACCGCAACAAGCGACGTACACCGGGAGCTGCAGCAACTACAGGCAACGCAGGTTCGGGTACGAACGCCGCACAGCCTGCTCCTGCAGTTGGCGCAGGCCGCGGGCGCTTTGGCGTGGGAATGGACTGGCCAGCAGCTCTTGAGCTGACCATTGCTACGCATGGCGCCGAGCCTTACAAGGCTCGTCTGAAGGAATTGTTCCCTCAGATGATCACCGCCCAGCAGATGGAATTCCATGGGTGGACGGCAGTGCGCGCACTTCCCTACCTCGACGCGAGCGAGAAGGATCAGTTGCACGAAGCGGTGAAGACGTACATGGCGGGTCTCGACAAGAAGCTGGACGCAACTCCGTTTGGCGTGCCTCCGAGCCTGGGCACGTGGGGCGGATCGGGGGCGGTGGTCGACATGGCCATCCGAATGTATTTTCTGCACAAGGCTTTCCCCGATCTCGTCGGCCCGGAATACACTCTTCGCGCGGTCAATTACATTTTGGGCACACACCCGGTATCGAGCACTTCGTATGTCGCTGGCGTGGGCACGGTATCAAAGACCAAAACGTACAGCAACAATCGCGCCGACAATGCCTATATTCCGGGCGCGGTGATTCCGGGATACATCGTTATCAAGCCGGACTTTCCGGAGTGTATCGACGACTTCGGGTTCCTCTGGTTCGAGGATGAAGCGGTTGTGGCTGGGTCGGCGAGCTGGGTGGTAGCAGGTAACGCTGCGGAGGCGATCATTCAGGAAACGAAGTAGCACCATTCTGCGTGCGCTCGGCTGCCTCGAGTTGCCGAGCGAATTTTTTCGAGCAGAAGGGCACGAACGAACATCTTCGCTCGATTAGCTGATCGTCAAGATCTGGTCAACTCTTCCCTATATGCTTAACTTCAGCAATGCGATAACCGCTCGGCTCTGTGCCAACCTGCTTCATTTCGACTCGTCCAGAAGCGGATTTACTCAGCTCGAAGCCAGAACGACCTTCAAGTCTCCACGGCATCGACCCGTCACCATAAACTGCGACCGTCAGTTCGCGTGTAGACGCCGCGCCTGTCGTGAGGCCCGGACCTCCGAGAGGCAAGATTGATCCTGCCTTTACGAATACCGGAATGTTCTCCTGTTCGCTCCTGATGGTGTACGATCTGCCGCCTTCGAATTGAGCGCCGGCCCAGAAATCGTGCCAACTCCCAGGCGGCAGCACAACTTCTCGCGAAGCCTCCCCGGCAAAGAGCGGAGCCACAAGAATGCGGTCGCCCACCATGTACTCATCGTCTACCGCATGCAATTTCTCATCGTCGAAGTCGAGCGTAAGCGCGCGGAACGGTGGTGTTCCATCCAGTGCGTATCTGGAAAACGCACCCCGTAAATACGGCACCAGCTTCATGCGCCATTCGATGAGAGTGCGGCAACGCGCTTCCAACTCCCGCCAACCCTCTCCGAGTTCTCCGGCATTGTTCTTCTTCTGGTCGATCTGCTTCCAAGGCGGATTCTTGATATACCACGCATTCACCATGGCAAGCGGTGAGAAAACTGCCGTCTGCAGGCGCCGGATCAAATCCTCCTCACTGCTCGCGTCCCGCACTTCCGGACACCAGAGCAAACCACTGAAGCCCGAGTTGACGAGAGCGCGCACGAAATCGCGATGGCCATACAGGTCGCTATACAGCACAAACGGATAAGGCGCGGCCAATGCGCCGCTGGAGCGCACAAGGCTATACGTCTGTTTGCCGCGAGACTTGAACTGATCGAATATCGCGTCCTGATAGCGAAGCCCGAAAGCGGAATGCATTTGCTCGCCATCGAGGCCGGACGGAAAGCGAGAGAACTCCGGGAATGACCACCCGCGCGTGAAGTCGGAGTTGTCACATTCGTCCAGCTTGAAACCTGAGACGCCTGAATCGATCAGGTGCTTCCCATGGTAGTCACCGAGAATCTGACGCGCCTGCTCGCCGGCGAAATCCGGCACCAGGCCTCCCCAAACGCCATAATCGCCCGAGTGAGGACGCAGCTCATCGAAGATCGGCGACGACGGATGCGTGAATGCGTGCTCCCACAAGTTGACGTGGTATCCCAGAGCAGACACATCTTTGAGAAAAGCAGCAGGATCAGGAAATCTTTCGGAATCCCATGTAAACGAGCACGAGTAAGCGTGCGATTGCCAGCCAGGCTCGAGGCCAAGCACGTCGCAAGGGAGTTTGCTCTCGCGCAGGCTGCGCGCGATCGTGAGAGCTTCCCCGGCATTCGCTGTACCAACGACGCGATACCAGAATCCGAGTCCCCACACCGGCGGCTCGACACCTCCGCCGGAGAACATGTTGTATCGGCGTACCGCATCGAGCATCGTGGGGCCTGCAAAGATGTAGACATCCACGCCAGTCGCGCGCGGCACATCCACCACGATGTGCCCTGGATCTTCGAGCGGTAGGTTCCGCGTTGAATCAGGATTTGCGACGCTGCCGGTTTTCGGTGCCGCGCTATGGGCCGCCGGCTTAGGACGGGCATCTCCGCAGTAAAAGCTGGCATAGCGGTAGGTGTCGACGAGAACTCCGTATCCCCGGGTGCTTACATAGAAAGGCACCGGCGCGTGAGAGTCGCCTGTATCCACCTTCGGATCGGCATTCACCCGGATCGTCTTCTTTTTGCCTCGTTGCGCAAACGACAGCAGTTGCAGTCCGAAGCCGAAGATCTCCTCGTGTGCGGCTAGAGGTAGAGTGAGCAGACAGCCGCGGGCATCAACGCGTCCACCGATCGATTCAAATGGAACCCCGGACCCCGCTATCAGCCGGCGAAGCCCTTCCGCATCAGGCGGCAGCCTCCGGCCGGCTACAGGTGTATAGCGCTCTGGCAGTCCGATCGTTGCCTTCCAAACGCCGGGATACAGCGCAGAAAACGAAGCAGAGTGGCTGGCCGGCTCCATCTCTTGCTCAGCGACCGCCTCGACATTTGCAGTAGCACACCCTGCTAGCGTCAGCATTGAGCCCTTCAGTAAGCTTCTGCGATTGACCATCCTGCACCTGTCTTCAATTTAGACCGAATTGACTCATCAACCCACCGAGCAGCGCGTGTTCGCAGATTCACGATGATTGATCTTCCCGGTTTACTGCGACGTTGATGAAGAGAGCTCCTCGACGACGGGACGTCGACTGGACCCTGAGAGACCTTCTGCAACGCATAGCGCCGAAACGTCTCCGATCCGCTTACCAAGTTGCGCCGGAACAACTTTGCAAACAGCCGTGCTTTGCGGAAGAGCCTCACGGCGCATCACCTCCAGCGCGGGCTCGAGCAGCAGATTCCCAAGACGAAGAGCCATGCCACCAATCGCGATCCGCTCGGGATTGAGAACGTCGACAAGCATCGCCAGAGCAAGCCCGAGTTTCTCACCGGTCACGCAAACGATTTGCCGGGCGAGACCATCACCGCTTAGAGCAGCCTCTCCAATGTCGCGGGAAGTAATCTCCCGTTCCGCGGCGATTTCAATGAGAGTACTGTGTTCACCTCTGAGTTGCGCAGAAGTTATGATCTCCAATCCGTGCTGCGCCATTCCCGATCCGCTCACCCAACCCTCAACAGAGCCAGCCTTACCGTAACCGATCGGACCTTCTGCCGTGAGACGCAGGTGACCGATCTCTCCCGCCATCTCGGTGGCCCCTCGATACAGTTCGCGATTGAGAATCAAGCCAGCCCCGAATCCCGTGCCCATCGTCAGAAAGATCATGTGGCAGCAACCGACCCCAGCACCGTACCGATACTCAGCTACAGCGCCGGCATTCGCATCATTTTCAAGCAGGCACGGCACGCCAAACTCACGCTCCAGGATCGCTTTGATTGGAACGTTCGCCCAAGTAGCAAGATTCGGTGGAGACTGAATGGTCCCCTGAAGGCGATCCAGCGGGCCGCCGCAGCTCACTCCAATGCGGAACGCAGCGGGCTGATCGTGGCGGCTCAATCCAGCTTCGATCAATCGCTGAATCTTCTCGATCGCATGATCAGGTCCCAGGCTCGGCAGAGTCGGAAACTCTTCCCTGGAAAGAATGTGCGTCGGACTCTCGGCCAAAACCACCGCCGTCTTCGTTCCGCCGATATCAACGCCAACGAGCATCCATGCTCCTCATGTATTTCTACTGCTGCCACTACTCTTCCAGGGCATTAACCTCGGTGACCTTGCCTGTCTTAGAATTCACCCGGAGCGTTTTGATCTCGAACGGCCCCAAGTCGCCTGTCCAGGTTGCATGGGCAAATCGCATCTCGAGGCGAACCCGCGCTTTCATCCCTGCCGTCTCATAGGCACGAACAATTGTGTCGCTTCCATCTTCGGCCTGCTTGATTGCCGAGACCACCACGTCTTTTGCATCAACTTCAAGAAAGCTACCGGAGGCCGGACGCGTTCCGGGATGAATTCCCTGGTAGATGACAGGAATCTCCGTGACAAGCTTCTCCGCCGTACGAGCCAGATCAGCTGTTTGCCACGTGCCGGCATGCGGAACCAGCTGAATCCTGAAGTTCTGCACGCCCTGGTCCATCCATTGATAGTCGACTCCGGCTTCCAGTTTGCGTGGCTCGTGGTGCGCAAAAACCGCTGAGCGCGCGACAGACATGCGCATCTCGCTTCCATTCACGCTGTAGCCGTACTTGGCATCATTCACGAGAGCAAGACCAAATGTATCGCCATTGCGGTCGCCGGTCACATCAATCCATCGTTGACCGGGATTCTCATCACCGCTCGTGTCACGCTGCATCGCCCCGTCGGCAATCTCGTAGGTTGCCTTTGACTGCTGCACATCAACCGGAAAGGCGAACTTGAGCATTTTCTGATGCTCATGCCAATCGAGCGAAACGCGCAACTCCACGTCCCGCGCAGCCGCATAGAGTAGATAATCCACTGTCATTCTAGATGCGCTGTAGCGATAATGCGCCCGGATGCGCCCGCGCAAGGGGCCCTGCTCGACCACTTTCGCGTCTTGAAATTCAAATGCGCCAACCTCGCGGTCGTAGGACCGCACATGGTGACTCCACGTATCACTCGGGTCGTCAATGACGATTGCGTGCATGCCCCCCTCTCCATGCTTCTCCGCTCCGCGCAGAACCTCGTGTTTGTTGTCCTTGTCGTAAAGACCAATGGTACCGTCGCCGTAGAGGCTAAACTTCACGTGATCATTCTCGAGCAGGTTCTCCTCTACACGCAGAGTCTGTTTGGTATTCGATGGCTCGACTGAAACTTTGTGCAGTCGAATCTGGCGGTAGCCCATGGCGGGCACTTGAACCTCTGCTGCAAGCCCCACGCGGTCGCTCACAGTGGTAGTTGCCTCAATCCATTGATAAGGAATTGAATGTCCTTCCTCATCTTCGAGCACAGACGGGGACTTTGTGTTCCAGCCCAGGTCATACTCGATACGCAGGTTCGTCGCCCAAGCATGCGGATTGAAGACCACCAGGTACTTCGAATCAGGATCCGTTGTGGGCACCTGCCACGCAAGCCTCTGTGCGGCTGAATACATCGCGTCTCGCGCAATGTCCCTGGCTCGTCCGAAGCCATCTCGCTCCGCTTCAAAATAGGATGGAAGCGTCGTCGCTGCCATACTGTCATGGAATTGAAGGAGCAGGATCTTCTTCCACGCCTTTGCAAAATCATCCTTCGGATAGGCCGCTCCCCACGAGACATTGCCGATGGCGGCAATCTTCTCCGCTGCAACAAGGGTCGCTTCGGTAGTGCGATTAAGCTTCTTGATCTCTGAGCCTGCCGTGTAGGTGCCGACGGAATGATGCTGAAGGTCATCCGCGAGCGTAGGAATCCCTTGCGTCAGCGACCGTTGCCGTACCTCCGCGAAGTAGCGATCGGGCGTGCTGAACACCAACTCTGGCGCACCCTTTTCGCCTTGGATCTCGTGAATTGAACTGATGTTCAGCTTGGTCGGTCCGCCGCCATGATCTCCAATGCCGTAGAACTCCATGTGGTCGCGCACGGCTTGGCCATGAAGCAGGGCGATCTCCTTGAGCATGTGGCCTCGCACATCGCCGGGATCCTCGTACGAGTGCGGAATGCGAAAGGTAAGCGCCTTGGTTCCGTCAATTCCCTGCCACCAGAACAGGCTCGACGGCAGGTCCTTCTCGGTAGCGTTCGGCCGCATAAACACGTACTCCGGCATGCCTTGCAGCTTGAGAATCTGCGGGAGGCTCCCAGTGTGTCCGAAGGAATCAGGGTTATATCCCACAGTAGCGTGTCTGCCAAAGAGCCTTTTGAGGCTCTGCTGGCCATAAAGACCCTGTCTTATCAGTGACTCGCCATTCGGGATATTCACGTCTGGCTCAACCCACCAGCCTCCAACCAGGTCCCAGCGACCCTCCTTGACCCGCGCGCGAATCTCGGCCAGCATCGCCGGATCGCTCTGCGCAACCCACTCGTAGAACTGCGACGAACTGCTGGTCATCGTGACCTGGGGGTCTTCCTTAAGGCGATCGAGCGCCGAACGAAACGTGCTATGAACGACTGCATTTGTTTCGGAAAGAGGCCACAGCCAGGGAGCGTCGATGTGAGCATTGCCAATCATGTGCAAACGCAAACCAGCAGCGTCCGATGGCCAAGGATCATGCCGCACGTCAGGTGAATTTGTCGCGTTCTTTGCCGAAACCGATTGGCATAGAGAGCGATTGCACAAGAGGAATCCGGCGATTAGGAGTATCGCCACAACAGGGGACTTCAGGTTGCTGAACGGCTCTGACGTCTGCATGGATCTCCCGTGCTCCGATCTCTCCGTGCGCTCCGTTTTGATCAGCGTCGACGTTGCTCCGAATGCCAGTTTACTCAGTTTCGAACTCGGGTGCTTTTGTATGTGGTTGGCTCAGAAGCGACTCGGCTTGGGAGTGCGAGAGGAATGCTCTGCTTCCGATGGCTGAACCGAGTACGGACGAGAGGACCAGAAAGGGTGGGGCTAGCGCACGCAGCAGTCTGCACCCCTGCAAGTCGGGGGATCCAAGCTTCAGATGAGGTTGGAACTATTCGTCGAGCGATTGCCAGGCGCAGCGTTCTCGGCGTCTTTTAGCCGCGCTTGATGTTATTCGTCGCAGGGCTCCCAGCAAGTGCGGCCGTCCTGGCACGATGAGCGATGTACAAAGTGACCGTCCGGGCCTGCTTTGCTCATGGTCTTCAAGCACCAGTAGGTGGCCGTGGATCCGGTGAGTTCCAGAATTTCTTCGTCGGAGCTCTCGAACGCTCCGTATGAAGATTTGCTGCGAAGGGACTTGCAACCAATCTGCACAAGCTCACTGCTCATCTTGTCACCTCATCCGGCTGCGCTTGGATCGCGATCCATCTGCCCGGCAGCGAGCAGAATGGTTCGATAAATTGCGGTCTGGAATAGCTGAACCTTATAGCCGTTCTGTGAGAGCGGGGTGGCGTTCGCCATTGCCGCCTTGGCTGCGGCTCGTGCTGTCGTCTCGTTGATAACCACGCCAGTCAAGGCCGCCTCGGCATCGCGCGATCGGATCGGAGTTGGAGCTGCAACCCCGAGAACAATCGCGGCCTTGCTGCATTTATTCCCATCCATGACCAGTACGACACCCGCATCGGCTAGCGGCCAGTCAAAGCTCTCTTTCTCCCCATACTTCTGATACGCCGACCTTGTACCGTGCTCTGGTTTCGGAACGAAGATCTCCGTGATGATCTCGTCGGGCTGAAGTACGGTCTCGTTGATCAGGTTCTTCTCCGGCGGAACGTAAAACTCACTCATCTTGACGTTGCGCTTGCCGCGCTTGCTGGTGATCTCCACCTGTGCATCCATTGCAAGCAGCGGAACCGCGGTAGAAGACGGGTGCACTGAAGCGCATGTGCTGTTGTTCGCAATCGCGTGGTATTGGTTCTCTCCATCGTGGGCATGGCACTCCTGGCTTGATCCGCCCTTCTTCCTGCAATCGAAGTCGCTCGACCGGAAGTACCAGCAGCGCGGACGCTGTGTGATGTTGCCGCCAATCGTCGCCATATTGCGGACCTGTGGCGTCGCGGCGTGACCCGCGGCATCCGACAAGGCCGAATAGTTGCGCCGGATCTCGGGATGTTCTGAAATCTCCGCCAGGGTTGCAAGCGGCTTGATATGCAATCCGTCCTGAGCCGCCGAGATGCCGCGAAGGCTACCGACATTACGGATGTTCACCAGGCGGGGAGGGTTTACGATGCCCTCCTTCATCAAGTCAAGCAGATCAATGCCGCCCGCTTTCAGCACAGCCCCATTACTCAACTCAGCTAATGCATGGTCAACCGTTGTGCAATCGATAAACGCGAAGCGATTCATGCTCTCTCCTCCGCGCCGGCTCTGCCGAGCGCTGCGAGTACGTTTGCCGGTGTCATCGGAATCCGTCGCATTCGTACCCCGGTCGCGTTGTAGAACGCATTTCCGATTGCCGCCGCCATCGTGATGATTCCCGCCGACTCTCCAATTCCAGCGGCATCTGTTGAGCTCATCGCGATGTAGTTCTCTACGAGCTCGACCTGGATTTCGGGCACTTCGCGCGCGCCCAGGATCTTGTAGCTCTCCAGGTTGGCGTTCAGCATGTAACCCTTCTTGCGGTCCATGATGCGCTCTTCAAACAGCGCGTACGAGATCCCCTGCAGCATTCCCCCATTGATCTGGCTGATTACTCCGAGCGGATTGATAGGACGTCCGCAATCGTGTGCGCCGAAGACCTTCTCCACGTGGACACGTCCGGTCTCTGTATCGACTGCGAGTTCCACGAAATCCACTCCGCCGTAGGTCAGCCGATCTTTTGTGTATTCCGGCCGCCGTGTCGCCCGAGCCGAAATTTCGCTGGTTGCCATTTTGGCTGCGATTTGCTTGATCGTGAACGACTTGGAGTTGTCATCCTTGAAGATGACTTTTGTTCCTTTGACGATCAGGTTCTCCGGCGCGGTGCCTAGCTTGGGTGCCGCCGCAGCGAACAGCTTCTTCTTGGCCTGCCACGCGGCATCGCGAACCGCCGGCGTGATGGAACCGGCTGTGACACTACCGCCAGAGTTCGGACCGATCGGATATCGTGTGTCTCCAATCCGAACCACGACTTCTGAAGGCGGAATTCCAAACTCTTCGGCAACGATGACAGCCAGCAGCGTTTTCGTGCCCGTGCCCAGATCCTGCACAGACGACATGAGTTCGACAGACCCATCCTTCGATACGCGCACCTCGCAGGAAGAATCCATGTTCACGAATCGATACCACACTGACTGAGCGATTCCCATTCCGCGTTTGATCGGCCCTTGATCGGCGCCCGCCGGCCTGCGGTTTTTCCAGTTTGTCTTCTCGCGAATGATGCTTCGTTCAACCCGACGTGCCGGATTTTCATCAATCTTGTCGCGCAGATCGAGAGGATCCATGTTCAGCTTGACGGCAAGCTCGTCAATAGTCTGCTCGAAAGCGAAGCAGCCTTGCGGGTGACCCGGAGCACGAAACGCCGCCCCGGGTCCGGCGTTGACGAAAACGTCGTACTCCTGCGTGAGCAAGTTCGGACACTTGTACAGATTCGTTGCCGGACCCGCTGTTCCTGCCCCGGTGCCAACACCCGCTGTTCCGTAACTGACCAGGCTGATCGCGGTAAGCGTTCCGTCTTTCTTTGCGCCGATTTTAAGCTTCTGGTGCGAGTCGGGCCGGTTGCACGTGATGTGTTCCTGCCTGCGATCCAGCATCAGCTTGACGGGAGCCTTGGCCTTCCGCGAGAGATGCGCGGCAACCACTCCTTCGTTTCCAGCACCGAATTTAGCGCCAAATCCTCCACCCATATACTCGGTGATGACTCGGACCTGGCTCTTCGGAACTTTGAAAACCTCCGCGAACTCATCTCTCACGCTCGCCGTCCCCTGAGTGGAGGCATAGACCGTGATCTCTTCCGGCTTCCAGTCAACTACGAACCCATGTGTTTCGAGCGCCGAATGCGTCTGCACCTGGGTAAAGTACTCGCTTTCGACAACCGCGTCGGCCTCGGAATATCCCTTCTCAACATCACCGACCTTTTTCTCCTGAGGGCCATGGACGTTGCCCACCTGCTGCACGCCCCTGGGACCGCCCCCTCCTCCAGCGGTTCCTGCCGCGTCGGCCGGACCAGGAAAGACCTTGGGAGCATCGTCGGCGCGGGCCTCTTGCCGGTCGACCACAAATGGCATCTCGTCATATGTCACCTTCACCAGAGCAGCAGCGTCTGCCGCGATCTGAGGCGAGGTGGCGGCCACGCCTGCGACAGGCTGGCCGGCGTAGCGAATGATGGGGTATTTCGAAGGCGCTTCTTGATTGGGATCGCGCAATTCTGCAATTCCAAACGTGTGCTCGATGACGTGAACCGCCCTGACCCCCGGCAGGTTTTCCGCCGCGGTGGTATCGATCGAAGTGATGCGTCCATGCGGAATGCCTGCGTCTATCATTCGCGCAAAGAGCATCCCGGGCAGATGTATATCGGCGGTGTACTTGCCCCGGCCGGATACCTTCTGCGGCCCGTCCCAACGCGGTGTAGGTTTACCGATGAACGTCAGCTCGGAATTGGGTGGTAGCGGGGGCGGCTCATCGACCGGAACCTGCCGCTCCTTCCGGGTCAAGCCATCCTGCGGGATACCGAATACAAAGTCCTCTGTTCGCGTTGCAGTGGTTTGAGCTGCGGGCGGAGTCTGCTCGTCCTTGCGCTCGGCCTGGCGCGTAGGTTTCGCTTCGCCCTGAACTCCCTTCCGGGTGTCCTTGGGCTGCTCGCTCGGCTTCTGCCCTTGCTGTTCCTGTGCGGCGATGATGGCTTCTGGCGTCACGGTCAACCCTCCTTCGCTGGATTCAGGTCCAGCAGTTGCGCCCTCGCGCTGCCGTGCTTGGCGGCATCGAGAGTTGCCGTAAATACCTTGGGATAGGTTCCGCAGCGGCACAAGTTTCCACTCACCGCATGCTTGACATCCGCGAGACTCGGATGCGGATTGCGTTCCAGCAGGGCCGCGCAGCTCATCACCATGCCCGGAGTGCAGAATCCGCATTGCAGCGCATCATGCTTGATGAAGGCCGCTTGAATGGAATGAAGCTGGTCGCCGCGGGAAAGTCCCTCGATAGTCGTGATCTTATGGCCCGCCGCATCAAGAGCCAACGTCATACAGGCAAGTTGCGGCGCTCCATCGACCCACACCGTGCATGCAGAACAGGAGCCACGATCGCAGACGACCTTGGTTCCAGTCAGATTGAGTTGATCGCGCAAAGTTTCGGCAAGCGTGTAGCGCGGCTCAACACTGACTGCGTGTTCCTGTCCATTCACGTGAAGCTTGATCGGAACCGCATCAGGTCCCACAGCCGCGCTGCGCGAAGAGGCTTGCTGCGCATCGTGTGCGATGGCGGATGCCGTATCGAGCACCGTCGTCGCTGCGGTCAGTCCCGCCCCTTTCAAAAAGCCCCGGCGGGACACCTCTACCTTCGGTGTATTTGACATGGGGAAGTCCTTCGTTTGGCCGTGAATCGTTCTCGCGCCGTCTGCGTTTAGTAAAGAAGGTCGCGTAGATCTCGCCGCTTGCGCCCGCAAGCCGGGGAACCGAGATTGCTGCCCTAGATAATAGCTCCGATTTCCAGCCAACGCCAAACGTGTGCCATCTGTGGGAACGGAAGCAGTCCCGTCCACTTGAATGCACAGCGATACCCCACAAAGCAGCGCGAGCGCACGCAGCGTTATTTGAAGCTATGACGAGTTTCTAACCCTTACCTCTCAGAAGAGAACTCGCCCGAGATGAGACATCCGTCCAATATGCGGTACTGGATAGAAACGGCTATTGCAGATCAGGCTGTCAAGAGCAAGATTTATACTTTTCCAGACAGCAAGAAGTTCAGAGGAAAGGAGTCTTCCGCGGCTTCATTGCCGCATTCCCGGATACCAATCTGAATCGGCATCGAGGTGGCAGATGGTGACAGCTCCGAATCAGCAGTGAAAACGGGAATAGGCAGAGGACAAAGGGAGCAGCAGGAGGAAGCAAGCTTATGGCAAAGTCTGTAAATAAAGTCATTTTGTTGGGGAACGTTGGAAAGGATCCGGAGATCCGGTCTACGGGCGGCGGCACAATGGTCGCGAGCTTTGGTCTTGCGACCAGCGAGCGATACAAGGACCAGCAGGGAAACTTTCAGGAGCGCACCGAGTGGCACAATGTGGTCGCGTACGCTCGCCTGGCCGAGATCATTCGAGATTATGTGAAGAAGGGTTCCAAGTTATTTATTGAAGGCCGCCTCACGACTCGGAACTGGGATGATAAGGAGCACCCTGGACGAAAGGTCTACCGTACAGAGATTGTGGCGAATGATATTTCGCTTCTCTCTGGTAGGGATGACGCCGGCTCCGGATCGAGCCCCTACAGTCGCCAATCGGGCTCCTCGGGGAATATGGACCAACGCCAGCCCGCCAATCAGGACGATTACGCACAGTCGGCTGAGATTTCAGACGACGATATTCCGTTCTAGTTTCAGACAGTTGAAGCAGACAGGACCGCCCTCTCGGGGGCGGTTCGCTGTTTTGAGTGACTTTTTGGGGCACTTGAACGAGTGTCACGATCGTGCCATTCAGATGCCCGGCAGGATGCCAATATAATCATCGGAACCTAAGCCGGTCACAACCATGTCAATAGCAGAGTCCGATGTCATTCAGACAACGATTGCTTCCGAAGCCCCACGCAGCGAGCGCGGTTTCTGGGCACTGATCGCCACGCAATTCCAAGGGGCTTTTAGCGACAACATCCTACGCAACCTGCTGCTTGCCATGATTGTCGGCATGGGCCTTGGCAAGGACGAACGCGACTCCTTCGTCTCCATGGTTACATTCCTCTTTTCCATGCCGTTCGTGATCTTCAGCATGAGCGGGGGCTGGCTCGCGGATCATTTCAGCAAACGTCAAGTCACTATCTGGACCAAGGTGATGGAGATCGGCGCGATGACGATTGCTGCAGCAGGTCTCGGGCTGCACATTCGCATGCTCACGCTCGTTGCGCTTGGCCTGGTGGCCACGCAGGCAGCGCTGTTTGGGCCTTCAAAATATGGCTTGCTCCCAGAGCTTCTTCCGGCCAAGCGCCTGTCCTTCGGCAATGGCGTTATCGAACTCGGGACTTTTCTCGCAATTATTCTCGGGACCGTTGCTGGAGCTGCAATGGCGGAACGGTTCGCAGGCCACGAGATCTATGCGGGCTACGCGCTCATTGCGCTCGCCTGTGTAGGACTGGGCACCAGCTTCGGCATTGACCGGGTTTCGCCAGCTGCACCCGACAAGAAATTTCGCGCCAATTTCGTAAGTGATCTCTGGCAGCAGATAAAGCTGATGCGCCAGGACCAACCGCTCTTTCTCGCGGTTCTCGGCAACACGTACTTCTGGTTCCTCGGTTCCCTGCTCTTTTCCACGGTTGTCGTTTACGGGCCCGATGTTCTGCATGTGGGGCAGACCAAAACCGGCTATCTGAATGCCGCTCTCGCGATTGGGATTGGCCTCGGCAGCATGAGCGCGGGTTTGGTCAGCGGCAACAAAATTGAGTACGGTCTGATCCCGCTTGGTTCCATCGGCATGACGTGCACCGGCATCGCCCTCGGCACAATGCACGTTGGCATGGGCGGTTCTGCGGTTCTTCTAGCAACTCTTGGTTTTTGGGCGGGTTTTTTTGCCGTGCCCGTGAATGCGCTCATTCAGCATCGTCCCGCCGAAGAAAACAAAGGCGGCATCATCGCTGCTGCAAACCTGCTTTCGTTCGTGGGAATCGCAATCTCCTCCGGCGCCTATTTCATTTTTACGAAGTTCGTCCACCTCAACCCGCGCGGTGTGATTCTCGCGGCATCTCTGATCACGGCTGCAGGGACTATCTACGTCCTCGTGCTGCTTCCCGAATGGTTTGGTCGCCTCATCCTCTTCTTCCTCACGCACAGCATCTATCGGGTCAAAGTGCTCGGGCGCGACAACTTTCCGGAGAAGTCGGGCGCGCTTCTCGTCTGCAACCATATGTCGTTCGTTGACGCGGCACTGCTCATCGCGTCAACCGATCGTCCGATCCGCTTCCTTGTATACAAAGGGATTTACGAGAACCGCGCCGTATACCCGTTCGCCCGTATGCTGAAAGCCATACCCATTTCCGGCGAGCAGCGTCCACGCGAGATGATCCGTTCCCTGCGGACGGCCAGCGATGCCTTGCGAAACAACGAGATCGTCTGCATCTTCGCCGAAGGCCAGATCACGCGCACTGGGCAGATGCTTCCATTTCGTCGCGGGCTCGAACGCATCATCAAAGGCATCGATGTGCCGATCATTCCAGTCAACCTCGATGGCGTATGGGGCAGCATCTTCAGCTTCGAACGCGGCCGCTTTCTGTGGAAGATGCCCCGTCGCATTCCATATCCAGTTACGGTCAGCTTCGGCACCCCCATGCCGCCCACCTCCACCGCGCTTGAAGTGCGTGGTGCCGTTCAGAACCTTCAAGCCGAAGCCTTCAATCAGCGCAAGAGCCGCATGCGCACACTCGATCAGGCGTTTGTTCGCACAGCGCGTCGCTTCCCGATGCGTTTCATGATGGCAGATGGGAAAACCCCGAAGGTACGCTTCTTTCCCGCGCTCACGAAGACGATCTTCATCGCGCGTCGACTGCGAGCTGCGATTGGGAGCCAACCGATGATCGGCCTTCTGCTTCCGCCCTCGGTCGGCGGAGCACTCACCAACTATGCACTCACTATGCTCGGCCGCGTTTCAGTGAATCTGAACTACACCGCCTCCAGCGAAGTGATTGCCTCTTGCGCAAAGCAGTGCGAAGTGGACGTGGTGATCACTTCCCGGGCATTCGTCGAGCGCTTTCCTAAACTCGAAATCCCCGGTCGAACTATCTTCCTGGAAGACCTGCTTGAATCGCCTGGCGTCTTCGAGAAGCTCCTCGCATTCTTTTTTGCACTGGCGATGCCGCATTTCCTTCTGCAAAAGGCAATCGGTGCTGGGCCGGCGCGCCGCAACATCGACGATCTCGCCACCGTTATCTTCTCCAGCGGCAGCACCGGCGACCCCAAGGGGGTCATGCTCACGCACTACAACATCGGCTCGAACATTCAACAGGTCTCGCAGGTATTCATGCTCGACAGCGGTGACCGGATTCTCGGAATCCTGCCCTTCTTCCATTCCTTTGGATTCATGGCAGCGCTGTGGATGCCGGCCGCAAACGGCATCGGCGTGGTTTACCATCCGAATCCGCTCGATTCCAAAGTCATTGGCGAACTTGTTTCGCAATACCGTGTTACATTCCTTATCGCCACGCCAACGTTTCTGCAGGCCTACATGCGGAGGTGCTCTCCCGAAAGCTTCGGCAGCCTGCAATATGTTCTTGTGGGCGCGGAGAAATTGCCCGATCGCATCGCTCTTGGATTTGAAGACATCTTTGGCATTCGGCCGCTCGAGGGTTACGGCTGCACCGAGTGCTCTCCCGTGGTCACCGTGAACACGCGCGATTTCCGCGCTCCAGGTTTTCGCCAGGTCGGCGCTCGACGTGGAAAGATCGGCCATCCTCTTCCTGGCGTCACAGTGAAGGTCGTCGATATCGATACAGGCGAACCCGTCAAGCCGGGTACGCCGGGTATGCTGCTCGTCAAAGGGCCGAACGTAATGAAGGGATATCTCGGCCGGCCTGAGAAGACCGCCGAAGTGCTTCGCGATGGCTGGTACACCACGGGCGATGTTGCATTGCTGGAAGAAGACGGGTTCCTCACCATTACCGATCGCCTGTCCCGGTTCAGCAAAATCGGCGGCGAGATGGTTCCCCACGTTCGTATTGAAGACAAGCTTCAGGAATTGGCTGGGGTTACCGAGCAGGTCTTTGCCGTTACATCTCTGCCGGACGACAAGAAGGGGGAGCGTATCGTCGTGATTTCCACTCTCTCCGATGACAAGCTCACTCCGGTCGTCGAGAAGTTTGCGCAATGCGATCTTCCGGCGCTCTGGAAGCCGCGAGCTAACCAGTTTTTCCACGTCGACGCTTTGCCCATCCTCGGAACCGGCAAAATTGACCTCCGCGGAGTTAAGGCTCTCGCATCAGCGATGGCGTAAAAAATAGGCCTCGCACCGCGAACCATTGCCAAGTAGGTGCGCGATATGAGGCCTTCGCTCAGAACTTTTGTTGGCTCTACCAGCGAGAGACCGTCAGCTTATCGACGTATGCATTCGCCGTGCCGTATCCGCCGAGTCCGTCGATCTGGAAGTTTGTCAGCAGTGTCGATCCCCACCCCAGCGCGAACGCCGAGGGAACTGTCTCGTTGATGCTCTTTTGCACCCCATCGAGCGTCACGTATTTATAAGTCACGTTGCCACTGTCGTCGCGCGAGTACGCGATCTGGATGTGATGCCAAGTGTTCCTCGTCCAGTTCCGTGGATTGCAGGCAACTGAAGAGTGTACCCACTGATCTACTGGATTCTCGGGACTGCCGGCATTGGTCGTGTAGTCCCAAGTACTGGTGTACCCGTCACACTGGAAGCCGTAGATAATCGTTTGTCCGTTCCCGATCACCTGGTTCATGTCCATCTCGATATTTGCGATGTCCGTGGCGGTGGAATCGAGATAGAGGTACACGTCGTACAGAAAATTGTGAGCTTTTGTGTCCGCTCCAAACGACGTCCAAAAACGCTCCCCGCCAGAGTTACGGTAGCTGGTCACGAACTTGCGCGTATTGCCACTGATGCTCGGAGAGGAGGTCATGCTCATTGTCCCGCTTGCTGTGCCGCTGGTCCCCGAGTCGCCAATTCCCTTCCAGTAGTACGTCTGCTTCTGAATGCCGGAGACTGTGAGCGCCGTGGATGGCAAGCTCGAAGATGAAGCGGTCGAGACGGACCCAACCGAGATTGACACGTCCGTGACACACGACGCACCCTGGTTGCCCCATGACTTCACGTGCAGTATATGCGAACCCGAAGGAGACGAAACCGTGGCGTTCACCGACGTGCTGTAGACGATGGTTGTATTCGTACTGTTATCGATCGAATAGCCCATCGCCGCAATCGACTGCCCTGAACATGCCGATGCGGTTGCCTTTAAGGTGAATGGCGATGCGACCTGTGACCCGTTCAAAGGGGAGGTGACCGTTACGCTTGAATAGGCAGGCGCTGCCGAAAACATCAGCGCAAAACTGAATACTGTAAATAGATTCTTCATGCGAGTACTTCCACTTCCCCGAGCGCAGTAACGGCTTGCAAGATCCCACTTGCTCGAGAAACAGGCACACGATCTCTATCGGTGCGCCCCGCACTCTCTGTTCAGATCTACTCGACCCGCAATCTCTGGATTGATGTTTTGAAAGTACGGGACTGCAACTTTCGCGTCAATCCGAAAAACCGGGATCTGAGCACGTTGCGTGACTATCGTCACTTGTAAGTAGAAGCTCGCTCAAACGTAGGACTTCGCCGGAGCGTCGCCGGAAACAGGCATTCGCGTGATTCTGGGCGGTATCAATCGGTGGTGTATCGGATCTCCAGCCGCCTCATGCGGAAGCAGCAATAGACAAGTACCACCACAATCAGAGCCAGCAATCCAATCACCGCCACCCATGCCGCCACAGGCTCGGTCTCCACCGTAAGGAGCGCGAAAATTCCCTCTGCGGGTACGCTCACCGGCATCATGTGCCGCAGGTATGATGCGACGCTGAACTTCTGTAGCAGCGACGGCATCACAGGATTAATTGCCTCCCAGCCCCACAGCAGGAGGGCTCCCGGCATTGGATTGCGAAACATGAGGCTCAACATCAGGAAGATCGATCCGTAACCGAGGCACGCCAGCACCACCACCAGCAGATAGGCCTGGAACTGCCCGAAGCCTGGTCCATGCAGCATGTAGTCCTGCCCCGCGCCGCCGTAGCCGATGTACATCAGCACGAAGTCGAGCGTCATGGCCAGGCCGAACAGGACGACTGCGCTTACGGCGCCGGCGAAGAACTTCGCCAGCAGGATCACCTCGCGTCGCACCGGCGAAAGCAGGTAGTAGTGCAGGCTTCGCTCAATCATTTCGCCGCGAATGAGCCGTGAGAATATCCCGAGGCACCCGAAGAAAACTCCGAGTCGAACATAGTAGAGCTGTACGATCCCGGCAAGGACGTTTGTATCTTCGCTCATCGATGAAGGCTGGTGCCTGTCGACGAGCAGGTGAATGGAAATAATCACCGCCGGCACAAATGCGAGAAAGTAGATCCACCACGCGCGCTTTGTGATCAGATTGCGCCTGATCTCGATGCGAGCAAAGCGACGGAACTGGATCCACCAGAGCGACCATGGCTGCTGCCGGAGCGTGCCGATCAATTCTGTCATGCCGTGCTCCCGTCTGAACCAATCAGATATTG
>DATJEO010000263.1:0-10791 GCA_035496515.1 Occallatibacter sp.
ATGCGGTCTTCGCTGTGCATCTTCTTGAAAGTCGCCTTATCCACTACGATCCGCTCGATATTCATCGACTTTGCCTTTTCCGGATCCAGCTTCCGCGGCAGATCGCCCTCAGTCTTGTCCAGTTCAGCAAGCAGCTGCGGCGATATGGTCAGCAGGTCGCAGCCCGCCAGTTCCTTGATCTCACCGATGTTGCGGAAGCTCGCCCCCATCACCTGTGTCTTGTAGCCGAACTTCTTGTAGTAGTTGTAGATCTTCGTCACCGACTGCACACCCGGATCATCCGCGCCTTGGTAGTCCTTGCCGGTGTCCTTCTTGTACCAGTCGAGAATGCGTCCCACGAAGGGCGAAACCAGAGTGACTCCCGCTTCTGCTGCGGCCACCGCCTGGTGAATCCCGAACAGCAGAGTCAGGTTGCAGTGGATGCCCTCCTTCTCCAGCACCTCGGCCGCGCGGATACCTTCCCAAGTCGACGCGATCTTGATCAGTACATGGTCGCGCCCGACTTTCGCCTTGTCATATTGCGCAATGATGCTGCGCGCCATAGCGATCGTTCCTTCCGTGTCGAACGAGAGGCGCGCATCAACTTCGGTGGAAACGCGCCCGGGCACAATGGCCAGGATCTTCTTGCCAAAAGCGACAGCAAGATTCTGGAAGGCGAGGTTGGCCACGTCCTTATCGGCAGCGCTATCTCCCAATTCCTTCTTCGCTTCCGTGATGACGCCATCGACAATCGGCTGATACTGCGGCATTCCCGCCGCCGTCGTAATCAGAGAAGGATTGGTCGTCGCGTCGGTCGGACGGAACCGCTCCATCGATTCAATGTCGCCGGTGTCAGCCACCACGGTGGTGTAAGTACGCAATTGTTCGAGCAAACTCTGTGGCATTTCTCCTCCTGGGGAAGGGGCCCCAGCGCACTCCGCGCCCGGCTCCAGTGTAACGCTCTATAGGATGCTCCCGCATCCTGCCAAGTTTCGTTGCCCACAGCCTGCACTGGCGCCTACAAGTTCTTGATGAATGCACGCTGTTTATCCGTGTCAGCCTCGCTCAAACCTGTTCACAAGCGTGCCAAGTCCTTCTATCGAAACTTCAACTCTGTCCCCCGCGTTCACCGGTCCCACCCCCGCCGGCGTCCCCGTCAGCAGCAGATCGCCCGGCTCAAGCGTAATCGCCGCCGTGATATAGCTCAGCAGCGCCGGAATCGAAAAGATGAAATCGAGCGTAGAACCCTGCTGCTTCAATTCACCATTCTGCCGCGTCTCCAGCGTGAGCCCTTCCTGCACGTCGACCTCGTCGCTCACCACCGGCCCAACTGCACAGAACGTGTCGAACCCCTTGGCTCGCGTCCACTGCCCGTCTTTCTTCTGCAGGTCTCGCGCCGTCACATCATTCGCAATCGTGTATCCCCGAACGTAGCTCTTCCAATCTGTGTCAGCCCCTAGCTTTGTTGCTCTTTTGCCGATCACCAATGCCAGCTCGCCTTCGAAGTCAACGCGCTCCGATTGTGGCGGCATTATGACTGTCCCTTTATGTCCCAGCAGCGACGACGGCGGCTTGAAGAAGAGCAGAGGCTCCACCGGAACTTCGTTCCCTAGTTCCTTTGCATGATCGCGATAATTCCGCCCCACGCAGACAATCTTCGAAGGCGTAACCGGCGCCTGCAGCTCAGCAGAACTCAAGGCCAGCGGCTCGAAATCAAGAATCGTCGCCACAGCCTTCTGGTGCCGCGCTCTGAACGCGAGATCCTCTTCCGGAGCGTGTGCCAGGTCGACAATCCACGGCTCGCCGCCGCGATCTTCCACCTTCCCGTACAGCACCTCATTCTCAAATCGAAATCGGCAATACTTCATGACCTGCTCCCTCGTGCCGCGCTCAAGGCTGCGGCACCGTCTCCTGAGCCTCAGCCGATCGGGCGCTCTCGTGCCCGCCCTTGTCCACTGCGCTCACGGCATATTCGTATGCACGCCCCGCCTGCACCTGCGCATCGTGAAAAGCAGGCTCCACAATCGGCGCTCCCGCGGATACGCGCTGCCACTCTCCACCTGTGTCGCGGCGATAGACAATGTAACCCGCCACGTCTGGTTCCGCATCCGGCTGCCAGCTCAAATCGATCGCCGGAGATGCGCCGTTTTCTCCCACGCTTGCCACCGCCACCAACCCCGTCGGAACCGCAGGCGGAAACACATCCTTCACGTCAACACGAATCGGCGGCGAAAACGCCCCATCCAACTCTAGTGTCTTCCCATTCACATCGACTCGCGTTACGCGCTGCGCGCGATATTCGTAGCTTTCGCCAAAGTGCGCTGTCTTGTCGATAGACCGGCCCTGTTCGCCGCCGCGCTCCACAAGTAGATTCTGCTTCTCAGGCTCAGGAACCGGTGCCAGAGGCCCCTGTTCCGTCCTCGTTGCATGCGTCAGCAGTTTTCGCTCGAGCCGAACTGCATTGTGCTCCTCATCCGCCTTCCAACTCAGCACAACACCCTGCTTCAGAACTTCAGCTTGCAATGCTTCAATCGGCGCAGGCGCAGCGCCCGCGAGCACAACCGCCGCATTCGACAACCCCGCCGAACGCCCCTTCCTGTTCCGCAACTCGACAAAGTAGCTGAGCGGTCTTGGAGTTCCTGTCCTGAGCGCACTTGGCAGTGTATCCGTGTAGTTGCCGGACGCCCCCGGCGCGGTCATCTTATCGGGCCCGGCAGCATCGCACACTGCCGTTTCACCCTCGCGCCTGCAAATGCGCACTGGCACGTCGCCCCTGATTATGGTCCGGTCAGTATTCCGCTTCGGCATCGTCCAGCTCAGCGCCACTTGATCTCCGGCACGTATCGCCGAGAGATCCCCAACAGCATCCGGCAGGTTCAACGACGGCGGCTGTGGCGCGCCAGGCGTGCCGCATCCGGGCAGCAGCAAGGCCAGAGAAAGCCCCAGTGCGCCCCATCCCTTTGATGTCTGCAAGATCATCGTTCTAAGTCTAATGGACTGAACCAGAATGCCTGTTTATCCACTCTTCTTTTGCGTCGGAATCGATCCACGGAACTCCGATTGCAACACTAAGTACCTGACGACGCGAACTTGCACCTGATCTGAAAATTGGTGAAAGGAGCGAAGGACAATGAACCAGACCTACACAATAAAGTTCATACATCGGATAAATGAAGACGGCTCAATCGATTCCATCTGCCGCGACTGCTTTGTGACGATCGCAACTGGCCGCTCCCGCTCGGACCTAGAGGCGCAAGAACGCACTCACGCCTGCGAGCCCATGCTTCTTGAACGGTATAAAAAAGTCGCGGCACGTTGAAAAATCTTCCGATTCACCCGCTTATTTCGCACTTTGGCAACCCATCAATTGGGAGCTGGCGTACAGTTTCCGCGCTCTGATGTAGGAGCCTGTTCAGACTCCTGATCAGGCTTCTTCTGAACCTCGGATCTCCTAACTCGATCTCCCTCACCATCATTGCCAATCCGCATCCACAAGCAACATGTGCTCTCTCCTCAACGCACGTGAGCACATGCAACTGCCCCTTACAGCCGGGCATCTGACCGCAAGTTCGATGGGGTACAACTGGTGCACTCAATCCAGCAAACCTCTGACCCGCGACACAAAAATCACTCAACACACGTCGCGCACCCCATCGGCTTGAGGTGACACAAATGCAGTTAACAAAAAGCACTTTGATTTTGGCTCTCGCTGCTTTGGCTCTTCCGATCATAGGAACGCCGATCGCTGCGTCCGCCCAGGATCAAGCGAGTCCGCCGTCTTCAACAGCACCCGATAACTCGGCGCGCAACAAAGCTCAGAACAATACGGCGGAGAATCAAAAGGAGAATACCTCCGACCGCGAGATCACGCGAAAAATTCGACGCTCTATCACCGCGGAAAAGTCCCTGTCCACCTACGCGCACAATGTCAAGATCATCACGCAAGATGGGCAGGTCACGCTGAAAGGCCCGGTGCAAGACGAAAACGAAAAACAGGCAATCGCTTCCAAAGCTGCCGATGTCGTCGGGACGGAAAAAGTAAATAACCAGCTGACCGTCAAGCAGTGACACACCGAAGCAACCATCAACCGTTCGCCAATAGACAGGAGCCTTAGTTATGGCAGGTAAAAACACAGCGGCATTTGCAATCTTTCGCGCACGAAGCGAGGCAGAACTGGCAGTGAACCAACTCACGGCGGCGGGCTTTTCCAGCCAGGATGTTTCGGTCCTCATGGCTGACAAGTCCGGCACAAGAGACTTCGCCACGGAAAAGAACACGAAGGCGCCTGAGGGCACAACGACCGGCGCGGGTGTCGGCGGCACGATCGGCGGCACTATCGGGCTTCTTGCAGGCATCGGAGCAATCGCGATTCCCGGCGTCGGCCCTCTCATCGCCGCGGGTCCCATCATGGCAACACTCGCAGGACTAGGTGTCGGAGGAGCAGTAGGCGGAGTCGTCGGAGCCCTCATCGGCATGGGGATCCCCGAGTATGAAGCCAAGCGCTACGAAGGCCGAGTCAAAGAGGGAGGTATCCTCGTTTCTGTTCACTGCGACAGCTCCGAAGAAGTCTCGCGAGCCAAGGAAATCCTCGAGAGTGCTGGCGGCGACGACGTAGCGTCTTCCGGCGAGAAATCAGTGAGCACCCACACTGCTGGTAGCGATGTCGAAAGAACCTACACTCGCAGAGAACCGCGATCTGAATCTCTGGCCACCACAGAAGATGAAATCGTCGAGGAAGATATTCGCTCGAGAAGAGCGATCTAGCAAGGAGTGCGCGCGAATGCACAATGACCTGCGCAGATCGTTTGCGCAGGTCATTTTGTCTAAGTACAGAAGCTGTTCCTCATCGATTCCATCCCGGTGAACCGGCTTCAACGTCAGCTTCTATGCTGCTCCTTGAAGCGCCTCGCCTTCATTCGGTTACCGCAAATCTTCATGTCGCACCAGCGCCGCGTGTGGTTCTTGCTCGTGTCGACAAACAGCCAGCGGCATTCCGCGTTCCCGCACTCGCGCAGCAGATGCATATGTTCTGAGGTCATAAACGCCTCCGTGCTCAGGCTAAGCAGCCACAACGGTAACTCGGGAATGTAAGTGCTCTGCTTCAATCCCCATTCGAGTTTTCTGCCAACCCACCGCAACTCCCGCTGCTGCCTGGCCGTCGTAAAGCAATCTTCCAATCGCTTAACAGCAGATGTTGAAGGCCTCTTCCCATCCACAGCGTCATAAAGCACCTCTGCCGCCGCCTCCCGCAACGCTCGAACATGCTCCAGCACTTTTGCCGCCTTGTTCTCAGGAATGCTCCGCAGCAGCTTGCGCGCATCCCCTGCATCCATCAATCCACTCTGCACCGTGAACCGGACCACGTCGCCATAAACTTCCAGCAACTCCTCCGGACCCGATTCGCGAAAGCGCCAGTCCAGCGTATTCACAAGGTCCAGCGCTGGATTTCCTCCGCTCAATTCAAAGACGCGATCACCCTTGGGATCCGACTCCCCCGCCTTTATAGAACCCTTTTCCACCGCTAACCCCCAAAGCTATGTTGACAGGTTAGCAAGAGAATGTAAACATGTAACCAGTTATGGCGGATTCAGTGGTTAACGCTGCGGCGATGAATGAGGGACGCGAATCCTATAGGGCGCGGATGCTTTTCTCCTTCTTCGCCGTCTACGTGATCTGGGGAACCACTTTCCTCGGCATCCGTATCGCGGTCGAAGAGCTGCCGCCGCTCTTTGCCGCCGCAGCCCGCTTCTTCACCGCCGGCATCGTGCTCTATGCTTTCATGCGTTTCAGAGGAGAGGCCGCTCCCACCCTGCGGCAATGGCGCAATCTCAGCATCGTGGCGCTTTTCCTCTTCGTGGCGGAGTACGCTCCGCTCTTCTGGGCGGAGAAGTTCGTACCCTCCGGCGTGGTCTCCGTACTCGCCGCAACCATTCCCATCCTTACTCTCCTCGCTGAGGCTGCGATTCTGCGCGAGAAGAAGCACCTCAAGCCGGGCACGATCGTCGCCACCCTCATCGGCTTCGGCGGTGTCGCCATTCTCCTGCTTCACGGCGCTAACAGCTCTTTCGGACTTCTGCCCTGCATCGCTGTCCTCGCCGGCTCAATCTGCTGGGCAGTCGGCTCGGTCTTCAACCGCTCGTTGGATATGCCGAAGTCGCGACCCGTCACCGCGGGCGCAACCATGATGCTGGGCGGCGCCGGACTCTTCGCGCTCTCCGCGGGCTTCGGAGAACTGCACCCGTTCCCCCACATCTCGATGCGAGCTGTCTGGGCCCTTCTTTATCTCATCGTCTTCGGATCGCTCGTCGCTTTCACCGCTTTTGTCTGGCTCATCGGCCACATGTCCGCGTCCCGCGTCTCCAGCTATGCATACGTCAATCCGATCATCGCTGTCGCCATCGGCCACTTCTGGGCAGGCGAGCCGATCACTGCGCGCATTCTCGCCGGAACCGCGCTCGTCCTGATCAGCGTCTTCCTCATCCTCCGCCAGAAATAGCCGGAGTTGCCGGTGCCCCCGGTCTCTCGCTATTGGGGCCGCCGGGTGCCCCAGGTCTCCTGTTTTGGAGACCTGGGATACGCAGGACTCAGTCCTTCACTCCACCCTCAACGCCCTCATCGGTTCCACCCGTGAAGCCCGCATTGCCGGCAGCCATACCGCAACAAACGCAACCGCGCACAGCACGGCCGGCACTGCAATAAACGCCGTCGGGTCCCAAGTCTTCACGCCAAAAAGGAAGCTAGCAATCAGTCGCGTCAGTCCGAACGACGCCCCGATCCCCAATACCATCCCTACCAGTGCCAGCTTCATTCCGCTCCACACCACCAGTTTGCGAATGGTTGTACGGTCCGCGCCTAACGCCATCCGAATCCCGATCTCCTGCGTTCTCTGCTGCACCGAGTACGCCATCAATCCGTAGATCCCGATCGCCGCCAGCGTCAGCGCGATCGCGCCGAAGATCGACAGCAGCATCATGTTAAAGGTCTGCCGTGACGTGGTGCTCGAGACGATTTCCTCCATCGTTTTGATCCGCGCCACAGGGAATCCGCCGCTAGCCTGCCGCAACTGCTCAGCAATCACGTTGCTCAACTGCCGCGGATCGCCATGCGTCCGCACCGCCCACCGCAGAGGCACTATCTTCGCGTTCAACTCCGTCATGGCATCCAGCACCTGCGTGTCCGGCACCACCATCAGCGGCGGAGTGTCCTGGTCCAGCCCCGCATCATGCGTATTCCCGACAACACCAACGATCGTCCGCGCCGGCTCTTCAAACGGTGGGCCCATGCCTTTTGCCACCGCAATCTGCTGCCCGACTGGATTCTCATTGGGGAAGAACTGTTTCGCGAACGCCTCGTTGATGATCACCACGTGCGGCGATGATGCGGTGTCGGACACATTGAACTCTCGCCCGCGCTTTACCGGAATCTTGAACGTCTTGTAGTAGTCCGCCGACGCATGCATCCACCCCGCGCCCTGTTGTCCCTTCGATGGATCGACCGGCCTGCCGACGATCGCGAATGGCAATCCGAATTGCCCCTGGACCGGAAGGCAGCAAGAGAATGTCGAACTTTCGACGCCCGGGATGCGATTCAGCCGCTCGCGCCCATCGCGTGATAGCTGCGCCACCACGGCCGTCTTGCTGAACTTGTCGCCATTCAGCGACATTTCCATGGTCAGCACATTGTGCGCGTCGAACCCGGTGTTCACTTCGCGAAGCGCAACAAACGTTCGAATCAGCAGCGCCGCGCCCACCAGAAGAACGAGCGCCAACGCGACCTCCGTCACTACAAGAATCGCCCGCGTCTTGCCGGTTCGGAAACTCGTGCCTGAGCGATTGCTGCTCTCCTTCAGTGTCGAATTCAGATCTGTCTTTGAAACGCTGAAAGCCGGGAACAACCCAAACAGAATTCCCGTCACGCACGAGACGAGCAGCGTGAATCCCAGCACCCGCCAGTCCAGTCCCACTGCGGTTCCATCCTCGCCCACGCGCGGCAACCCCGCCGGGCTGATCGCCAGAAGCCACCTCACGCCGAGGAATCCCAGCCCGAGCCCCAGCGCTCCACCGGTCACCGCCAGCATCACGCTTTCCGTCAGCAGCTGCCGGATCACCCGCGCCCGGCTCGCCCCCATGGCCGCACGGATCGCAAACTCCCGCTTCCGCCCTGTCGCGCGCACCAGCAGCAGATTCGCGACATTCGCGCACGCGATCAGCAGCACCAGCCCGACCGCTCCCAGTAGAATGAGCAGCGATCTCTTTGCATCCCGCACGATCGAATCGCGAAGCGGCTGAACAGCAAATCCGCCCTTGGGATCCGCATCGGGAAACTTCCGCTTGAACTCGGCATAAGCCAGTTTCATCTGCGCATTCGCCTGGGCCACCGTCACTCCCGGCTTCAGCATCGCCGCGCCCATGAAGAAGTGCCCCTGGTTCACGCTGTTCGCTTCAAACTGAAATGGAATCCAGATCTCCGCTTCGGGATCGGACCTGAAATCCCGACCCAGCACTCCCACAATCGTGTAGGGCTCACCGGCCAGCGAGAGCGACTGCCCAATCACATTCGGGTTCCCGCCGAACCTCCGCTGCCACAACCCGTAGCTCAGTACCACCACGTGGCCGCCGTTCTGCGAGTCTTCCTGCTTCGTGAACGTGCGCCCCAGCGTTACCGGCGCGCCGAACACCCGGAAGTATCCCTCAGACACGTGGATGCCGTGAATCAGCTCCGGCCGGTCACCAGTGATGTTGAACCCAGGTCCCGCAAAGTCGTATGCCGCCACATCCTTGAAGATCGAAGTCTGCTGCTGCCAGACTTGGAACTTCGGAATCGACGCCCCCGGACCTTGTCCCCCCGGACCCGTCAGCAGGATCTGCATGATCCGGTCCGAATCCGGATATCCCAGTGGCTTCAGCAGCACGGCATTCACCACCGTAAAGATCGCCGTATTCGCGCCGATCCCCAGCGCCAGCGCTGCTACCGCTGCGAACGTAAATCCCGGGCTTTTTACAAACAGGTGTAGCGCGTGCTTGATGTCACTCCACAGATCCGTCATACAGAAACTCCATCATGTGAGCCGTGCGTTTAGTTTTCAGGGGGAAGTGTGAGCCGCACTCAGTAGACGGACCACTATACAACTTGGTTAACACCCAACCTCCAATTTGTGACGGACTTCCCGCCCCTCATGCCGTATCCTTTCCTACGAACTTGAAAGGACCCCGGTTCCGTGCTCATTTTCGCCGCTATCCTCGCCATCTTCGTCTACGGAATGATCGCCGCCATGCTCGGCACCATCCTGCCTGAGCTTTCCGAGCGCTTCAAGCTCACGCCCACGCAGAACGGCACCATCGCCACCGTGCAGGCGCTTGGCCTCATCATTGCCTCGCTCGGCGTCGGCCCCCTGCTCGACACCCAGGGCGACAAAGTAGGCCTCATCCTCGGACTCGGATCGATCGCCGCCGCGCTCTTCCTCCTTCCCCGCGCAAAGGGCTATGGCAACATCCTTCTACTCCTTTTCCTCCTCGGAATGGGCGGCGGCATCGTCGTCACCGGAGCCAACGCTCTCGCCAATGGCGTCAGCGGATCGCAGAGCGCCATCGTTCTCAACCTCGTCAATCTGTTCTTCGGACTCGGCGGCCTGGCTACGCCCTTCATCGCCGCCAACGTATTTAAGAAAAACTGGGTCCGCCTCTGCTACACCATCGCGGGACTCACCGTCGTCGCCCTCGCCGTGCAGGCCTTCGCCAAGATGCCCGCGCCGACCGGCAACGCGCAATTCCTCCTCGCGCAGGTCGGACCCATCCTTGGCCGTCCCGTCATCTTCATGCTCGGCCTCTTCCTCTTCCTCTACATCACCTGTGAAGTCGGGGTCTGGAACTGGCTGCCGCGTCATCTCATCGCGCAGGGCATCCCCGAGTCGCGCGCGCTGAACATTCTCTCTCTCGGATTCGCCCTCGGCCTCCTCATCGGTCGCGTTGCCATCTCGCCTGTTCTCGCCCACGCCCCCGCCATCGAGGTCACCCTGGGCGCATCCATCGCTATGGCCATCACCACCTTCCTCATGCTCCAAACCAACAAGCCCAGCATGGCTTTCGCGCTGGTCTTCATCGCGGGACTCTCCATGGCCCCCGTCTTTCCCACCACCCTTGCCATCACCGGCCAGGCCTTCCCGCAGATGACTGGAACCGCCCTTGGCTTCGTCATCACCTGCGGATGGGTCGGCCTCGCGGTCAGTTCACGCATCATCGGTTCGATTGCCGGCAATGATCCGCGCCGCCTCAAGAAAGCGCTCCTCATCTTCCCCGTCTCCGCTGTTTTGATGATCGTGTTGAACGTTGCAATCTGGTCCATAATCCGATGAGCTCTTTCTCCGAATCTTTACCCGGCTACACCGACCAGACTCGCCGTCGTTACAACCTCATCCTTCAGGTGGTCGCCGGACTCGGCGGCCTCCTTTACGGCATCGACGTCGGAATTATCGGCGGCGCGCTCCCTTATCTCGAGGCCACCTCCAAACTCGACCCTTCGCAACTCTCCATCATCGTTGCCGCCGTCCTCCTTGGCTCTGTCTTCTCAACGCTCTTTGCTGGACTCCTCGCAGACTGGATGGGACGCAAGCCGCTCATGATCCTCAGCGGCGCGGCCTTCATCCTCAGCATCCCCGTCATCGCGCTCTCCCACGGATACGCCCCTCTCTTCTTCGGGCGACTCCTTCAGGGCATGAGCGGCGGACTCATCGGCATCGTCGTCCCGCTCTATCTCGCCGAATGTCTCTCCGCCTCATCGCGCGGCAAGGGAACCGGCGTCTTTCAGTGGATGCT
>DATJEO010000264.1:0-7557 GCA_035496515.1 Occallatibacter sp.
CATGCGCAATCGCTTGGTTACCTCAAATCCATTCAGAACGGGCATCATCACGTCCATGACGATGATGTCGAAAGCGTGAATCTCCGCCTGCCGCAGCCCCGACCCGCCATCATGCACCGCAGTCACGATGCAGTTCTCTTCCTCAAGTCCCTGCCTCACGAATCCCGCCAGTTCCTTGTCATCCTCGACAAGCAGCACGGTCAACGCGGATTGAAATGCCTCGCCCATCCTCGTTCCTCACCGGCGATTCGATCGCCCACCATCCAGATGAAACATGAGCCCTGCGATCGGTGTCATCTGCGTAGCTCCCGGATCGCTCGCGGGTTTCCCATACTCGTTATGCCAGTACCAGAATCCCCCGCTCACTTCCATCATCTGCGAGCGGCCAAGCATCAGCGATCCTACATCGACACTGATGCTACTCCGCAACAAGAACTCTGGCTTAGTCTCCGTTCCGAATGAATCCCGCCCTTTGGCGGTGTTGTATTCCGCAAATCCCGAGTACGCAAGATGCGCCTTTCCCACCGCGAACGGAAGCAGCCACGCCGGCTCTACATTGAGATTTGCATCGTAGTTTTCCGCCTTACCCAGTACGCCCTCGTGGTTCCATTCCTTCCGGTAGTGCAGCCCGACATTCACGAATCCGCGCGGCACCGCAAACACCACCTTCGGCCCGATATACAGCGTCCGCTCCGCCGGCGCATAAGACGAATTCTTTGTCTCCAGATTCGCTCCGGTCTCAAACACCACATCCCGCATCGGCCCCGCTCTGAATGCACTCGACCTGGTTGCCGCATTCAGACTCACCCCCGGCCGCAGAATCGCGTAGATCTCCGTCGCTCCCGTCCCTCCGCTCGCCGCCGGCTCCGCCATGCTCGACTGGCTCACCGTCACATCCGTAAAGTTGCTCAACAGCCCCACTGAGCTGAATGCATGAACTCCACCGAATTCCGCGCAATGTCCGCTGTCTTCCCTGTCGTCTCATCCACTACAAACGGCGTGTGGTAGTTTGCCCCGTACCAGTACGCCAGCACCGCGGTTCCATGCGAGCCGCCCTGCGATTGGCGCATACTTCCCGCCTGCTCAGCCATCTCAGCGCCAGCTTGCATTCCGTCTGTCAACCTGCCTTGAGCCCAGACTCCTCCGCTAGCCGCCAGCAAAACCCCAGCCAGCATCCATCTCGTTACAAGCACACCCTTCACCTCGATGCACTTGAACATGACATTGCAACCTGAAAAGCATCTGAAGCTCCTGCCTCGAAACACCCCTTCGTCACATCACGCTTGACACGCGATAGTCGCATGTCTACCCTCAACTTCGCCTCGAGGGTCGAACGTCTTCTATGACCAACACGCGCCAAAGCGCCGGCATTCTGCAAGGCACGCTCGACATGCTCATCCTTCGCACGCTGCTCTACGGCGCCGCCCACGGCCACCAGATAGGGAAACACATCCAGCGCACCACAAACGACTTCCTCCAGTTGCAGCACGGCTCCCTTTACCCCGCTCTTCATCGCCTCGAGCGGAGAGGTTGGGTCTCCGCCAAATGGGAAACAGCTCCCGATCGCAATCGCGAATTTAAGTACTACCGCCTCACCGAGAAGGGACGAAAACAGCTCCTTGTCGAAGAGTCCCAGTGGAAGCAAATGGCCGAAGCCGTTGCTCGTGTCATGTGGCCGGCAGCTGAGGAGAGCTGAGATGAAATGGTGGCAGCTTCGAAAGCGCAACGCCGATCTCGAACGCGAACTCCAATCCGATCTCGACCTTGAGGAAGAAGAACAGCGCGATCATGGCCTTTCTCCCGAAGATGCCCGATACGCCGCTCACCGCGCCATAGGCAACACCACTCTTATCCGCGAACAGACTCACGAAGCCTGGGGCTGGGCCAGGATCGAACGCCTCTTTGCCGACGTACGCTACGCGTTCCGTGCGCTTCTCAAGAGTCCCGGTTTCACCCTGACCGCGACTCTTACTCTCGCGCTTGGCATCGGTGCGAACGCCGCAATCTTCAGCCTGGTAAGCGCCATCATTCTTCGTCCCCTGCCGTACCCCAACCCCGAACAACTCGTAGGCTTGGGTCAATGGAGGAACCAAAAGGGCCAGGGTTATGTCCAGACCGGCGTCTCCGGCCCAAACATACTCGATATCGCCAGCCAGAAAAACATATTCCAGCAAGTCGCGTACTACCGCTGGGCGGGCTTCAACATCACGGAAGGCAATCACCCCGAAAGCGTCGATAGCATCAGAGCCTCCCTGGATATGCTTCCGCTCTTCGGCGTTCAACCATTGATGGGCCGCTTCTTCAACGCCGAAGAAACTCAACTCGGCCACGATCAGGTCGCCATCCTCGGCCATAAACTCTGGCAGACTCGATACGGCGCCGATCCTGCCATCCTGGGAAAAACTATCCGTCTCGACGAGAAGCCCTACACCATCATCGGTGTCATGCCTGCTCGCTTTCGTTTCACGTGGGACCAGGAGATGGGGATCTTCGTTCCTCTCGCTCTGACTCCCGACGAACTAAGCGAGAAAGGCCGCGCCACATCGCGTGACCTCGAAACGCAGGCTCGCCTTCAGCCCGGCGTCACTGTCAAGCAGGCGCAGGCTGCCATGGATACGCTTGCCGCAAACCTGGCCGTTGAACATCCCGACGCCAACAAAGGCTGGGGCTTCAAAGTCGAACCGCTGCACGCTGCCTATTACCGCCACATCGGCCAGCCGCTACTTATCATGTCTGGCGCCGTCCTCTTCGTGCTACTTATCGCCTGCGGTAACGTCGCGAACCTTCTGCTCGCCCGTGCGACCGTACGTAAACGTGAGATTGCCATCCGGGCAGCTATCGGCGCCTCTCGCAGCCGTATCGTCACTCAGTTGCTCACCGAGAGCGTAGTTCTCGCCGCAGTCGGAGGCACTCTCGGTCTTCTTCTCGCCTATATGGGCGATCGCATCCTCACCTACGAAATGACGCACTACCGCCAGTTCAGCGTTCCCAACGCAAGCGTCATCGACCTCGACTGGCGTGTTCTCCTCTTCTCCCTCGCGCTGACGCTCCTCACAGGAATCATCTTTGGCCTCGCTCCCGCGCTTATAGCTTCCCGCACTGACCTCAATGAATCGTTACGGGAGACGGGCGCCAACTCCGCATCCGAATCGGGCCGACGTCGGCTTCGGAACGGCCTTGTCATCTCCGAAATCGCACTCGCCCTCGTCCTCCTTACCGGCGCTGGTCTTCTCGTTCGAACCTTCCTCGGCCTGATGCAGGTCGACCTCGGCATCGATCCCACAAACGTCGTCACGATGGAGATCGATCTGCCCCATTACAAATACTCCGCTCCTGCCAACCAGACACAGTTCTTTCGCCAGCTCCTGCAGCGTGTAAAAGGACTTCCCGGCGTCATCGCCGCCGGAATCGAACAACCCGGTTCCCGCGTCTTCTTCCAGCCCGAGGGCCAGCCGGCAATGATCCCCGGCCAGGAACCCACCGCTGGCCTGAATGTCGTCTCTGCTGGCGATTTTGCCGCCATGGGAATAGCCCTCGTTGCTGGCCGGCAGCTCGCCGCAAGCGATGGTGACGGAGCCACTCCGGTCGCCTTGATCAGTGAAACGACCGCGCACCGATATTGGCCGAATACCAATCCCATCGGCCGCCATCTTTCTGTACTGGCCAAGGTCTACTCAGGCAAAAACGAGGGCGTCAATCATTCTCTGGAAATCGTAGGCATCGTCAAAGACCGCCGAGGATACGATCTGTGGGAACCTCGCTCCGACATCTATGTCCCTTTCGAACAGCACCCCATCCCCTTCGCCTTCCTCAACGTCCGAACCGCTGTCGCTCCTCTCTCCGTTGTGCCTTCTGTCCGCGAAGCTGTTCTTGCCATCGACAATGAACAGCCTGTCAACGATCCAATGCTTTTGACGGAACAAATCGCTCGCACCTACGGTACGCTGCGATTCCCAATGACCCTCGTGTGGATCTTCGCGACCCTCGCTCTGCTTCTCTCCGCAGTTGGCATCTTCGGAGTCATGTCCTACACAGTCAGCCGCCGCACCCATGAACTCGCAATCCGCATGGCCCTCGGCGCCGATCGCCTCACTCTCCTTCGTCAGATTCTGCGCGAAGGCCTGGGAGTCACTCTCATAGGCGTCGTCACCGGGCTTGCAGCCGCCCTTTCCCTCAGCCGCATCATGGCCGACTACGTCTACGGCATCAAAGCCACAGACCCCATTACCTACGCCGCCGCCACCCTCGTGCTAGTCCTGGTCGCCTTGGCCGCCAGCTATATCCCCGCCCGCCGCGCCGCATCCGTGAACCCGATGCAAGCCCTCCGAAACGAATAATCCCTGCCGGCAGTTCCGATCACTAGTACCTTTCCCTGTGTCCCTAGTCTGTCACTCCCCAATCCCTAATCCCTGATCCCTGCCTCATCGTTCCCTGCAACAATAACTCCGTGCGATTCTGGTTCTCCTCTGCCAGCGAAGTGCCGATCTACCGCCAGCTTGTCACGCAGGTGGTTCTTGCCATCCTCGCAGGAGATCTCCGCCCCGGCGACCGCCTCCCCAGCACCCGCGAACTCGCCCGACGCTTCAGCATTCATCCCAACACCATCAGCGCCGGATACCGCCAGCTCGCGCGCGATGGCTGGACCGAATTTCGGCATGGCAGCGGCGTTTATATCAAGAACAACGCCACGCCGCCCTCCAGCCCTGAGCAGATTCTTGACCAACACATCGCCGGATTCTTCCGCGCCGTTCGCGAACTGAACATGCCCGCTGCCGACGTTCGTCGCCGCGTCGCGCAATGGCTCGCATCACCGCCGCCCGATCACTTTCTACTCATCGAACCCGACACCGAAGTCCGTGAAATCCTCCTAACCGAAATTCGCCAGCTCTCTGCGTTCCCGGTCGCTGGCATCTCATTCGAAGATTGCGCCAAACCTGACGCCACCCTCGCCGCAGTTCCACTCTGCCGTCCCAGTCAGGCCAACACCGTCCGCACTCTGCTCCCCGCCGGAATCGAACTCATCACCCTCCAGATCCGCTCCGCCCGCGCCTGGCTCGACACCTGGCTCTCCTCTCTCCACGGCGGCCTCATCGGCGTCGCCTCCCGCTGGCCCGACTTTATCGAGATAGCCCGCACCGTCCTCGAAGCCGCCGGAGTCGAAAGCGAACGCCTTGTCCTCCGCAACGTCACTCGCCCCCGCTGGGTCCGCGGACTCGACCAGACCGCCGCCATCATCTGCGACGCCTGCACCGCCTCCTCCGGCAAGCTCCCCTCCGGCCCTCGCATCTGCGTCTTCCCCTTCCTCGCCGACTCCGCGCGAGATGAACTCGCCCGCTTTTCTTAATCCGCCCCAAACCCGGCCCCTTCCGGCCCTGACCTCCCTTTCCTTGTGACACCTCCGAAACTGTACCGGAAGCCCATTTTCCGCCTTCGTTTCTAGCTAATCTCCCATCATTCGCTCTTCCCCAGAAAGAAAACAGCGAATGAAAGGGAGGTGCAATTCGATGGCGTACTCCACAACAAATCCGACCTCCTCAAAATCCGACTGGTACACATTCCTCCGCTCCGCCTTCATCAACGGCCTGAAAGCCTACGGCGCCTCGCTCATGACCGTGGGTGCCGGTCCCTCGCATTTGGGCACCGGGGATAACTACCCAACCTTGCCGAGTGCCCCAGGTCCCTCGCACTTGGGGATCTTGGAGAGCAGCCCAACCGGGCCGAAACCCGCTGGGCGCCCCATCCATTGCGCAGCATCACCGCGCAATGGGTGGGAAACGATGAACTCAGCTCTTGACTGGACACGCGCATGACTCCGCACCCCGCAACCCTCAACCTAATCACCGGATGGCTCGGCATGCTCGCCGGCGTGTTGTCAGGCGCAGTTCTCGGCCTCTTCTTCCATCGCGAAGACTGGATGGGCGGCTACCGCTCCTACCGCCGACGCCTCTCTCGACTCGGTCACATCGCCTTCTTCGGCCTCGGATTCCTGAACCTTATCTTCGCCGCCACCGCCTCGCAACTCCCTCTAAGCCCCAACGCTCTCTCCACTGCCTCATGGGCCCTCATCGTCGGCGCCGCGACGATGCCGCTCTGCTGCTTTCTCTCCGCATGGCGCAAGCCCCTGCGGCACCTCTTTCCCATCCCCGTCCTCTCCGTCACGACGGGCCTTCTCGCAATCCTGATTGGAGGTTGGCCTCGATGAAACTCGGTCTGATCGCAATGAGCGGAGTCCGCGTCCGCAATGCAGAACTCCTGGCGCTTGGCCTCACGCTTCCCGGCTTCGTCGAGCGTAGCCAGGTAATCGCATCACTCCCCAGCCTCGGCCTCCTCACCCTCGCCGGACTAACTCCGCCTGATGTCGAGATCCGCTACCTTGAGGTTGCAGATCTCGCGCAGGTCAACGGAGTTCCCGAAGAGTTCGACGCTGTCGCCATCTCCAGCTTCTCCGCCCAGATCTTCGAAGCATACGCCCTCGCCGACCGCTATCGCGCCCTCGGCACCCGCGTCATCCTCGGCGGACTCCACGTCAGCGCCCTCCCCCTTGAAGCCCTCCGCCACGCCGATGCCGTCGTCGTCGGTGAAGGCGAACCACTCTGGCCCACCGTGATCGCCGACCTCAAAGTTGGAGCCCTCAAACCCATCTACGACGCGCGCGGCCATAGCTTCGACTTCGGCAATTCCCCAATGCCCCGCTTCGATCTCCTCGACATCAGCCGTTACAACCGCCTCACCGTGCAAACTCAACGCGGATGCCCCTTCCGCTGCGAGTTCTGTGCCGCTTCCATGCGCATCTCCCCCAATTACAAGATCAAGCCCGTCGACCGCGTCATCGACGAGATCCACGCCATCAAGCAAATCTGGAAACGCCCCTTCATCGAGTTCGCCGACGACAATTCCTTCGTCAACAAAACCCACTCCAAACAACTCCTCCGTGCCATCGCCAAAGAAGAAATCCACTGGTTCACCGAGTCGGATCTCTCCATCGCCGACGACGACGAACTCCTCGATCTCCTTCACGAAGCCGGCTGCGCCGAAGTCCTCATCGGCTTCGAAAGTACAACCTTCTCCGCCGTCAACGGCGTCGAGCAGCGCTCCAACTGGAAAGCCCGCAAGGTCGACCACTACCTCGCAGCCATCCGCAAAATCCAGGATCGTGGCGTCCGCGTCAACGGCTGCTTCGTTCTGGGCCTCGACACGACCGGCACCGAATCCTTTGAAGAAACATGGAACTTCGTCCAGCAATCCGGCCTCTACGACATCCAGATCACCGTCCAGACCGCCTTTCCCGCCACGCCGCTCTACGCGCGCCTTAAGCAGGAAGGCCGGATCCTCCGCGATGAAGCCTGGGACCTCTGCACCCTCTTCGACGTAAACTTCCAACCCGCGAATATGAGTGTCGCCGAACTCGAAGCCGGCCTGCGCAACCTCATCAGCCGCGTCTACCAGGACGACGTAGTCGCCGCCCGCCGCTCCGCCTTCCAGCGCAACTATCGCCGAAAACACCGCCAGAGCATGACCAGAACTGCCGCGGCCTAACCTCGCAAGAGACGGTGCCCC
>DATJEO010000265.1:0-3468 GCA_035496515.1 Occallatibacter sp.
GTGGCTCGCGAACTCCACGACGATTTGAATCAGAGAATGGCCATGCTGGCAAACGAGGTGTCCACGTTGGAGCAGACGCCGCCCGGCTCCGTCCGGCTCCTCCGCAAACAGCTCCGATCGCTTTGCGAGCGGGTGAATCAACTCTCGGATGACCTTCGCAACGCGGCTCACCGGCTCCATCCTTCTGCCCTGGAGCATTTCGGCGTGGTGGCGGCGCTTGAGTCGCACTGTTCCGCCTTCGCGAAACTGCACCGGATACAGGTCAACTTTACGCACCGTAGCGTGCCGGAATCCATTCCCATGGAGGTCGCGTTATGCCTCTATAGGGTCGCGCAAGAATGCCTGAACAACGTTGCGAAGCATTCCAGCGCTAGGGCGGCGGTGGTGGCTATTAATAAGAGAGAAGGCGACATCTTCTTATCGATCACCGACGACGGAACGGGGTTCGATCCCGGGCAGGTGGCGGATCAAAGGGGCCTTGGCATCGTCGGTATTCGGGAACGTGTGCGGCTCGTGGATGGGACCGTATCGATCCTTTCGGAACCAGGGCACGGAACACAGATCGAGGTTCGAGTACCCCTGACAAAGAGGATGGATCCATGAAGAGGCCGCGCGTCCTGCTTGCTGATGACCATACACTGGTCCTGGAAGGGCTGCGAAAGATTCTGGAACCCGAGTGTGAAGTCGTGGGAGCGGTGGAAGACGGGCGGTCCCTGCTGGTGACGGCGAAACAACTGCAGCCCGACATCATCCTGCTCGATATCTCCATGCCCCTGCTGAATGGCGTGGAGGCCGCCCGCAGGTTACGCGCTGCCGCGCCGGACGCCAAGGTGATCTTTGTCACGATGCACGCGGACGCTACTTACGTCGCCGGTGCCTTTCGCGCGGGAGCATCCGGTTATGTCTTGAAACGGTGCGCTTCTGTGGAGTTGCTGAAGGCTATCAACCAAGTGCTGACCGGGCGCCCCTACATCACCCCCTTAATCAGGAAAGATCTTGGACAATTGCCGGGATGGCCGCCTGGGGCTGGAGAGGCATCCGGCGAACTGACCGTTCGTCAGCGGGAGGTGGTTCAACTGGTGGCGGAAGGACATCCCGTCAAGGAAATCGCGGCGATTCTCAACATCACGGGCAAAACTGTGGCCTTCCACAAGGGGAACGTGATGCGGAGATTGGGTATCCGCAGCACTGCTGAATTGACGAAATACGCTCTGGAACACGGCATCAGCGGATCCTGATCGCCACTGAGCAGAGGCAATCCCGAGCATCCTGCTTTCCGGGCCGAGGACTGGAGATTTGCCCAGTTCCGCAAACTAATACCGAAGACTTAAATTCGAAATAGCGCAGCCCGCTGAGGAGGTCAGTAGCGGCCCGCGAGAGAAGTCGATCCCATCCCCGAGGCACGTGGGCCGGAAACACCGAACCTGGGAGGCTTTGATATGCTCGCGCCAACACTTGACTCGGAAGAGGCCACCCGTACAGGACATACCGTCGCCCGCATGCGCTTGGTGCCCGGCCGGATTCTCATCGTCGATGATGACGAGCGCCAGCGTACCGCCTTGGCTGCCATACTTTCCGAAAGTGCCTATGACACGCAGGTCGCGGCCGACGGGCAGGAAGCGCTGCAACGGCTCGCCGTCTTCAACGCAGACGTCATCGTCTCCGATCTGGTTATGCCGCGCATGGACGGCTTCGAACTGCTGCGGCACTTGAAGGAACGCGGCGACCCCACTCCCACGATCGCGCTCACGGGCTTTGGGACGATGGATAAGGCTCTGTCCGCCGTTCATGAGCTCAAGGCGTTCTGGTACCTGGAAAAGCCGGTGGAGCCGCGCGCCTTCAAGACCTTGCTGGAACGTGCGGTTGACTATAGACGGAGTTTGCAGAAAACCGATGAGTTCAAGCGCGACCTGAGGCTTCGCGGTGTGCTCGGAGACCTGGTGGGAACCTCCCGGGCGATGCAGCAGATCTTCTCGCTCGTCAGGCAGGTAGCGCCTACTGCAGCGCCCGTATTGATCTGTGGACAGAGTGGCACCGGAAAAGAGCTGGTTGCCCGGGAAATCCATAGGTGCAGTTCCCGCGGCGATGGACCTTTCGTCGCGATCAACGCAGCCGCCTTGCCGGAGACCCTGATTGAGAGCGAATTGTTCGGGCACGAGAAAGGCGCATTCACGGGAGCCATGGAGCGTTCGGCCGGTTGCTTTGAGCAGGCTCACGGGGGCACTCTGCTGCTCGACGAGATCGGCGAGATGCCGCAGTCCACACAACCAAAGCTGCTGCGCGTTCTCGAGGACTTGCGAGTACGACGAATTGGCGGAAAGCATGAGATCCCCGTGGACGCCCGGGTGCTTGCGGCGACCAGCCAGGAAATCGGAACGCATTTGCGCGAAGAGCTCTACTACCGCTTGAGTGTATTTCAGATCGTAATTCCTCCGCTGCGTGAACATAAAGAAGACATCCCGCCGATCGCTGAGGTCATGTTGCAGAATCTGAACAAGAAATACGGCACGCGCGTCACCGGGATCGGTGAAGAAGTGCTGGATGTCTTTCATCGGTACGATTGGCCGGGCAACGTGCGGGAGTTACGGAATGTCCTGGAGCGGGCCGCCATCATGGCCGGCGAGGGTCTGATCCGGCTGACACACCTCTCTACCGATGTCTTCGGTTTGAGCCCCGGTCCATATGCCCGTCCGTCGCTCGGAGATGACGGATCGATCATCCTCAAACCCGGTCAGTCGCTCATGAAGCTGGAGGAGGCCTACATCAAACTCACCCTTGAGCACGTGCGCGGCAACCGCAAACGCGCAGCCGAGATGTTGGGAATCAGCCTACGGACGCTGCAGAACCGGATAGCCGCATTGCGCGAGGAGGGAAATGCAAACGCAAAACAATGCGCCCGCGCAGGTCTGTGACTACCGTCTGTTGCGACGTTGCGTGCCGCAGGATCGGGAGTCTCTGGAGAGCAGATTCGCCGATGGTGGCCTTATCGCGGAGGGTTGCGCAATCACAGGGCTTCGAAAGAAGTGAACTATGCCAATGCAAGGAAGGAGAATCGGTTCGGACGCAACAGCGCTCCAAGATTCGCCGGAACCCAAGCGAATCGACGTTGCAAAGATGATGTCTGTCTGTAGCACAGCGAGCGAAGCCGTAGAAACCACCGCAGCCTTGGTCCCAACGGAAAGCGAAATCGCCGCCGTTGCGTATCAATTGTGGCTGGACAGGGGCTGTCCCGTTGGATCGGATCAAGAAGACTGGTTCCGGGCAGAGGCTGCGCTAAAAAGAGTCAGCCGGAATACTCGCACGGAGGCCGAAATAGTGGTTGAGATCCGATGCTGGGGACATTGGGAAGTGTGGGAAATGGAATGGGGCGGTGCTCGCTGGGTCTGGGATTAGGCTGGGGCAACCCCGCGGATCCCGGTCCCGAACCAGGGCTAGTCATTTGTCCAGTTCCGATCGGCTGGTATCGAA
>DATJEO010000266.1:0-2537 GCA_035496515.1 Occallatibacter sp.
CTTGCGGGCGCTGCAAGTGGAGTGCGGCCTGACTCCGGGACATGTCATTGCAGATGTCGCTTCGGGCACCGGCATCTGGACACGCAGGCTTCTGGAAAATGGCAATCGGGTCTTTGCTGTCGAACCCAACCAGGAGATGCGGGGGGCAGGAGAACGAGTGCTATCAGCTTTTCCGAACCTGATCAGTACAGCCGGAAAAGCTGAAGCTACGACGCTCCCAGACGCCAGCGTGGATTTCGTCACAGCGGCTCAGGCCGCACACTGGTTCGAGCGGGGCGCCGCCCGGCGGGAGTTCGTCAGAATTCTCAAACCGCGCGGATGGCTGGTGCTGCTGTGGAATGAGCGACTAATCGACCGCACCCCTTTTCTGCGCGCCTATGAACAATTGCTCCTGACTCATGCAACCGACTATGTGGAGGTGCGCCACGAGCGCACCACGGATGCAGTGAACGAATTTTTTGATCCAGCTCCGTATACGGAACGGAGCTTCGCGATGCGGCAGGAATTCGATTACGCAGGGCTGGAGGGCCGACTGCTTTCGTCCTCGTATGCGCCGGCGCCGGGGCATCTCAAGCATGCGCCCATGTTGCGCGAATTACGCCGCATCTTCGACGAGAACTCTTGGGCGGGGCGTGTTGTGTTCGAGTACACGACTCGCATTTACTTTGGAAGATTGAAGTAGGGTTGCAAGCCAGGAAAAGTTCAATCAGGAAGTGAGTGATGAAGGAAACTGGTATTGAGGTCGACGTGTCTCAGCAAAAATCGTTCCACATGACGCCCGAGGAATTCCGCCGCTATGGCCACGCGGTGGTCGACTGGATCGCGGATTACCAAGATCGAGTTGAATCTCTTCCGGTGATGTCGCGGGTGAAGCCCGGCGAAATTCGCACCATGCTGCCAGAGAACCCTCCGGCTCAAGGCGAACGCTTTGAAGTATTGCTCAAAGATATGGACCGCGTGATCCTTCCGGGCGTCACGCATTGGCAATCGCCGAACTGGTTCGGATATTTCCCCTGTAATGCTTCCGGGCCGGGAATTCTGGGAGATCTGCTGTCGTCCGGGCTGGGAGTCCAGGGCATGCTCTGGTCGACGAGCCCTGCGTGCACGGAATTGGAGACGCATGTCATGGATTGGCTAGTGGGCATGCTCGGCCTCCCGCAGAAATTCCGTTCTTCGGCCAGCGGCGGGGGAGTCATTCAAGATACGGCCTCGAGCGCTGCTTTGTGCGCGCTGCTCGCGGGACGCGAGCGGGCGACGAACTACGTCACCAACAACAAGGGATGCGATGGAAAGCTGGTGGCGTACATCTCTACACAAACGCATTCATCACTTCAGAAAGCGGCGATGATTGCGGGCATCGGCGTAGACAATCTGCGCGCTATCGAGGTGGATAAGAGCTTCGCGATGAAGCCGGATGCCTTGGCCCGGCAGATCGAGGCTGATCGGGAGGCCGGACTCACTCCTTTCTTCGTATGTGCCACTGTTGGAACCACGTCGTCCAATGCCATGGACCCGCTAGTCCCGATTGGCGAGGTATGTCGTAAGCACAATCTCTGGCTGCATGTAGACGCCGCGATGGCCGGAACAGCGATGCTCTGTCCGGAGTTTCGGCACCTTCAGAACGGGGTGGACTTCGCCGACAGCTACAACTTCAACCCGCATAAGTGGATGTTTACCAATTTCGATTGCAGCTGCTTCTGGGTAGCCGACAGGAAGGCGTTGATTCAGACACTCAGCATTCTGCCGGAGTATTTGCGAAATCAGGCTACGGAATCTGGAGCCGTCATAGATTATCGCGACTGGCACATTCAACTGGGTCGCCGATTCCGATCATTGAAGCTGTGGTTTGTGATCCGGCATTATGGGGTGGAGGGCTTGCAACATCACGTTCGCGAGCATGTCCGCCTCGCACAAGAGTTCGCCGGATGGGTGAAACAGGATCCGACTTTCGAGTTGGCCGCACCTGCACCGCTCAATCTGGTTTGTTTCCGTAATACAGCCGGGGACGCGGCCAATCAGGCCATCATGGATCGCTTGAATCAGAGTGGGGATCTCTTGCTGACGCACACTAAGCTCAACGGCAGGCTTACCTTGCGGTTTTGCGTGGGACAGACCACAACCCAAGCGAGCCATGTTGAGAAGGCATGGAAACGAATCCAGCACGAAGCCCAAGCCCTTCAAGCGTAGCTGGGCGATACTGGGTCTAGTCGGCGGGCATTGGTGCGCTGCGCACTGCGGGCGGGGCTGGGGGCATCTCAACTTCGGGCTGAGGTGCAATCTGGATCCATTTCCGCACCTCAGGCAGCGCGGCCCGCATAGCAGCTTCACCCACTCGGATCAGGTCGTCGGCGCGTTTGAAGTCGTCATAGGCGTATCCCGCCACATCGGGTTCGATGACCAGGTCAGCACCGCTCCGCCAAATGCTCGACATCGTGTCCTGGGCAATCGCAAACGATTGCCCGATCACTTCCAAAAGGTGACGCGGAGCTCCCTTCTGTGTCCAGGTTCCCCTCAGGTGCACCGCGATGACGCGATCG
>DATJEO010000267.1:0-21476 GCA_035496515.1 Occallatibacter sp.
GGATAGGAAGGAGGTTGTGAGTTTCAGTTGCGAACGAGTTCGAGTTCCTCGGGAGCGATTTCGATGGCGGCGTGCTGGTTGATCATGGCGACGGTGAGCACGAAGCGGAAGGTATTTCTTTTCTCGACGAGGGTTCCTTCAAGACCTTCCATGGGTCCGGAGCGGATGCGAACGCGCTTGCCGATGACCATATCGAGCCAGGGCTCAACTTTTCGACTGCTGGACTGGGTTTGGAGAAATTCGATTTCTTGATCGGGTATGGGAAGCGGTGTACGGGTGTTGCCGATGATGCGCAGCGCGCCGGGGGAGCTGAGAACGATGCTGCGCTGGTGGTTGCCGATGCGGACGAAGAGATAGGAGGGAAAGAGGGGACGTTGAATCTTGACCCGCTGGCGATTTTTCCAGACTTTCTGAATTTCGTAGGTTGGGAAGAAGGACTCGATTTGCCGGATGTCGAGGAGGCGGCGGATGGAGTTTTCGCTTTGGGGCATGGTGTAGAGAGCGAACCAGCGGAGGGACTCTGACGCGGGTTCGCTGACAAGTGGTGGAGTGCAGATGAGGTTGGGAACGGGTTGCGCCAGTGAAGACATTGGAGAGGTTTTCGAGAGAGAGAGTAAGGCTTCGCCAAGGTGACTTAGCAGAGCTTGTGTCCACTAAGCCGCAGATATTCCCCAAGGCGTCTGACTCTGGTAATCAGCAGCTGAAGAGCCGATGTGCCGAGGGAGCTTTGATTGATCGAAGTTATGTTAACCCGGTACTTAACCTTGCTGGTTAGCCATTAGGCGGCGATGAGCGCCAATGAGCGACAAACGGTGACCTGAGTGTCTCAAGATGAGGATGCTTTTAACTTGGGCATGCTATCCCGGGGCGTGTTTGGCTGTTTACTCGTCACAGACAGGTGTGTTGGTGCTCACTAACCTTGAGGGACACAGGTTCGGAGAATAGGTAACCAGTTCACATCTTATGGTCAAGTAGAGCCGTTCACTGCAGGGGTTGAGCAGGGACGGGATACTCAAGGGACTAGTTGACCTGCCCTAAGAGGCGGTGACGTGGGGTTGGAAAAGGGCTCGCCGGGATTCATAGACACTCGTCTGGATACCTGGAAGTTGATTGCGCAATATCTCGGGCGCAGTTCTCGGACCGTGCAGCGGTGGCATGCAGGGTATGGATTGCCTGTGCATCATCTTGGCGGGGATGCGAGTTCGGTCTATGCCTATGCGGATGAACTGGATCGCTGGCTGAGGAAGCGGAACGGATCGGTTCCGGAAGGCCTGCTGCAAAGGCGTGCGGCTTCCAATTCTGCATCGGAAAGCAAACGGAGCCATGGAGCAGCGCTGGATGAGGGACGGAGATCGACCACGCCTCAGCAGGAAGCGGCGGAACTGGTGGAGGGCGCGCGGAGGCTCTGGGAGGCTCTGTCTACATCGAATCTGAGCACGATTGCGGGCTTGTACAGGAGGGCGACGGATTTGGATCCGTCGAATCCTGTGGCATATGCCGGACTTTCGCAGGCTCTGATTGCGCAAGCTGTTCTTGGGAACTTGCATCCAGCGGGCGCATTTCACGCGGCCGGAGCAGCCTTGAGGCGCGCGCTGGAGATCGATCCGGAGTTGTTTGAGGCTCTGTGCGCGTTGGCGATGATGAAGGTCTTTGTTGAACGGGATTGGGAGGGAGCCGAGAGGCTTCTGAGCCAGGTCGCCCGGATGGGGCAGAACGCTTCTCAAGCCGCGGTGGGTCGAGCGTTTCTGGCGATTGCGGGGCGGGAGCTTGGACCGGCGCGGGAAACTCTGCGGAAAGGTGCGAGAGCGAGACCGCTCAACACATCGATTGCGGAGCTGCTGTGCTGGGTCGAATACCTGAGTGGGGGGTTCGAATCTGCTGTCGGACTGGTGGGGGATGCTCGAGCAAGCGGCCACAGCGGGGCTGTGCTGGACACGGTGGAGGCGCTGTGCCGAATCGCGCTCAAGGGCGCGGAGAGCCAGATCGGGATGCTTGAAGGGATGACGGCGAGTTCTCCTCGCAATGTCGCGCTACTGGGCGTACTTGGTTACGCGTACGGGAAGGCGGGACGACACTCGGCGGCGAGGCAGGCAATCGACTGTATGACCCGGACAGGACTGACGGGTACTTACGACTTTGCGTACCCGATTGCGCTTACGCATTTGGGAATGGGTGAGAACGAGGAAGCGCAGAGGTGGCTGGAGCAGTCGTTCCGGCACGGATCGTTGTGGAGTATTGGATTTGGTTCTGATCCGATGCTTGCGGATTTGAGAAGCGACCTGAGGATGAGTGGCTTCTTCGGGCCCGGGAATTATCCGGTGGCGGTTGAGAATGCGAGTGAGGGCTGGCTTGCGTCGCCTGGGGCTGCCGACTAAGCTCATCCGGTGCAGTAAGATTGGGTATCGGACGGCGAGGTTGATCCTGTGCGGATCCGGGCTCGATGCCGTGTATTCCGAGAGCGACTCCAGAGGGCATTCCGAGGCAAAAGGCCGGTTTTTCTGAGAGGCCGGAGGTCAAAAGAAAAAGATGCGCGTTGGACTTTTCACACGCGAATACCCGCCACTGGTGTATGGGGGGGCGGGGGTCCATGTCGACTACCTGAGCCGGGAGCTGGCGCGGGAGATTGAGGTGGAAGTTCACTGCTGGGGACCGCAGCAAACCGATGCGGGGAAGCTGCATGTGCGCGGAGCGGAACCGTGGACGGATATCTCGAATGGAACTGAAGGCAAGTTCAAGGGGGCGCTGGAGGCGTTCAGCCTGAACCTGACGCAGGTGAAGGCGCTGCAGGGGATCGACATTGCGCATACGCATACGTGGTATGTGTCGATGGCGGGCTACCTGGCGAAGAAGCTGTACGGAATTCCGTTTGTGTTGACGACGCACTCGCTGGAGCCGCTGCGGGCGTGGAAGGCGGAGCAGCTGGGCAGCGGGTACGCGATGAGCTCGTGGATGGAGCGGACGGCAATTCTGGACGCGGATGCGGTAATCGCGGTTTCGCAGGGAACGAAGGCGGATATCGAGCGGGCGTATCCGGGTGTGGATCCGGGCAGGATTCACGTCATCTATAACGGGATCGATTTGAAGGAGTACCAGAAGACTCCGGATACGAATGCGCTGACGGACTATGGTGTTGATCCGGCGGTTCCGTATGTGCTGTTTGTGGGAAGAATCACGCGGCAGAAGGGAGTGACGCACCTTGTGGATGCGATCCGGTATCTGCCGAAGGAGACGCAGATCGTGCTGTGCGCGGGAGCGCCGGATACGCCAGAGATTGCCACAGAGCTGCGGGAGAAGGTAGAGGCTGCGCGGAAGGATCATCCGCGAATTGTGTGGATCGAGAAGATGGTGACGAAGCAGGAGACGATCCAGCTCTACAGCAATTGCAGGGTGTTCTGTTGTCCATCGGTGTATGAGCCGTTCGGGATTATCAATCTTGAGGCAATGGCATGCCGGGCTCCGGTGGTGGCGAGTGCAACCGGCGGCATCAAAGAGGTGGTTGTCGAGGACGAGACGGGGTACCTGGTGCCATTCGATCAGGACCCGGTGACGAGTTTTCCGCGAGAGCCGGAGGAGTTTGCGAGGGATCTGGCGGCGAAGATCAACGTGCTACTAGGAGATGCGGAGAAGTGCAGGCGGTTCGGGGATGCGGGCAGAAAACGTGTCGAGGATATTTTCAGCTGGACGGCGATTGCGCATCAGACGATTGAGTTGTATGGGCGGCTTATCGAGGAGAGATCCAAGCGGGCTTGACAAGGCGGAATGCGTCCTTGTTTCCCATCCAAGCAGAGCTTGGATGGGGCACCCCGCATTAAACGTTCCGGGTTTGTGATTGGAATGTAATTGGAAATTGATATGGCGATGAAGAAGCTATCGGGTGGACGCAGTCGCGTCATTATTGAGGGCATTACGCCGCAGGTGGATTGCGGACGGTTTCCGGCGAAGAGAACGGTTGGCGACCAGGTGCGGATTGAGGCCGATGTTTTCACGGACGGGCATGATGCGATCGCGGCGTCAGTGCTGGCTCGACGCGAGGGATCGAAGGAGTGGATCGAGATCCCGATGAAGGCGCTGGTCAACGATCGATGGGAGGGTGCGTTCCGGGTTGGAGAGCTGGGGCGGTATACGTTCAAAGTGCAGGGATGGGTGGATCACTTTGAGACGTGGCGCCGAGACCTGCTGAAGCGGATCAAGGCGGAGAGCGATACGAGCCTCGATTATCGGATTGGGGCGGAGCTGGTGGCGGAGGCTGCGACCCGGGCGACGGGCGGAGATGCCTTGTGGCTGAAGGAGCGGGCTGCGGTGCTGGGCGAGGGAAAGGAGCCGACGCAATCGAGAACGCATGCGACGGATCCGATGCTGCATGAGCTGGTGCTGCGGTATCCGGACAAGAGGTTTGCGACGGATAGCGTAGAGCTGCCGATTGTTGTCGATCCGGTGCGGGCGCGATTCAGCTCGTGGTATGAGTTCTTTCCGCGATCGACGGCGGAGAAGGCGGGCGAGCATGGGACCTTTGCGGATGCGGAGAAGCGCCTACCTTATATAGCGGAGATGGGCTTCAACGTGGTGTACATGCCACCGATTCATCCGATCGGGACGAAGTTCAGAAAGGGTAAGAACAATAATCCGGAGTCGCAGGATGGGGATCATGGGAGCCCGTGGGCAATTGGGGCGAGCGAGGGAGGACACAAGGGGATTCTGGGCGAGCTTGGTACTGTTGCAGACTTCAAGAAGTTCGTTGGCAAGGCTGACGGGCTTGGGCTGCAAGTGGCGATGGATATTGCGTTTCAGGCGGCGCCGGACCATCCGTATGTAAAGGACCACGAGACTTGGTTCAAGAAGCGGCCGGATGGAACGATTCAGTATGCGGAGAATCCACCGAAGAAGTACCAGGACATCTATCCCTTCGACTTCGAGAGCGAAGACTGGGAGGGGATGTGGAAGGAGCTGAAGAGCGTCTTCGATTACTGGATCGGCGTGGGAGTAACGATTTTCCGCGTGGATAATCCGCACACGAAGGCGTTTCCGTTCTGGGAGTGGGCGATTGGGGAGATCAAGAAGGAACATCCTGAGGTCTTGTTTTTAGCAGAGGCGTTTACGCGGCCGAAGATTATGTACCGGCTGGCAAAGCTGGGGTTCAGCCAGTCGTACACGTATTTCCCGTGGCGGAATGCGAAGTGGGAGCTCCAGCAGTATTTGACGGAGCTGACGCAGACGCCGGTGCGTGAGTTCTTCAGGCCGAATCAATGGCCGAATACGCCGGACATTCTGACGGAGTTTTTGCAGATGGGGGGACGGCCGGCTTTTGTGATCCGACTGCTGCTGGCGGCGACGCTGGGAGCGAACTACGGGATTTACGGACCCGCGTTCGAGTTGCAGGAGCACGTGCCGGTGCGGCATGGAAGCGAAGAGTATCTGAACTCGGAGAAATATGAGGTCAGGCACTGGGATCTGAACCGGCCGGACAGTTTGCGGGATATGATTGCGCGGGTGAATGGGATCAGGAATGAGAATGCGGCGCTGCAGAATGATTGGTCGCTACGATTTCACAACGTAGATAACGATCAGTTGATTTGCTACAGCAAGGAGTCGGATGACCGGTCGAACCTGCTGGTGATGATTGTGAACCTCGACCCGCACTATACCCAGTCGGGATTTGTGACGCTGCCGCTGGATGAGCTGGAGATTGCGCACGATCGGTCGTATGAGGCGGAGGATTTAATGTCGGGTGACCGGTATATGTGGCAAGGAGCACGGAATTATGTGGAACTGAATCCGGCGTTCAGGTCGGGACATATTCTGAAGATCCACCGGCGGATGCGGGTGGAGACGGATTTTGAGTATTTTTTGTAGATCCCTTTGAAACCCTTGGGGATTTGTTGATTGAGCTGGTTGATTCTGAAGGAGCACGGACTGCGGGTCCTTCGACTGCGCTGAGCGCCTTCGCGCTCAGCTCCGCTCAGGATGACAGTCGTTGTGGGCTGGGAAGCCGTGCGCTGGGACATATCGCAGGTCCTTCTCTCCCACCCAAGCAGAGCTTGGATGGGGCACCCGAACACTCATTAGCGACAGTTACATACGGCGGTAAACGGTAATCGGCGAATCGCATCCAAACAGCTTGGAGCCCTTTGAGTGAAGAAGATTGCAAGCGCAACTGATCCGCTCTGGTACAAAGACGCGGTCATTTACGAGATTCACGTGCGTGCGTTCGCCGATTCCAACAATGATGGGATCGGGGATTTTCAGGGGTTGATGTCGAAGCTCGACTACCTGCAGGATCTGGGCGTCACGTGCCTTTGGCTATTGCCGTTCTTCCCTTCCCCGCTACGCGATGACGGGTATGACATCGCGAATTACGTAGATGTGAACCCGTCGTATGGAACATTGAGCGACTTCAAGCAGTTTCTGGATGCGGCACATCAGCGGAACATGCAGGTGATGATCGAGCTGGTGATCAATCACACCAGCGATCAGCATCCGTGGTTCAAGGCAGCGCGCTTGGCGCCGCCGGGGTCGCCGCAGCGCGAGATGTACGTGTGGTCGGACACGGACCAGGTGTTCAAAGATGCCCGAATCATCTTCACCGATACGGAGAAGTCGAACTGGACGTGGGATGAGACGGCGAAGGCTTACTACTGGCACAGGTTCTTCTCGCATCAGCCGGATCTGAATTGGGAAAGTCCGCTGGTAATGGAAGAGGTGCTGAAGGCGATGCGCTTCTGGCTGGACATGGGAGCCGACGGAATTCGACTGGACGCGATTCCCTACCTGGTTGAGCGCGACGGAACGAATTGCGAGAACCTGCCGGAGACACACGCGATCATCAAACAGTTGCGCGCGGAGATCGATAAAGGTTATGCGAACCGGCTGATCCTGGCGGAGGCAAATCAATGGCCCGCGGACGTGCGGCCGTATTTTGGCGACGGCGATGAGTGCCACATGGCGTTTCATTTTCCGCTGATGCCGCGCATCTACATGGCGCTGCGGCAAGAGGACCGGCTGCCGATTACGGACATCATGGCGCAGACGCCACCGATTCCGGATAGTTGCCAGTGGGGATTGTTTCTAAGGAACCATGACGAACTGACACTGGAGATGGTGACGGACGATGAGCGCGATTATATGTACTTCGCGTACTCGGCCGATCCGCGAATGAGGATCAATGTCGGTATCAGGCGGAGGCTTGCGCCGCTGGTGGACAACAACCGGCGAAGGATCGAGCTGCTGAATTCGCTGCTGCTGAGTTTTCCCGGGACGCCCATCCTTTATTACGGCGATGAGATCGGGATGGGAGACAACATCTATCTGGGCGACCGGAACGGTGTGCGGACTCCGATGCAGTGGACGTCGGACAGGAACGCGGGGTTTTCGCGATGCGATCCGGCGCGGCTGTATTTTCCGGTGATCATGGATCCTATCTATGGGTACCAGGTGGTGAACGTGGAAGCGCAGCAGGCGGATCAGTCGAGCCTGCTGCAGTGGACGCGGAACATGATCGCGCTGCGGAAACTGTTCCAGGTGTTCGGGCGGGGGAGCTTGAGTTTTCTGAATCCGACGAACCGGAAGATCCTGGCGTACCTGCGGGACCTGGAGTTGGAGGATGGCACACATCAGACGGTGCTGTGTGTCGCAAACCTGAGCAGGTTTGCACAGCCGGTGTCGCTGGATCTGTCCGCGTATGTAGGGATGGAACCGGTGGAGATGCTGGGGTATGTGCCGTTCCCGACGATTGGCGAAACGATGTATCACCTCACACTGGCGCCGTACTCGTTTATCTGGCTGGAACTGCAGGCGGCGAATACGGAAGCACGGCCGCTGCCTGAGCCGCAAATGGTTCCAGTGGAAGACACGCATGGGGCGGAGGTACAGGCGGTCGACCTGGTGACGGCGGGGTGGTCGGGTTTGCTGGCCGCGAACGGGTTGGCGCAGATTGAAGCAGCACTGCCGGCGTGGCTGCCGAGACAACGATGGTTCGGCGCGAAGAGCAGGAAGATTCAGGCCGTGCGCGTGCTGAGCTGGGGAAGCCTGACGCATAACGGAAAGAAAGGAAGCAGGCTCGAGCCGCACTTGATTCCGCCGGCGGTGTTCGTTGTGGAGATCGGCTACTTCGAAGGCTTGGCGGATGTGTACCAGATACCGCTGGCGATCAGCATGGGAAGTCACGCGGATGAGGTGACGACGAGCCGGCCGGATAGCGTGTTGACTTCTCTGGCGTCGGCGACGGGGATTGCGATTCTGCATGATGCTTCGGCGCGAGAGGACTTCAGGCATCTTGAGCTGGAGTTGATTGAGCAGAGCGAATCGGTGCCATTGAATCAGGTGGTGGCTTCAGGGCCTGAGCAGGCAGTGCAAATTGCGGCGGAGGAGATTGCTGCGTCGAACGGCCTGAACAACGGAACGCGAAAGAAGACGCTGGGGGCTGATGTGGGCACGGTGACTCCGCCAGCGCCTTTGCCATTGGATGTGCAGCCTGGAGAGGCTGCGGCCCCGGCAAATCCGGATGCAAGTTCTTCCACAACGAGTACGCAGACAACGCAGCCGCGTGAATCTCCGGCGGCAGATGCGGCGAGGACAGCGGGAGGAGTGCTGGCGGCGCGAGCTTCGACGGCGCTGAGAGAGATGAATCTCGCGCGAGATCTGGAGTCGCGGGTGGGTTCGGCGGAGCAATCGAACACATCGATTCTGTATGGCGACAAGTTGATTCTGAAGCTATTCAGGCGGCTGCAGGGGGGCGAGAACCCGGATGTCGAGATCGGGCGGTTTCTGACGGAGGTTGCGCATTTCAAGCGAATCGCGCCGTTCCTGGGTGAGATGTCGATGACTTCGAGTACGGGCGAGAAGACGACGGTCGCGATGCTGCAGGGGCTTGTAGCGAATGAAGGTGATGGGTGGGCGTGGTTTCTGCATGAGCTGAGCGGGTTCTACGGTCGCGTTGGTAGTGAAGCAGCAGGGGAGGAGATTGCAGCACCGATGTTCGCTGATGCGCAGAAGGCGGCGGAGAAATTCAGAAGGTTGGCCGGCAATGCGATAGATGCGGCGGCACTGCTGGGGCGGCGCACCGCGGAGATGCACCTCGCGTTAAGCGGTTCTAAAAGCGAACCGGCGTTTGTTCCGGAGAAGACGACGAGAGAAGATCTGGAGGCGGTTGCGCGGCAGGTGGAGACGCAGATCCGGTCGGCTCTGGATGCGCTGAAGAGCAAGTTCGCGACGCTGGATGATGGAACCGGGGATTCGGCTGCGTTCTTGCTATCGCAGAAGGCGAAGTTGCTTGAGCGGAGCAGAGGAATCACGAAGATAGAAGCGGACGGAGAGCGGATCAGGATTCACGGAGATTATCATCTCGGGCAGACGCTTCGAGTGAAGGCTCAGGCGGGAGATGGAGACGCGTCGGGCGGGGATTTTGTGTTGCTCGACTTTGAGGGCGAGCCGGCGCGGACACTCGCGGAGAGACGAAGGAAGCAGTCGCCGCTGAAAGATGTTGCAGGAATGCTGCGGTCCTTTTCGTATGCTGCGTTTGCGGGATTGAAGAAGCATCTAGAGGAGCACCCGGATGCGGCTGCTGATCAGGTGCATGAATGGGCAAAGGCGTGGCAGAACGCAGCAGCGGGAGAGTTCCTGAATGCCTATCGTGAGACAATTGCGGCGAGGCCGGAGTTGCTGCCTGGAGCCGCGGAGACACAGAAGCTACTGGATGCGTACTTGTTAGAGAAGGCTTTGTACGAGCTTTTGTATGAATTGAACAACCGGCCGCAGTGGCTGCACATCCCAATTGCAGGTATCCTAAATCTGTGAGGGCCTGCAACTAATTGTCGTAATTGACGATCGGCCGAATACACCTTTCCCCCTTTGGTTAACTTCCCGGATTCGCTCATGGCAACTGCGAACACAGTTTCGAACGACCAGGCCACTGCGACAGCGGTTCGCGCGGACCTGCTGATCTTTATTGCTCCCATGGCTCCGGATCAGTTGGAGAGCATACTGGAGAATCTTGCGACGGAATTTCGCGGCGAAGAACTGCTGGTAGCAACCGCTAACGATGCGACCGGGACGGCGCATCCGGAGATTCGGATTCACCCGGTGCAGGCGACCAACGCGGTGTGGCCGATTGCCGCGGTCGACTTTGTGAATGCGGTGCATGCGGCGAAGGAGAACGAAGCAAAAGCTGTGTTGCTGCTGGGACCGGGGGCGGATTCGCTAAGTTCTGCGGCGCTTCGCGGGATGGTGAACAGCGTGGCGGAAGCGAAGTCGGACCTGGCGGTTCCGCACTACTCGCTGCCGGTAAATGCCGGGTTGGTGAACTCGGCGATTATCTATCCGGTGACGAGGGCGCTGTTTGCTTCGCGGGTGCGGTATCCGCTGTCGATAGATATGGCGCTGTCATTGCGGATGGCGGAACGGCTGGGCAGTACGGCGCAGAAATTTGTGAATCAGAATCAGCCGGATGCGATTGTTTGGCCAGTGAGTGAGGCGATGGTAGCGGGTTTGAGCATCGATGAAGTCGATGTGGGAACACGCGAGCTGCCTCAGCCGGCGGAACCAAATATCAATGCGATTCTTTCGCTGGTGACGGGATCTCTGTTCGCGGACATCGAAGCGAAGGCGGCGTTCTGGCAGAGGCCGAGAAGGCTGCTGCCGGAGAATCGGTCGTTTTCTGCGATGCCCGCACCGGATCGCGCAGTTGATATCGCGCCGATGGTGGAGGCGTTCCGGCTGGCGTTTACGAACTTGCAGGAGATATGGGGATTGGTGCTGGCGCCGAATTCCCTGCTTGGATTGAAGAGATTGTCGGTTGTAGATCCGGCGGCGTTTCGGATGCCGGAGACATTGTGGGCCAGGGTTGTTTTCGATTTTCTGGTGGCATACCGGTTACGCACAATCAACCGCGGGCATCTGATGGGGGCCCTGATTCCGTTGTACCTGGCGTGGGTTGCGGGACACCTGAATGTTGTAGGGTCCGGGACGGATGCCGAGGTACACGTGGAGGCGGTGGCTGCGGCTTTTGAATCGGAGAAGCAGTACATCGTGTCGCGGTGGAGATGGCCGGACCGGTTCAATTCGTAAGCAAAAGGGCCCTTGAGCGTTCATTACCGGTTGTGTGGGGGCGCTGGTGAAGTTGCCGAAGGAGAGAGTGTGATGGAGAGATTGATGGGAATGATGCTGCAGACGGTGCAGAACTACAATCCGCCACCTCCGATTACGAACAACAGCGTGCCGCTGTGGACGCATATTTCTGATGCGCTGCAGCAGTCTGTGTATCGTGTGTTGTCGCTGTTTATTGCCGTACTGCCGGGCATCCTGGCGGTGTTTGTCGCGCTGACCTTGTTCACGTTGATCGGGATGGGGCTGTCGCTGCTGCTGCGGCGCGGGCTGACGTTTGTGAAGTTCGATGAGCGGCTGAATCGCGGGAATCCAGAGTGGACGCCGTCGAGTTCGCCGACGATGTTGATTGCGCGGGGCGCGTTCTGGGGTTGCGTGTTGCTGGGGCTAGTGATTGGGGTTTCGGCGTTTGATGCTTCGTACTCGACGGGAACGCCGCTGCCGATTTCGCTGTTGCCCTATCTGACGAAGCTGGTGAGCGCGTTGCTGGTAATGATAGCGGGAACAGTGATTGCGCGGTTCCTGGCGAGATCAGTGCTGATTGGGGCGGTGAATGCGCAATTGCAGTATGCGCGGTTTCTATCGCTGGGCGTGAAGTGGCTGGTGCTGGTGCTGACGGCGGCGATGGTGCTGGATCACCTGGAGGTTGGCGGGAAGATTGTGGAGCTGGCGTTCGGGATTTTGTTTGGCGGGATTGTGCTGACGCTGGCGCTGGCTGTGGGGCTGGGCTCGCGGGACCTGGTGAGCAGATCGCTGGAGGGGCGGACAGAGCCCCGGCCAGAGAGGGTTCCGCCACCAGAGGTTGTGCCGAAGCCAGTGGAACCGATACGGCATGAGACGATCAGGCATTTCTAAAGGTCTAGAAAGACATCTCAGGGCGATGCTTGCTCGTTTCCCACCCAAGCAGAGCTTGGATGGGGCACCCGACTTCGTTGTAGCAATCTGCTAGTCGGGGTCGGGGAGGCAGATGATGGCGACGGATTCGGGTGGGAGCTTGACGGACTTTTCTTGAAGGGTGACGCCGCGAGAGACTAGCAGAAGGTTCATCTGCGGATAGCTTGCTTCCTCGTTTTCCCACCCAAGCAGAGCTTGGATGGGGCACCCGACTTCGTTGTAGCAATCTGCTAGTCGGGGTCGGGGAGGGAGATGATGGCGACGGATTCGGGTGGGAGCTTGACGGATTTTTCCTGAAGGGTGACGCCGCCGCGAGAGGCTAGCAGAAGGTTCATCTGCGGATAGCCGGGCGTCGATTGTTCCTGGTCTGAAAAGTTGCAGGCGACGAGGATGGAACCACGGCGCATGCAGAGCCACTTCTGCTCTTCGTTGAAGTTGGCGGAGGTGTTGCCGGGCTCGCCGTTGTTGAGGGAGGGCGTGGAGCGGCGCAGGCGGATGAGCTCGCGATACCAGGAGAGCATTTCGGCGTGTGTGGATTGCGAGAGCTCATTCCAGTTGAGCTTGGAGTGTTCGAAGGTCTCGCGCTTTTCGGGATCAGGAATCTTGGCGGGATCCCAGCCGAAGGCGGCGAACTCACGCTTTCTGCCTTGGGAGACGAGGCGGGCGAGTTCTTTGTCGTCGTGATCGGCGAAGTACTGGAAGGGTGTTGAGGCGGCCCACTCCTCTCCCATGAAGAGCAATGGCGTGAAGGGGCCAAGGAGCACGAGGGCTGCGGCGATCCTGGAGCGGTTGACACCGACTGCTTCGCAGAGCCGGTCGCCTATGGCGCGATTGCCGACTTGATCGTGATTCTGGATGAAGCCGATGAAGCGGTGCTGGGAGAGATTGCCCACGGGGCGGCCGTGATGGCGGTTGCGGTACTGCGAGTACATGCCGTCGTAGACGAAGGTTTCCTTGAGAGTCTTGGCGAGATATTCGAGTGAGTTGAAATCGTCGTAGTAGCCACCGAGGTTCTCGGTTACCAGTACAGTGAAGAGGGCGTGATGGAAATCGTCGTTCCATTGCGCGTCCATGCCTAGGCCGCCGCCGAACCGAGGCATGACGAATTGCGGATCATTGAGGTCGCTTTCAACGATGAGGACCTTGCGGTGAGCGATCATGGCGGCGAGAGTTTCGGTTTCCGCAGAGAGCTGTTCGAGCAGGTGGACGGCGGAGCGATCGACAAAGGCGTGGACGGCGTCGAGACGGAGACCGTCGATGTGGAAGTCGCGCATCCACATGATTGCGTTGTCACAGAAGAAGCGGCGGACCTGATGGGATCCGGCTTCTTCGAGATTGACGGCGCTGCCCCAGGGAGTCTTGTGGGCGTCGGTGAGATAGGGGCCGTACTTGCCGGTGTAGTTGCCGACGGGGCCGAAGTGGTTGTAGACGACGTCGAGGAGGACGGCGAGGCCGCGTTGATGGGCAGCGTCGACAAAGCGCTTCAACGCGTCAGGGCCGCCGTAGGGCTGATGCACCGCGAAGAGAGCTACGCCATCGTAACCCCAGCCGTGGTTGCCTGAGAATGCGTTGACTGGCATGAGCTCGACATGAGTGATGCCGAGTTCGGCGAGGTGATCGAGGCGGGCGATTGCGGAATCGAGGGTGCCTTCGGGGGTGAATGTACCGATGTGGAGCTCGTAGATGATGGCACTGGCGAGAGGAGCCTGCTGAAACTGGCGATCGCTCCATTGATAGGTGGAGTGGTCGTAGACGCGCGAGAGGGCGTGGACTCCGTTGGGCTGCCATTGCGAGCGGGGGTCGGGGTATGGTGTGCGATCGTCGTCGATGAGATAGCCGTAGTCGGTTCCGGGACCGGCGTCGTCGACCTTACAGCGCCACCAGCCCTGGCTATCGGGGCCGTTCATGGGAATTGCATGGTCGTTGATTTGCACGGACAGGGATTTCGCGAGCGGCGCCCAAACTTCGAAGCGGTGCATTGAATCAGGCCTCTTCTAATTGGAGGAGTGCGACCGGGAATCGCTGCAGCAATGTCTGCATCGGGATGGAACCGCCGTTCAGCAGATCGTGTGTGAGCAGATTCTTCCAGCGTCCATTGGGAAGATGAACGGAGGTGCCGGACCAGTTGCCAGCGAGTTTCAGATTCCAGCGCGGGATGATTGCGGCGATGCGGCCAGCGCGGAGAAATGCCACAACGTGTTCCGCTCTTCGTCCTGCCGCCATGAGCGGAGTATAGTCCGCTGCGGGATCGAAGTATTGGGGGTGTTCGCCACGCAAGTTTAAAGCTCGATGAAGAAGCCAGAGTTTAGGAAGGCCGGAGTCCATGCGGTCGAGGATTTGTTTGAGCGGGAGGCCGGATTCGATCTCGGAGAGAAGTGCGCTTCTGGTGTCGTAGTCGACGGGACGGCGGTTGTCGGGATCGACGAGGTGAAGAGCCCAGAGTTCGCTGCCCTGGTAGGTGTCGGGGACACCGGGAGCGATGCAATTGAGGAGCGTCTGGGCGAGGCTGTTTACGCGGCCGGGAGTGAGGACCATGCGAACGAATTCATCGATAGCGGAGATGAATTCGGGGCTGTCGTAGAGCCTATCGATGAAAGTGTGGAGGGCGTCTTCAAATTCCTTGTTCTGCTGCGTCCACGTGGTGTGCTGCTTGGCTTCTCGAACGGCCTTTTCCATGTAGGCGTGGAGGCGGTCGGGCTCAATGGGCCATGCGCCGATGAGGGTCTGGTAGAGGAAGTACTCGGTGTTGCGATCGGGGAAATTGCTGGTTTTGAGTGGCGCATTCTGGCGAGTCCAGCGGCGGAGAAAGCGGCGCCAGTCGCCAGGGGCTTCAGTGATGACGGCGAGACGCGCACGGACATCATCAGAACGCTTGGTGTCGTGGGTGGAGAGAGTGGTCATGGTGGATGGCCGCGTTGACTGCATCGACTGGCAGTAGTCATGGAACTGAGATGCAGAGAGGCCATCGTGCCCGGGTGCGCTACCGACTTCGTTGAGACCGACCATACGGTTGTAGCAATAGAAGGCTGTGTCTTCAACGCCCTTGGCCATGACGGGCGAGGTGAACTGCTGGAAGCGGTAGACGAACTCAGCTTCGAGAGGACCGCGCGTGCGGAGAAGCAGCACTTCACCGATGAAGTCGAATAAACCAGAGTCGATGTCGGTGCGACGTTCGTTGGCGCATTTGACGGCTTCGAGGACTTCGTGGCGATCTTCGTCGGTGATCTCGTCGCGGTCGGGGACGACGTAGGAGCGGTATACGCGGAAGCAGGCGGATGTCTCGCGGATGGCGCGACGGATTTCGGCACGGGTGTAGTCGCGGCGATCGCGGTTGTTCTCACAGATGCGAAGGAAGAGGTCGGCGAGGCGGTTTACGTCGCTGCCGAGGGCTTCCTGCTCGACGGTGAGCTTTTTGTCGTGAGCAATGGCGTTGAAGTCGGTGGGCTCCTGGGTGAAGTCGCGGTAGATGTCGGTGAGTTCGCGGAGGCCATCGGGATGCATGAACAGGCCGTTACAGACGTTGAGGAAGTCGTAGCCGCTGGTGCCTTCAATGGGCCAGTTAGAGCGGAGGAATTCGCCGGGCTCGAGGATTTTTTCGCCGATGATCCAGGCTTCGGGGGCGCGTTCGCGCAGGCGGGTGAAATATTGGAGAGGATCGCGAAGGCCGTCGGGGTGGTCGACGCGCACGCCGTCGAGCACGCCTTTGTTGAGCCAGTCGAGGATGCGGCGGTGGGTGGCGTTGAAGACGTGAGAGCGCTCGATGCGAACGCCGACGAGGGTGTTGATATCGAAGAAGCGACGGTATCCGAGTTCCTGATCGGCCGTGCGCCAATAGGCGAGACGGTAGTGCTGCTGATTTAGGAGGTCATCGAGGGCGTCGTGGTCGGAGTTGAGTTCGGTGATGACCTGATCGATGGCGGCTGAGGCCTTGGGGTGCTCATCGCAGAAGCGATGAAGGAGACCGAAGATGACTTCTTTGTCGCGATGACGGATATGCATGCCTTCGACGTCAGTGGCGTCGGGCAGTGGGAGACGGGAGAGGCTATCGGCGAAGAAGCCGAGGGTGGGGCTATCCACTGCTTTGCCGGCGCGCTCGAGGATGATGGGCAAGGAGCGCGGGGCGAGCGGATAGATGTTGTCGGCGTAACGAACACGGAGGATTTCGTTGTCGCGTTCTATCTGGATCTGACCGGCGGCGAGGATTTTTCCGTATTGATCACCGAGGACGGGGATGAGGACTTTGTTCTGGAGACGGACTTCAGAGGAGTGCCAGTCGATGTCGAACCACATTGCGAATCGGCTGGAGGGACCGTTCTCGAGGACGTCCCACCAGTATTTGTTCTGCGGGCCGATGGCCATGTGATTGGGGACGATGTCGAGGACCTGGCCGAGGCCGAGTTCTGCGAGGCGGGCGCAGAAACGCTGATGGGCTTCTTCACCGCCGAGCTCAGTGTTGATGCACTGATGATCAACGACATCGTAGCCGTGCATGCTGCCCGGAGCCGCCTGCAGATATGGCGAGCAATAGACATGCGAGACGCCGAGGGATTTGAGATATGGAGCGATGCGGATGGCGTCGTCGAATGTAAAGCCGGCGTGCAGTTGCAGACGGTAAGTGGAGTGGGGAACTCGGGGCATCGTTTCCTGTTTTTTCAAATTGTTTTGGTTGAGGGGAATGGGAGCACTACGGCGTAAGTCATTTGGATGCAAGCAGGAGGGAGGGGGATGTTTATTGCCGGCCGCCGGGGCGGAAGTGCTTTAGATGAAGGCTGCGGCTAGGGCGAAGAGGAGCGAGATGGGCATGACGAGCATGCCGATGCGGAAGAATTGCCAGCCGCTAACGTGGAGGCCTTCCCGGCGGATGGCGATTAGCCAGAGGATGGTGGCGAGCGAGCCGGTGATGGAGAGATTGGGGCCGAGGTCGATGGCGATGAGGACGATCTTGGCGAAGAGAGGCTGGAAGGGGATGGTGCGGAGGGTGGAGCCGGTGATGAGGCCGAGTGGGAGATTGTTGAAGAGGTCGGTGCCGAAGGCGACGGCGGTGCCGACTCTAAATGCGGCTTGCGAGGGCGGTAGCTGCGTCATGCGCTCGAGGGAGGCGCGGAGCATCTCGGTTGCACCCGCGGTGTTAATGGCTTCGACGATGACGAAGAGGGCAGCGACGAGCGGAAGGACGCTCCAGCTGACTTCGCGGATGAGACGGGTGGGATTTGCGCGGCTCTGTATGGTGGCGATGATGGCGACGGCGAGTGCGGCGAGGCAGGTGGGAAGGCCGAGGTCGAGTTTGAGCGCTGAGGCGGCGATGAGGACGGCGGCGGTGAGGATGATTCCGATGAGGCAGGTGCGGCCGGTTGACGAGAGTGAGATGTGTTCGGTTGAGCTGCTGCAGGCCGGGTCGAGGTCAGTGCGAGAGAGCCAGCGGAGCAGGACATAAGTGATGAGGATGGATGCGATGGAGGGGAGGGTGAACATGACGAGCCAGCGCGAGAGCGGCGGCATGTTGGAGTGAAAGACGACGAGGTTGGCGGGGTTGGAGATGGGGAGGACGAAGCTGGCGGCGTTGGCGATGAAGGCGCAGGCGAGCAGGTACGGGACGGGTCTTGCTTTGGCACGCTTGACGGCGGTGAGTACTGCGGGAGTTAGGACGACGGCGGTGGCGTCGTTGGACATGAAGATGGTGACGATGGTTCCGACGAGGTAGATGAGAGTGAATAGCCGGCGGGATGAGCCGTTGGCGTGGGTGACGGAGATGTTGGCGAGCCAGTCGAAGACGCCGTGATCACGGGCGAGTTCGGATAGAAGCATCATGCCGGTGAGGAAGAGATAAACATCGAGACCCTCGGCGATGGCTTTACCGGCGAGGCTGAGCGGGATGAGGCGGAGCGCGCAGATGAGGATGGCTCCGGCTCCCACCCAGAGGACTTCGGGCAGTCGGAAGGGGCGCAGGAGCATAAGCGCGATGCTCAGTGCGGCGATGGTCCAGATGAGGGCGTGGGAGAGCAGAGGGTGTTGCTCCTGTGGGTGAGGCGGGGAGAACGCGTTATATCTTTTCGAAGTGTAATGCAGGGGCGTGAGTGCTGGTTTTAGGAGCACGAACTGCGGGTCCCTCCACTCCGCTGCGCTCCGGTCGGGATGACAGTCGTTTGGGAGAGGTGGGGTTGTTGGGATCGACAATTACGATCAATCGAAGAGGAGAGGGTCGGGTGATTGTGCGGGGTCGCGGAAGTTGGAGAGGCCTACGCCGACGAGACGGTATTTCTGAGTGGGATCGAGGGCAACTTTGGCGAGCAGCGAGAGCACGTGCTCAGTGAGCTCGTCGCAGGACGACGGAGTGGCGGTAGGCGTGAGGCTGCGGGTGAGGATGCTGAATTGAGCAGTTTTGAGTTTGAGGACGACGGTGCGCGGGATGCGGGTTTCTTTGCGCGAGGCGTTCCAGACTCGTTCGGCGAGACGGCGGATGATGGGTTCGGTTTCGTGGAGGAGGACGTCGGTCTCGAAGGTGTCTTCGGCGGAGATGGATTGCGTGGGCCGGTTGGGCTCGACGGAGTTGTTGTCGATGCCGCGGGCTAGCTCGTAGAGGCGCATGCCGTAGCGGCCGAAGCGCTGCTGGAGTGTGGCGAGGTCGAGGGACCGTATGTCGCCGACGGTGCGGATGTTTATTTCGGCGAGGCGGCGCGCGGTGGCCTTGCCGACGCCGGGGATGCGCTCGACGGGCAAAGGCGTGAGGAAGTCGCGGACTTCGGCGGGCTTGATGACGAAGAGGCCGTCGGGCTTGCGCCAGTCGGATGCGATTTTGGCGAGGAACTTGTTGGGGGCTACTCCGGCGGAGGCGGTGAGGTTTTGTTCAGCGCGGATCTGCTGGCGGATGGTCTGGGCAACTTCGGTTGCTGTGGGCAGATTGGTCTTGTTCTCGGTCACGTCGAGATACGCTTCGTCGAGGGAGAGGGGTTCGACGAGGTCGGTGTGGCGGAGGAAGATTTCGCGGACGCTGCGGGAGACGGTGCGATAGCGGGTGAAGTCGGGCGGGATGAAGACGGCGTCGGGGCAGAGGCGTTCAGCCTGGACAGCGGGCATGGCAGAGCGGACACCGAATTTGCGGGCCTCATAGGAGGCGGCACAGACGACGGAGCGCTTGCCGCGCCAGGCTACGACGACGGGCTTGCCACGGAGTTGAGGATCATCGCGCTGCTCGACGGAGGCGTAGAAGGCGTCCATGTCGACGTGGATGATTTTGCGGGTGGGCATGATCCTGCTCTCAAAGGAGACAGGATTATTTTCTCGCAGTGAAGCGTCGGAGGGTACATCCCTCAGGGCTGAAGCCCGCGTCATGGTTGCGGCTTTGCGGCACGGCTGAAGCCGTGCCCTGACGCTTCTTGTTTTGGGATGAAGTTGGGTCTGTTGTTGATTCAGTTCATCGTTCCCACCCAAGCAGAGCTTGGATGGGGCACCCGCGTATGGGATGAGCGAGTCTGGCACGACTGCAAAGATGAGCCCTTTCAAAACGACAATGGTGCGGGCTTCAAGTTTGTTGTTCGTCCATGCGGAGGGGCATTTTGCGGAGGCGCTTGCCGGTGGCGGCGAAGATGGCGTTGGCGACGGCGGGACCGGTGATGAAGACGCCGGCTTCGCCGAGGCCGTGGGGCTTGTCGTGGCTTTCGATGAAATGGGTTTCGAGCGCAGGGGCTTCGGGGATGCGGAGGACGCTGTAGTCGTCGAAGTTCTGCTGCTGGACTGCGCCGTTGCGGATGGTAATGGCTTCTTTGAGGATCGCGCTGAGGGTAAAGAGCATGCCGCCTTCGAGCTGATGGCGCGCGCCGTTGGGGTTGATGACCTGGCCGCAGTCGATGGCGGTGATGAGGCGATCGACACGGATGGTGTCGCGCTCGACCGTGACTTCGGCGACCTGAGCGAGATAGGCGTAGTTGGTGGTGCAGGCGATGCCACGGCCGCGGTTGGGACCGAGAGGCGTGCTCCAGTTGGATTTTTTGGCAGCGAGATCGAGGACGGCGATGAGGCGGTTGATGTCAGGCGGGGGTCCCTCTTCTTCTGAGGAGGCCTGGGGCGGTGGGGATTGAGGTTGTTGAAGAAGACGGCGGCGAAACTGATAGGGATCCTGGCCCGCGGCATGGGCGAGCTCGTCAATGAAGGACTCGATGGCGAATCCGTGGAAGGAGTTGTTAACGGAACGCCACCATGCGCGGGGAACGGCGCTCTGCACGGGCGTGAACCGGTTCTGGAAGTTGGCGACGGGGTAGAGGATGCGAGTTTGGGATTCGGAGCCGTTGGGCTTGTACGGCGGGTGCCATTGCGCATCGATGGGGAGGTCGGTGAGGTGATCGGACCAGGCGACGACGTTGCCCGAGCTGTCGACGGCACCGCGCATGCGGCGCATGCCAGCGGTGCGGTAGAAGTCGTGGGTAAGGTCGTCTTCGCGGGTCCAGACGAGTTGGAGGGGAGAGGAGAGATTCTTTGCGATCTGCGCGGCTTCGGTCGGGAAATCCGCAGCATAGCGGCGGCCGAAGCCTCCGCCCATGAAGGTGGTGTGGACAGTGACGTCGGACTCGGCGAGGCCGAGTTCCTTGGCGATGGCGGTGCGCGACCAATCGGCGGATTGCGAGGGGGACCAAGCTTCGCATTTGCCATCGTGGAAGTGGAGCGTGATGTTCATTGGCTCCATGCAGGCGTGGGAGAGGAAGGGGAACTCGTAGACGCTCTCGATGCGCTTGGCGGCAGTGACTGTGTCGGGATCGGAGCCGTGGATGTCGGACGACCACGCGGCAGGTTTGCTGAGGTTGTCGCGCATCTGTGCGCGGAGTGCTTCAGTGGATTCGTTCGCGTTGAGGCCGTGGTCCCAGGTGATCTTGAGGGCGTTGCGGCCCTGGATGGCGGCCCATGTTGAGTTTGCTACGACCGCGACGCCGCCAGCGGAGAAGGCGTTGTCGCCGCGTGGGGGAATCTCGAAAACTTTGAGGACGCCGGGGACGGCGGTGGCGCGAGATGAGTCGACGGTAGCGGGCTTGCCACCGAAGGTGGGGCAGCGGGCGATAACAGCGTAGACCATGCCGGGAAGACGGACGTCGAGGCCGAAGCGGGCTGCGCCTTTGCACTTGTCGGGGATGTCGAGGTGCGGAGCTTCTCGGCCGATGAGGGTGAACTGCGAGGGGACTTTGAGGCGAACGGAGTCGGCAGCTGGGAGAGGAGCGCGGAGCGCGTCGGCTACGAGTTCGCCGTAGCCGAGAGTACGGCCACTAGATGCGTGGGTGACGCGGCTCTTGATGGTGGCGCACTCGGCGGCGGGGACGTTCCACCTGCGGGCGGCGGCGGAGGTGATGGCGGTGCGGACGATAGCTCCGGCGCGACGGAGAGGGAGGTAGTTGCTGCGGACGCTGCCGCTTCCGCCGGTGCCGCGGGTGAAGTCGGACTGTACGACTTCGATGCGGCTCCAGTCGAGGTCGGCTTCTTCAGCAAGGATCATGGGGAGTGAGGTG
>DATJEO010000268.1:0-11908 GCA_035496515.1 Occallatibacter sp.
CTCCCGCAACGTCTACTTCCGGCCCAACGCCGAGTTCGCATGGGGCGAGATCACCGATATGGTCGCGCTGAATTTAGAGGGCGTTTACAGGTTCCAGCACGCGCGCAGAGGAGCGTGGTCTCCATATCTCGGTGGCGGCCCGGCACTCAACTTCATCCACCAGAGCTTCAAGACGCAGGCCAGCGATCAGCGCGATATCTCATTCGGCAACTTCGATTACGAGACCGGCTTCAACATCCTCATGGGATTTGAGAACCGCCATGGCACCTTCTTCGAAGTCAAAACCAGCCTCTACTCGCAACCGGCTCCAGTTCTGCGCCTCATCCTCGGCAAGAACTTCTAACCAGCAGAATCACTCACAAAGCCCGTCGGGCCTGCGGATGCAATCCAACGCATCCGGTCAGGCCCTATCTACTTTACCTATAGAATTGTCCCGTTCAGCCTGGAAGAGAATCGGATCGCTCCTATCACTCTGCTTTGAGCACGTCTGCAGGATTGATTCTGGCAACACGGGAAGCCGGCAAATAGCTTGCAAGCACAGCTGCCATCATCAGGACGATTGTCATTACGCCGAAGCTCAGAGGATCTAAAGGGCGAACTCCAAACAGGAGGCTCCTCATCAGCTGGACAACGCCGGCCGCCACTCCGAATCCGATGATTAGCCCGACACCTGTGAGCTGCAGGGCGGTTCGAACGAACATCCATCGCAGTTGGCTCTTCTGAGCTCCCAGGGCAATGCGGATGCCCATCTCTCGCATGCGCTGCGACACCGTATACGATATAACCCCATAGATTCCTATGACGCCTAAAGCCAGTGCCATGGCCGCGGCGATTCCGATCATCGTAAGTGTGAACGAAATACGTTCCAGAGACCTCGACTCGATCTCGTGCATGTTGCGCAGTCCGCTTACCGGCAGATCGCCGTTGACCTGCCAAACGGCCTGCTGCATCTCCTGCGTGAGGCTCTGGGAGCCGGCGCGCTGGCTTCGCGCGACAAACGTCACCCCGCGTACAGCATCGAGGGGCTCGGGGCCGTAGAGATTCGCCGACATCGTCGGCCAGTACACGCAGGCTGGCGCAGGGGCGTCTACTCCGTTGTGCCGAGCGTCCTCAACCACACCAATGATTTGATGCCACGGCATCGGCTCGAAATACGTGATCTGCTTGCCAACGGCTGCTCCGGCCGAGCCAAAGAGTTCGCGAGCAAGATTTTCCGAGAGAATGACGACCGGCCGCTGATTGTACACGTCGTCCCACGTGAATTCACGGCCTGCGATCATGCGAGAACCCATCGTACTGAAATAGCGGGGTGAAGTGTAGTTGAAGAGGCGCATGGGGAGCGTGCTCTTCGCGCCCCACGGATCTCGGCCCTGGACAAAGATGCTATTCCAATTCGGCTCGAAGCCGTCCATCGGCACGTCCGCCGCATACCCCACTGAGGAGACTCCGGGGAGTTGCGCAAGCTTGTCGGCAATCTCATTCTGCATACGTGTTACAGCGACTGCATCGGAAGCGATTGATGGCAAGATCGCAACCCGCATCGTCTGGAGATGCTCCGCATCTGCAAAGCCCGGTTCTGTGTTGAGCAGCACGGCGAAGCTTCGCATCATCAAGCCGGCACAGACCAGCAGAACCAGTGCCATGGCGACCTGGGCAACGACCAGCACGTTTTGCGAACGATGCCGATCGCGTCCCGCGCTTGCGGTACGGCTCGATACCCGCAGACCCGCGCCGGGTGCGATGTGCGAATACTTGAGCGACACAATCGATCCGAAGAAGAGCCCGGAGAAAACCGCGAGCCCCGCGGTGAAGCCCAATGATTCGGGACTGAGCGATATCTCACTCAAGCGCGGCAGGTTCACAGGCCCGACGGACGAGAGGCACCGCAGCGCCGCATACGCCACGGCGATTCCTCCCACTCCGCCGACCACTCCGAGCGCGAGACTCTCGAAAATCAACTCGCGAGCAATGCGTCCGCGCCCCGCGCCCAGCGCTGCCCGCACTGCCAATTCCTGTTGCCGCGAGTCGGCGCGTACGAGCAGCAGGTTGGCCACATTGGTGCAGACGATGAGCATCACCATGCCGATTGTCCCCATAACCAGCCATAGAACACCGCCGATGCCCCCGACGACCTGCTGCTTGAGAGGCTTGAGCGATCCAGCGATACGCCAGGCATCAAAGAAATGCGAGTTACTGTTGGGGCCATCCGACCAGGAATCCATCCAGACCGGAATCAGGCTGGAAATATCCGCATCTGCCTGTCGAATCGAAACGCCGTCCTTCAGCCGCCCCACTCCATTCCAGGCGAACCCCTCCATGATCTGGTGGTGCGGATCAAAGGATGCGGGTGACGGCCGCAAGATGTCGAACTCAGAATCAACCACTCTGAATCCGCGCGGCATTATTCCGACAATCTGCCAGGACTGTGTATCCAATCGGATGGTCTTACCAATAACACTTCGTTGCCCGCCGAATTGCCGCTGCCAGAAGCCGTAGCCGATCATCACGCTTTTGCTCGCGTTCGGTTTCTGATCGTCCGCGTTCAACCAGCGACCCGCAAGCGCTGGCACGGCCAGCGTCTCAAGTAGTCCGTTGCTTACCGTGATCACATGAACTTCTTTCGGCTGTCCGATTCCGGTAAGGTTTGCAGTGCCCGCGCTCCATACTCCAAGCGACTCGAATGCGCGATTGTGCTCAGCGAAAGTCAGGTACATCGATGGTGACAAGAGCAGGCCATCCCGAAAGCTCGCCAGCCCCGCGGCTCCTGGGGCCTGGAGCGAAAGCGTCACCAGCCGGTCCGGTTGAGGATACGGAAGCGGCTTTAGAAGAACGCTGTTGACAACACTGAATACGGCCGTGTTGGCGCCGATGCCAATCGACAAGGTAAGAAGAACGCTGGCAGCAAAACCAGGAGACCTCGAGAGGCGGCGAGCGACGAGTTTGAAATCGGCAGCAAGGGCCTCGAGCCTTTGCCATTCCCAGACCTCCCGGCTCCGCGTTTTGACCAGGGTGGGGTTGCCAAAGGCTCGGAGAGCGATCTGCCGGGCTTCGTCCCGCGACAGATTCTCTAAACGCATGATCTGCTCGGTTCGCTCTTCGATGTGCTCCTGCACCTCTTCCGCCAGTTCTTCATCGAGATGACTGCCCCGAAAAATCCGCTCCAACCATCTCATGCCGGGGTCTCCTTAATTGCTGCTTGCACGCCGGGCAGGCCCAAGCACCATCTGGATGCCCTCGAGCATTCGATCGAAACTCGACATCTCCTGTTCAAGGTGCTGCAGGCCGGATTTGGTGATCTGGTAGACCCGTACGCGGCGATTGGTCGTGCTCGAGACCGTCCATTCAGCCTTCACCATCTTCCCTTTCAGCAGCCGCTGCAGGGCCGGATACAAAGATCCTTCTTCCACCTGAAGAATGTTCTTCGATCGTTGCTGAATGTGCTGTACAAGTGCATAGCCGTGGGCGGGCTGCCGTCGAAGAGACTCCAGAATCATCATCTCCAGGGCTCCGGGAAACAACTCACGCGAAACATTGGTATTCTTTGACATAAGGCATTGACGAAATATGCCTAGAGTAACCAAGTATGAGAAACCTGTCAACGGGTCCGAAGGCAGCTGTCTTTGGAACTCCTATTCCAGCCTCCTGAGATAAGCACCCGTTCATGACATTCCTTGGGATTGCTCCAATTACACTGAATCTGTGAAGCCCTCATTCAGTTCCATTCAGCCCAGTCGCAAGGACTTCATCGCTCTCGCGAAGAAGCACACCCTTGTTCCCGTCTACCACACGCTCACCGCCGACCTCGAAACTCCGGTATCGGCATTTCTGCGTGCGGCATGGCAGGAACGCGAGAGCTTCCTGCTCGAATCCGTTGAAAACGGCGAACAGGTAGGCCGCTACACCTTCATCGGCATCAACCCCTATAAACGCATCGTTGCGCGCGGCCGCCAGATCGACATCACTGAAGCCGGCCGCACTACCCGCATTGACGGCGACGTCTTCCACGTCCTTCGGGACGCCCTCGGCGGCCACAAACCGGCTCGCATCGCCGGCCTGCCCCCGTTTACGGCGGGTGCTGTCGGATTCTTCGCCTACGACGCCGTCCGCCAGATCGAGCGCCTCCCCAACTATGCCAAAGACGAACTCGGCGTCCCCGACGCGTGTCTCCTCTTCTTCGATGAAGTCCTCGCCTTCGATCACGTCCGCAAGCAGATTTGGATGATTGCCACGGCCGACGTCACTCTCGCCACCCCCGACGCCGCCTATGACATTGCGGTGAAGCGACTGCATGCACTCGAAAAGCGTCTCACCCGGCCGCTCCCGAAGATCCCTGCTCGCGCCGGCAAGCCGGTCGAAGTGAAGCGCCGCACCAGCAAGAAGGATTATTGCTCGGCCGTCGAACGCACGAAAAAGTACATCGCCGCAGGCGACATCTTCCAGGCTGTCCTCTCGCAGCGCCTCGATGTCACCACGGGCTTGGACAGCTTCCAGGTCTACCGCTCGCTGCGGACCGTGAACCCCAGCCCATACATGTACTTCCTTCGCTTCACGCCCGATGGCCCGCTCGGCTCCGGCAAGAAGCCATCCAAAAAATCACACACCATCGAACTCGCCGGTTCATCGCCGGAACTTCTCGTCCGTGTTCACGACAGCAATGTTGAATATCGGCCCATCGCCGGCACCCGCCCGCGCGGTGCAAGCGAAGAAGAAGACCAGCGCCTGGAAGACGAAATGATGCACGACGACAAGGAGCGCGCCGAACACGTCATGCTCGTCGATCTCGGCCGCAATGACGTCGGACGCGTCAGCGAGTTCGGGTCCGTCAAAGTCGACCGCCTCATGTTCGTTGAGCGCTACAGCCATGTCATGCACATCGTCAGCACTATCGAGGGCAAACTACGCCCCGATCTCACTGCGGTCGATGCGCTCCGCGCCTGCTTCCCTGCCGGCACCTTGTCCGGCGCCCCAAAGGTCCGCGCCATGGAGATCATTGAAGAGCTCGAACCCTCACGCCGCGGCACCTACGGGGGAGCAGTCCTTTACGCTGATTTCTCTGGCAACCTCGATTCCTGCATCGCCATTCGCTCGCTCCTCACCACCAGAGGCAAGGGCTATGTCCAGGCCGGTGCCGGGATCGTAGCCGACTCAGTCCCCGAACTCGAACATCAGGAATCACTTAACAAAGCCCAGGCTGTCATCCGTGCTATCGAGCGCGCTCGCGAACTCTGACTCGCTTCTCTTTACCTACTCAAGCCACGGGTACGTTACCCTCATTACCTCGGCGACTTGTCCCTATGTAACTTTCGGGCTACTCTCCAACTCAGCACTGCCCTAAACTGCGACACCGACGGCCTCTTGAGTTCCGTCAATGCCAGAAACGGCAGTCCTATGGGCTCTTGGAATTGTTGATCTGTGAACCAGGTGCCCCCCATCGTGAAAACGGGTAAGGCGAAGGCTACCCCCTTAAAGGTCTGGGACAGTCGGAAGATGCAAGTTACTTCAAATTCGCCGTTTCACCGCATGCTTTCTGTCCTGCGCACCCTCCGCTCGTCACATTTGAGCTTGGACGAGCTGGATAAGAAAGACACTACCATCCTCAAAGCTCTCGCCATTCTGGCCATTGTCTTCCACAACTTCTTCCATATAGCAGTTGGGGTCCGCGAAAACGAATTCGATTTTAATCCTGCGAGATTCGGAGTATTCCTCCAGGCCGTTGTTCACCCATCGCTCGCGATCCAGGCGCTTTTCGCTTTCTACGGTCATTTCGGCGTTCAGATTTTCATCTTCCTCTCGGCCTATGGATTGGCGAAGACTCACTGGCATGACACCTCCTCCTGGCACTCCTTCATGTGGTCCAGAGTAAAAAAGCTCTACCCGATGTTCGCCCTTGCAGTCCTTTTCTGGGCTGTCTTGACTTCAATGCACGTCGGAGCGCTCTGGGTAATTCGCGATGCCGGGCCGGAGATCCTCCTCATGCTCGCCGGGATATCCACCCTCGTCCCGGGCCTCGGCCTTCCCCCCGTCGGACCCTGGTGGTTCATTCCCTTCATCATGCAGGCTTATGCCCTATTTCCGTTCCTGCGTAGCCTCACGCGCCGTTTCGGCTGGCCGGCACTTGTCCTTCTTTCATTGGCCTGCTACTTCCTTACGTATGCGGCCAACCCGATCCTCGCCCACTGGGATGTGACCCTTGCCATGACTCCCATTGCGCGCATGCGCGTGCTCTGCCTGGGAATTATCGCTGCACGCTACCCACTCCGGATCAGGTCGTATATGGCCCTGCCCGCATTCGCTATCGTCATTCTCGGCAGCCAGTACGCCGGCTTATCTCACCTTGTTTCGATTTCAGCCGTCTTTGCCATTCTCTGGCTTTACAGCAAACTCCGCCCGGTCCTCAGGAGATCCGCCGCCCTCGAGAAAATCGGCAACTACTCGCTCGCCATCTTCCTTGTGAATGGCATCGTTCGCGTCCCCTTCATCTATCTCGCGCATTCCCCGGCGATGCAACTCGCCCTCGGTGTGGTCAGCGCAGGGGTCACCATTGCAATCTCTTCTTTCTTCCACTTCCTGCTCTCTCCGGCTCCCCAGCGTCCTCGCGCCGTTGTCGCACCTCCGCTCTGGTCCGCCGAGCGCGCGACCGCTGCATCCGATTAACCCCGATCGCCACTCTTCCGACATCTGGGCAGAAACCTGCATCTATTCGTGAGCACGTTGCGCGGCATGCTCTAACCCGCGCGAGAGAGCCACTGAATGCCAGAAACCAACACCGCCGAAGCCGAAGAACAAAAATCACCCAGCGAAGGGAAGCAGAAAGACCTGCAGCGCCCTTCCGCCGAAGACATCTACGAGCAAGTGGCCGAGAACGCCCGCCAGGAGCTCGATCGCCCCAGCATCGCACTTGCGCTCTCCGGCTTTGGAGCCGGCGCCTTCATGGGCCTCTCCGCCCTGGGCACCGCCATCGGCTTCGCTCTCGTCAGTGACTCACCGCACGCGCGCATCCTCTCGCGCATGTTCTATCCCCTGGGATTCATCATCGTGATCATCGGTCGTTCTCAGCTCTTTACTGAGAACACCCTCTACCCCGTGGCCCTCGTCCTTAAAGAAAGGCGCCAGTTCTGGAACACGATGCGCCTCTGGGCCATCGTTCTTCCGACAAACGTCCTCGGAGCATTCGCATTCGCCATGATCGCGACGCGCACATCGGCGATCGAATCCACATTTGTCAGCACCATGTCAGAACTTGGCGCGAAAGCAATCTCACACCCCGCATCTACGGTCTTCTGGTCGGGAGTCATTGCGGGATGGATGATCGCCCTTGCCGCCTGGCTCGTCTCCGCTTCGCACTCCATCACCGGTTCCGTGATGGTGATCTGGATGCTCACGTACGTGGTCGGCCTTGGTGACTTCGCCCACTCCATCGCCAGTTCCTGCGAGATCATGACGACCGTCCTCAGCCATCATGCGTCCTGGCTCGCATACTTTCAGTGGTTCGGCCCAGCAGTTTCGGGAAATATCATCGGAGGCGTCTGCCTCGTCACCATCCTCGAATACGGACAGGTCATCTATGGCAGCGAGTCCGCACAGAAAGATCAGTAACAGCCGGGAAGGACGTCAATGCTGCACGAGTGAGCTTCGCAAGGCAAGTCAAGCGGGAGAGCAAGACTCCGGACGAGTCTTGCGTTCTCACTCCGCCCTCAACGCCTCCACCGCATTCACGTTGGCCGCACGCGTCGCGGGCACTGCCGCCGCAATCACTGCCGCTGCCAGAATCGCGAATGCTGACGCGGCAAAGGCCAGCGCTCCCGGTTTTCCCAGGGCTGTCAGGTAGCTCGATGCCGCCTCATCGAGGCCGAAGCCCAGCAGAGCGCCCACGCCAACCCCGATCAGCGCCATCGCCAACCCATCGACCAGCACATCCTTCAAGATGTCGCGCCGCTGCGCTCCCAGCGCCATCCGAATTCCAAACTCCCGGGTCCGGCTGCTCACACTGAACGCCAGCACACCGGCCACACCCACCACCGAGATCAGCAGCGCCACGGCCGCAAATCCGCCAAACACAATCGCATTCAGCTTGTCTGGCGTCAGCACCTCCGCCCGCACATCGCCCAGGGTGCTCGCCTTCTCCACCGGCTGGTCGTTCGACATCTCATGGATCGTTCTGCTGATCGCCGGGACCAGAGCATACGGATCCTGGTGCGCCCGCACAAACAATCGTCCGCCCCAACCCTCCTGCTCGATCGGTTGGTAGATTGTCTTCGCCGGCGAGGGAATGATGTTCTCATCATCGAAGTCCGGCACCACGGCGATGATCCGCCGCGGCTCCGTGCTGATCCCAATGAACTTCATTACCCCATCCGTCCATTGCAACTTTCGGTTCAGCGGGTTTTGCCCTGGATAGAGCTCGTTCGCCAGACTCTGGCTGATAATTACAACGCGCTCCGCGCCATCCTTGTCGCCGTCGTTGAAGTCGCGCCCTGCAGTGATCGGCACTCCGAACGTGTCGAAGAACTGCGGCGATACCGACCGGAAGCTCGCCCTGAAGTCTTGACCATCCGTGCGTCGCGCACCCTGCGCCGCAAAGGCAAAGCTGATATTCAATCCGCGATCATCTCTCCACGGCGCGCTGAACCCCGACGACACATGCTCCACACCCGGCAACGCACCGATTCGCCGCTTCACCTCGCGGTAGAACTCCCTGACCTGCTCCTCCGACTTTCCATACGACATCACCGGCAGATTGATGGCCATCACATTCGCCGCCTGGAATGGCGGCCGCGTCTGCTCCAGAGTGAACAGCGTCTTCATAAGCACGCATGCGCCCGCCAACAGCAGAAAGGATGCCGTGATCTGCGTAATGGCAAACACCCGTAGCCGCTTGCTGCTTCCACCACCGGACCGGACTCCACGCGCCGATAATCCACCCTGCGCATTGTTCGGCGAAGGCAGCCGAGGGATATACGCCAGAAACACCGCCGCCACCAGCGCCAATGCAATCCCAAACCAGACCAGGCTGAAGTCCAGCGTCAGATCATTGGCGCGCACTGAGAACCGCGCCGCATAGCGACCCAGCTCATACACCATCGGAATCGCAAGCAGAATGGCCGCGATCGCTCCACTTCCGCAAAGCACCAATCCCTCCGCCAGCAGCGAACGGCGAATGGCTCCAACACTCGCGCCCAGCGCCAGCCGCACCGCAAGCTCCGATTCACGCCTCACCGTCCGCGCCAGAACCAGGTTTGCCACGTTTGAACTCGCAATGATGAACAGCAGTCCCGCCGCCGCAAACAGAATCCAAAGAATCGAGTTGGCGCGCGCGTTGATCTGATCATGCATCCGCGTCACGTCTATCGCGTAGTGATCCCCCGGCTTGTAAACCTCCGGATGTCCCGCGATCATTCCTCCGTAAACGGTCCTCAATTCCGATCGCGCCTGGTCTACCGTCGCGCCCGGCGCTAGCCGCGCAAACACTTCCGTCATGCGATGCTCGCGTCCCTGCACCATCGTCGCCGACAGATGATGCGGACTCGTCACCACGTTCGCGATGATCTCCGTCGCCACCGGATACGGAACCGCCGGTTCCAGCACGCCAACGACTGTTGCGGACCGCGCCCCTTGCAGCCCCTCCAACCGGACCTGCTTGCCCAGCACGCTCGGTTCCGAGTGCATCTGCGACTTCCAGAAGTTGTACGTCAGCACCACCGCTCCCGCCGCGTTCTGTCCGTCATCTCCTGGCCCAAGCAGCCGTCCCAGTACCGGCTTCAGTCCCATCACCTCGAAATAATGCCCATCCACCACGCCTGCGGGAATCTCCCGTGGCGTTCCCAACCCGATCACGGTGAAGTCGATCTGCGAAAACGTGCCCAGTTCCTTGATTGACTTCAGATTTCCTTCGAGGTCGTGAATTTCGGGCACCGAAAACGTCGCATTCGTGACTCCCAGACCCTCTGCGCTCTGCCGCACATACAGCAGCCGGTCCTCATCTCGATTCGCCAAGGGCCGCAGCAGCACTGCCCGCACAACGCTGAAGATCGCCGCGTTGGCGCCAATGCCCAGCGCCAGAGTCAGCGCCACCGTAAACCACAAGGCGCGAACTCGCGACAATGACCGTACAGCAATCTTCAGATCATGCAAAAACGACATCGGGTGACCTCCGGGGAATGGAAGAAATGATAAACCGGTGGGAAGAATCCGGTCCGATTGACAGATATGTTGATATCAACTATTCTTCGGCTGTGTCAAGTGCAAACACGCTGCCATTCGTCACAACCCTGATGGTCAAAGACCGTTGTCTTTGCCTTCATGTGCAGCGCGCTGCCCGGGCCCTCGGCCGCCGCTTCGACGAAGAACTGCGTCCCTTTGAACTCACTAATGGACAGTTTTCGCTGCTCATGTCTCTCAATCGCCCCGAGCCCCCGTCCATGGCACCTGTCGCTGCCCTGCTCGCGATGGATCGCACCACTCTCACAGCCGCCCTCAAACCCCTCGAGCGCCGGGGCCTGCTCAAAATCAAGAGCGATACTGAGGATCGCCGCAGCCGCATCCTCGTCCTCACTGAGAAGGGGCGCACCCTCCTCGCCCGCGCGCTTCCCGTTTGGCTCAAAACTCACGAGGAGATTGAAAGCAAATCTCCGTCCATTGACTGGAATGGATTCCGTGAAAACCTCCGCGCCGTTTCCTAACCGACTCTCATCCCACTCCGTTTTTTTCGATCAGAATTGGCGGAAGCGCGTGCGAGTCGAACACACCGTTGCCCGTAAGGACGACCGCCGGTTTTGAAGACCGGGAGGATCACCGGATCCCAAGCGCTTCCAAGTTGTGAGAAAGAACGGCTGACGCGATCTGCGTCGCAACCACTGCTATTCCATCATACGTTCTGCCTAGATAGAGACCTGAGCGCAAGCCTTCACACACAAGAGCTAGCAGCTAGTAGCTGGAGCTTGTTTATCAAAAGTACGTCTTAACCACATCCACCACGTCATACTTCTCGTCCACCATCGCTAGCACTCGCCACTTGTCAAACGTCAGACAAGGATGCGAGATATTGAATCCAATCATGTCGCCGACTTGCACGTCGTCTCCTGCCGCGATCTTCAGGAATCCATGTTGATCCATCAGCTTCGTCGTCTCCCAATTCGGCGGAGTCATGCGCGGTTCTTTCTCGCCGGGCCGATAATGTAGCGCGGGCCTCGGCAGCCCTGAGTCGAATGCCGCGTCGCGCCTTCCCATCGCAACGACCGCCAGCTCCGGCTCGGGAATGGACTGCACATATGCCCAGACGTGCAACGCCGGGACAAGGCCCGACCGCATATTCCGCGCGACTGGATTTGATTCTAGAATCCGCTGCTGCTGCGTCTCGTAGTTCCCCACGTCATGCGTCAAGTAGCAACCAGGCCGCAAAACGATTTCTGCCGCATCACCAAATCCTGCCGCCGCAAATTCCTCCGCCACCACGTCGTACCATGCCGAGCCTGCCCCCGAAATCAAAGCCGGCGTATGCTCGAACATCCTCTCTCGTAGCAACTGTTTCGTAACATCGCATCCCCGCCGCAGAAAAGCCCGGATGTTCTCCTCATCCTTCAGCACTCCTTCATACAACTCCACTCCGCACATATCCACAGTGCCACGCCATCTCTCCAATGCCTTGATAACCCCGCTCAGCTGCGCGTCGTCCCGCACTCCGCAGCGTCCGCCCATGACTCCAAGCTCGAGCAGAACTTTCAGCCGCAACCCGCGCTCCTGAAAATACCTTCCCAACTGATCTATGTTGGCTAACGAATCCACAAGGCAGTAAAACTCAAACTTGGGATCCGCGACGATATCGGCAATCACCTCCATATTTCGCCTGCCCACAAGTTCGTTCGCCATCAGGACACGCCGAACTCCGTGCGCATACGCCACCTGCACCTGG
>DATJEO010000269.1:0-7695 GCA_035496515.1 Occallatibacter sp.
CTGAACGAAGAACCGCACCCACAGGTGCTCTTCACCTGAGGATTCTCAAACTTGAACCCAGCGGCCTCGAGCGTCTCGACATAGTCCACGATGCAGCCATTCAGGTACATCAGAGAAGTGGCGTCGACAAACACCTTCAGGTCGTCGAACTTGAACACCTTGTCCATCATGCCGGCCTGGTTCTCAAAGGCCATTGAATACTGAAATCCTGAGCAGCCGCCGCCCACAACGCCAATCCGCAGACCGGCAGGAAGCGGATCCTGGGTAGCCATGATCTCGCGCACCTTGGCGATGGCCGTGTCGGTGAGCGTGAGAGGGGCTTTCTTTTCAGTTTCCTGCGCTGGTGTTGCTGTGGTCGTTGCCATGTCTTCTCCTGGGTGGTGGGCTTCCTGGATGCGCTTCGCCCCTTGGTTTTACTTTACTTCCACGGCCCCGCGGCTTCAAGGCCTTAGGACCATAACAGTTCATTGGATGTTCTCAAGGCCCAAATGGTCGCGCACAAAGTCAATCCTGAACAGCCTCCCCACCCTTCTCCTAACCCCTCTGCCTTCAGTGTTTGTTCAACTGGAAGCCGGCATCTAGGCCGTCTCAGAACTTGCTTAAACCCTGTGATTGATGTCACGAAAGTGCCGGCTCCTTCGGGGCTATGATTCACCCGTAAACCACTTGAGGGTAGCGGCTCATACCGAACAACCTCTCCGAGTGGAGGAAGCTCGCTGGAGGCACAGCAATGACATTCTTTCCAATCATGTTGTCAGTCTGGATCCTGACAATCCTCTTTATGGCAATCATGCTCCTCTATCGCTCTCGCCTAGCCCGCGACGAGGAAGATCAGCTCTTTCTTGATGACTCGTTCACCGAGCAGAAAGCAGCCCAGGCTGCAATCGCCGCCAGGGTCGAGAAAGTACAGCCCATGGTCAAGGGCTCAGAACTCATCGCAGCGGCCGCAACGCTCTTCGTCATCGGCTACTTCGCCCTCGACATGTACAACAACCTGTTCAGCAGATAGTTGCCTAACCCTCCCTCAGAAGAGCAAACGGCAGCCACCCGGCTGCCGTTTGCTTTTGAAGCCGCCTCCACGCAAGCCTATTCCACTTGCTGCCTGGCGCGGTACCCGTCACGCGCAATGATGTCGTACTTCAATTGCTTTTTCTTTTCATCTTGCATCTTCAGCGGCTTGCCTTCATCATCCACCAGTTCGACCCGAAGCTTACGATAGCTACCATCCTGCTTGCGATTGCTAGGGTGGTAGACAAGCTCATACTTCGAGCGAATAGCCGCATTGATCGATCCGAAGATCTCAGGCATCTCGCCTTCGAACCTTGGGCTGAACCACATTCCTCCTGTGTACTTCGCAAACGTCTTCATCTCATTGTCAGCCTGTAGATAATCGATATCCCGCAACTGCTGATTGAAGCCCGGGCCGCCTTCCGTCTGGGCCCGAAGATTGCCTCCTGTTGAGATCGCGAAGATCGTGATATCAGGTGTGCTTTTTACCTTCTGATAGATCTTGTCCAGCGTGATCTTCGAGAACGTATCCCTACCCGAAGCGATCAGGATGATGTATTTCCGGCCTTCAATCCGGCTCAGCCGGTCCTCTGCCTCATATAGAGCGTCGAAGAGGTTCCGCTCGCTGAACCCGGGAATTATCAGCGACTGAATCGCGTTCAGCAGCTGCCGCTTGTCCTGTGTGAAGTCCAGCCAGATCTGCGTCCGCATATCAAATGTCATCAACGCAACGTAGTCCTGTGGCCTCAGCTGTTGCGCAAAGGCCCACGCGGCGTTCTGCATGTCGCGGAGGAAGTAATAGTTGTAGTAGTTGAACGAGGAAGAGAATTCGCAAAGCAGCAGTGCGGTTATCGGCGCCTCAACCCGCTTGAACCCTGAAATCTTTTGTTCAACGCCGTCTTCATAAACCTTGAAATTGGACGGCTTGAGCCCGGGAACGAACTGCCCCGTCTTCTCCAGCAGGACCCCCACATCGACCGTCACCTCAGGCACCTCAACCCGCAGCGAGTAGTCCCCTGCCCCCTCCGGGTTCTTGAATTTTGGCTGAGCTGGCGCCGGAGGTGGCGCCTCTTCGGGCTTCTCCTTTTTTCTGGGCAGCGCAATTGGGCCGTTCTCTCCGCCCGGACCACCCGCATCTGGAGATGTCTGATCCGGTTGTTGTCCTGGCTGTTGCGAGGGCTGTTGGGTTGGAGGATTTTGCTGCGGTGTGCTCTGGGCAATTGCAAGCGGGGCCAACGCCAAAGCACCAAGAAGAGAAAGAACTTCAAGACGCAACCGGAAATTATCGTGCAGACGAATCGTTGACATGACGACCTCTGTGTTCACAGCATAGGGGATGGCCCGGGCAAACCGGCAAATGAAACACCTGCATCACTGAAACAACCTGCAGCCTCGGGCGTCAAAACCTTAGTGCATCTCCGCCACACAATTCATGGCAACCGGTCTCCCGGGGCGATGCAACATCGGTTTAATCTTATAGACGTGAAACCCTGCTTTAAGGCATTCCACCCGTTGTTTCGAATGCTCGCCCTGCCTCTCCTCGCCGCGGCGCTGCTCACCCCTGTTGGCGCCCAAAACGACTCAACCACTACCCCCCCGCCTTCCAATGGCGGCTTCTATCCCCTCAATGAAGTCCACCGCGGACAGACTGCGACAGCCTGGACAGTTTTTAGCGGCACCAAACCGGAGCCCATGCAGGTCGAAATCTTGGGCGTTCTTCGTGGTGCCCGCGGCCCCGGGCAGGACATGATCCTCGCCAGACTCAAGGGCGCCAAGCCCGAATACACCGGCGTGGTCGCCGGCATGAGCGGCAGCCCCGTCTACATCGGCACCAAGCTGCTGGGAGCGCTTTCCTACCGTATCGGCCAGTTCGCCAAAGACCCGATCGCCGGCATCACTCCAATTGCCCAGATGCTTGAGGTCAAGAACTTACCCGTCAGTGAACAATGGGCATCCACAGCGCCGGCCCGGGTCCCATCGGCTAACTCGGACTCGCCAAACAATCCCGCCACCGTCCCCGCCAGCACTATGAACTTCCAGGCTATGGAGACCCCGCTCGTTATGAGCGGTTTCCATCCCGAAGCTGTCCGGCTCTGGCAAAAACAAATGGCCGGAACCGGCCTCGATCTCATCGCCGCCGGCGGTGGCAGCGGATCCTCGAAATCCGACTCCGAGGGCCACTTTGGCGCAATCTCCCCTTCAGCAATCGCCTCCGTGGTTCCCGGCTCCGCCGTCAGCGCCCAGCTCGTTCGCGGCGATCTCGAGGTCTCCGCCACCTGCACCGTCACCTACGTAGACCCCAAGCAGCTTCTCGCCTGCGGTCATCCCATTCTTCAGGCAGGCACGGTCTCTCTTCCCATGACCACCGCTGAAGTGCTCGAAACCCTCGCATCGCCCCTCAACGCTTTCAAAATCGTGAATACAGGCGATTCCATCGGAACGTTCACAGAAGATCGCGACTCCGCCATCCGCGGAGTCCTCGGCGTCAAGCCGCACATGATCCCCGTCCACATCACGGTTCATAATCAGGGCACTGATCGCAAGCTCAACATCGAGGTCGTCGACCTGCCTTCTCTAACTCCGCAGGCCATCCTCGTATCGCTCTACGACTCGTTGCTTCAGAACAATCAAAGCAGCCTCGAGACCAGCTATCACGTCACCGGCAGCGTCAACATCGAAGGCTACCCACCATCTCCGCTCGACCTCTGGGCTCCGGCCGGGGACCAGGGCTCTGCCCAGCTCTCAGCGGCTCTTCAAGCTGACCAGAGCTTCGCCCTGCTTTATGCCAATGGCGCACGGCAGGGCGCGATCAAAGCCGTCCACCTCGATGTAGAAACGATCCCCCGCCGCGCCCAGGTCCAGCTTGAAAACGCCCGTCTCAACACCGGGAACATTGTTCACGCTGGCGATTCAATCGTAGTCGAAGCAACCGTGCGTCCATGGCAGCAGCCCGCACGCAACATCCGCATTCCCGTCCGCGTGCCTCAGGGCATCGCATCCGGCAATGTGCGCCTGCTCGTCTCTGACGCCGGTACGCTCGACCGCGCTCTCAATCCTCCGCGCATACCCAACCGCACCATCGATCTCGAAACCGCTCTCGCCCAAGCACAGAGTCAACATCCCGCCGACCGCATCTTCGTCAGCCTCCTGCTGCCCGATGCGCAGGCAGGCGTGAACGGTCAGACTCTCTCGGCACTGCCGTTATCTATGGCAAATGCACTCGAACCTCTCCGCACCGCACAGGACGTCACTCTCAGCGGCGAATCCGCAGTGGTCGCGGGACAAGCTCCTGCTGGCGGCGTGCTCAGCGGATTCCAGCTTCTCAGTCTCCACATCGAGCCCGGCGGCGGTTTAAACTAACCTGCACTGCAGACCGAAGAATTTCATCGTATCCTTACGGCTCAGGTGTTTTCGGTTTTTTTAGCGACCCCAAGCGAGGACTGCGTAAAGTCATGGCCCAGATCCAAGGTTTAGCAGCTCACGCGGCGGGCGCCGAACTTTTGCCTTTTCGCTACGACCCAGGAGAACTGGGCGCGCAGGAAGTCGAAATCGGCATTACCCACTGCGGAATTTGTCATAGCGATCTTCATCTCATTTCCAATGACTGGGGCATCAGCCAATATCCATTCATCCCCGGTCACGAGATCATCGGCACCGTCACCGCAATCGGCTCTCAAGTCCGCTCTCTCAAACCAGGACAGCGAGTCGGCCTCGGCTGGCAATCGAACTCCTGCGGCCAATGCGAGTGGTGCAGCCGCGGACTCGAGAATCTCTGCCCCTATCAGGAAGCCACATGCGTCCATCGCCACGGAGGATACGCCAGCGGAGTTCGTGCCAACGCGCGCTTCGTCTCGCCAATCCCCGACGCTTTGCCCAGCGAGCAGGCAGCTCCGCTCCTCTGCGGAGGAATCACTGTCTACAGCCCACTCCGAGACCACGCCGTGAATCCCAGTTCACGAGTAGGCGTCATCGGCATCGGCGGCCTCGGCCACATCGCCATTCAGTTCGCAAAAGTCTTCGGAGCCGAAGTGTTCGCCTTCTCTACCTCCACCGGCAAGGAAGAGGAAGCACGTTCCCTCGGTGCGCATCACTTCGTGAATTCGCGCGAGTCGAAGGCAATGAAAGATGTAGCAGGATCGCTGGACTTCATCCTGAACACAGCCAACGCTGATCAGGACTGGAACGTCTACATTCAGGCGCTGCGTCCCAATGGAACCCTCTGCTTCGTAGGCGTGCCGCCCTCGCCGGTATCCGTTCATGCATTCCCGCTGATCGCCGGCATTCGCACCATCACCGGCAGCCCCATCGGTTCGCCGCAGCGCATTCGCGAGATGCTCGACGTTGCGGCAAGGCACCATGTAAAGGCCACCACCGAAGCCTTCTCCATGTCCAAAGCCAACGAAGCTATCGACAAGGTCAAGAAGAACAAGGTCCGCTACCGGGCAGTGCTGGCCAACTGAGCCATCCACTCGCAAAATGATTCGGGCGCCCTCAAGGGCGCCCAACCTGCGTTTAGCCTGACCGAGAAGCTTACTTCGCTTCAACCGCAGCTTGCCGATGCGGCTTCAGCCCTTCTGATACCCGTTGCAGCAGATCCTGCGGGTGCAGTGGCTTGTTCAGCAGGGTGAAGTGGTGCCCCTCCGCGCGAGCACTCGACAGCAGATCGGCCGTCGACGCCTGGCCTGAGAACAATATGATTTTGCAGTCGGGATAGATCCGCCTCACCGTGATCGCCAGTTCGATGCCCGTCATGCCCGGCAGCACCACATCCGTGATCAGCATCTCCGGCGGCGTCAGCAGCGCCGTCTCCAACGCACTGTCTCCGTCGTACACCGGGACTGCGTGATATCCGCTCCGCGAAAGAATCTCTGCAAGCGTGTCCGCGATGACGCTCTCGTCGTCTACAACCAGCACAACCGGCCTATGTGCTTGATGCCCATCGGTGTTCATGGGAACTTCCTTGAGCGGAACAGTGGGAAAAGTCTGATTCTTGCTCACAATTTATCTCCTGTAGCTTCACCGTAGCAGCTTTCATTCTTTACGTGCAGGCTCTTTCGATCTACGGCCTAAATGTTTAAAAGATTGGGTTTATACGTGTTTTTTGGTTCACGATGGTTTCACTAAGCTTTTGGATATTTTGCTTGACGGCCAGCATCAAATCAAGGGTAGGATAGTCATACGTTGTTTAGTTTATCTATAGGTTAAGTTCTCATTTGTGCGGGCCCCAGTACCGAGGAAACCCGTCAACTGTAAACGGCGAGGAAACGAATGGCCAGCAGTACGGAGTCTCGTACATCCACTATGCGATATGAATCAATAAACCAAGCCGACGTGCCTAAAGGTCGAGACGGCAAACATAAGCAGATTGTTACCCAGATCCTGAACGACATCGACCTGCTCGAATCGGACCACGCGCTGAAGATTCCCTTGGTGCAGTTGCCCGACACCAAGGAGAACATCAGGTCAGCTCTCAATCGCGCCACTCGCCAGCGCGGAATTGAGGTCTCCACCTCCAGTGACTCTGAGTTTCTCTACGTCTGGAAGACGATCAAACCTGGTTCCGACGCTTCAGCGTAGATACGTGACCACCGGCCAACAAAGAAAAACCACCCGTATCGACAAGTGGCTCTGGGCCGCCCGTTTCTTCAAGACTCGCGCCCTGGCAGCCAAGGCATGCGATCTCGGCCGTATCCGCTCCAACGAAATTGAAGCAAAGCCCGCCCGCGAGGTCCACATCGGCGACATGCTGCGCATCAAGAACGAAGGCGGCGACTTTCATATTGAGGTCCTGGGCCTGTCCGACATCCGCGGTCCAGCTGCAGTGGCGCAAACTCTCTACCGCGAAACCGACGAGAGCAAAGAACGCCGCCTCCGCGAAGCCGCCGAACGCAAAGCCACGCAGGAATTCGCCCCCCTCCCTGAGCGCCGCCCCACCAAGCGCGACCGTCGCCGCATCATCCAATTCCGCCGCAGCAGCTAGCAAGTCTTCCTTCCCCGTTCCCTGCTTTTATACTCAACTTCAGAATGTCTTCAACTCCGCGCCCGCTTATGGCCCTGTTCCTCGCTGCATCCGCGATGGCTACCCTCAGTCCCCGCACCTCGCATGCCCAGGGCACTCACCTCTGGACCCAGTCACGCATCGAGGAGTTCGAGAAAGGCACGCCGCAGGGTGTCGCCATCAACAGCAATGGAACCCTCCGCGAGGGCCCCGGGCTCACGGATCTGCTCACGACACCATCCACCTTCATCTGGTCTGTGGCCATCGACAAGACTGGCACGCCGTATATCGGCACCGGCTCACCCGCTACCGTTCTGCGCGGCAGTGCTCAAAAAGACGGTAAGCCAACCACGATTTTTGAAACCCGCGATGTCAGCGTGCAGGTCGTTCGCGTGGGACCCGACGGCTCCGTCTACGCAGCCACAGTCCCCGGCGGCAAGGTATACAAACTCAATCCGAACGCCACCGCCAAACAGGACGACACCTCTGCCAAACTCGTATTCGACGCCGCAAAGGCCGAGGCAGCGCCTGCGGACGAAAACGAACCCAAGTCGAATCGCGAATCGAAATCCCACTACATCTGGGATATGAGTTTCGACACCGCAGGCAAGCTCTACATCGCTGTCGGTGGTCCCGGGGCGATCTATCGCGTCAATCCTGCCGCACCCGACATGAAGCCCGACCTGTTT
>DATJEO010000270.1:0-4181 GCA_035496515.1 Occallatibacter sp.
CCATGCGGAGGCACGGCCATCACCTCGCTCCAGACATCCGAGCGAGCCTTCAGATCCGCGTTATGCGCGATCAGGACTTTCACCACATCAGGATGCTGCTGCGAAACCGCCCACATGAGCGCCGTTTGCCCGCGCGCCCCGTGCACATTCGGGTTTCCACCTTTGGCAAGAAGGAGCTCGACAACTTGCGGATATCCCGCGCGTGCCGCCACCATCACCGGCGTTTCGCCCGCAAGCAGCTCCAGGTTGGGGTTCGCACCGGCATCCAAGAGCCGCTTGACCATAGGTACACTTCCGTTTTGGCTTGCGTTCCACAGAGGCGTCGCGCCCAGATCGTTGGCGGCGTTTACTTTCGCGCCCGCCCTAAGCAGCAGGTCGGCGCTGTAGAGATCATCGCGATAGGCCGCCCAGTGCAGGGCCGTGGTTCCGTCGGGTTCGGCGGCGTTCGCGTCGGCCTTTTTCTGAAGCAGGGAGCGAAGGGCCTCTTTGTCGCTTCGTTTGGCGGCATCCACCAACGGCCGGCCGGCCTCAGCACCCAGCAGCGATACGGCCACCAGCAGCGGGATGAGGCGCCGCAGTGCAGTCATGGGACTAAACCTCGGGCAGCGTGTCGATAGGGAGCTTGCCGGTGCTGCCGCCGACTTTCTCAACGGGATAATCCATCTTATCCATGATGGTCATCAGCAGGTTGGCCTGCGAAGGCTTGTTCGAATACTTCAAATGCCGGCCGCCCTTGAGCTTGCCGGAGCCCCCACCGATCAGCATCTGGGGCAGGTTCTCACCCGAGTGGGCGTTGCTGTTGGAGATGCCCGCGCCGTACAGAATGATCATGTGATCGAGCAGTGAGCCATCCCCGTCCGGGGTCGCCTTTAACTTCGCCAGGTACTGCGAGAACAACTGGACGTGATACCGGTTGATCTTCGACATCTTCTCGACCAGCTCAGGAATGTTGTTGTGGTGCGAGAGCGGATGATGCGCCTCGGGCACACCGATCTGCGGATAGGGCCGGGGACTCTGTTCCTTGCTGATCATGAAGGAAATGACGCGCGTGAGATCGGACTGGAGAGCCAGAACCTTCAAGTCCATCATCAATGCCAGGTGGTCTTCAAACACCGGCGGGGCGCCGAGGGGCTGCTCGAGCGCGGGTAGTTCGATGGCGCTCTGCCGCTCGCCCATCTGAATCCGGCGTTCGACGTCGCGTACGGCGTCGGTGTACTCATTCACCTTGACCTGATCCTGCGGCCCGAGCTCCTGCTTGAGACTCGCGAGCTTCCCGTTCACCGAGTCCAGAATGCTCTTGTGCTGCTGCAGTCTCTTTTCGCGGGCGGTGCGATCTGTACTGCCGCTATCGCCAAACAGCTTCTCGAAGACAGTGCGCGGATTCCAGTCCATCGGCAACGGTTGCGTGGGGCTGCGCCAGCACAGCGTATCGAGGTAAGCGCAACTCAGATTGCCGGTGCAGGCGCCGGCGTTGGCCGGCAAGTCCATGCATATCTCCAGCGTCGCGAGCTGCGTTTCCTGCGCGAAGTGCCGGCCGAGAAGCTGGTCGATGGACACATCGGCAATGATTTCGATTTCGTTTTTTCCGCCGCGCGGCGTGCCGGTGAGAAACGACCCCGAAGCACCCGCGTGAATATAGTTCCAGCTCGCTTTGATGCCGGAAAAGACCAGCATCTGGTTCTTGTAGGCCGCCAGCGGCTCCATGATAGGCGCAAGTTCGAGAGCGGTCCCATCACCCTTGGGAGTCCAATACTCCATGGCCATTCCGTTGGGGGTGTAAAAGGCCTGGAAGCGCTTCGCCGGTTTCACGGCGGCGCGGAGTGGAGGAAGCATGGCATCGAGAAACGGCAGCGCCATGCTGGTGCCAATCCCCTTCAGGACCGTGCGGCGGGGTAACGATTTGATGAGGATGGCCAAATTGTCCTCCTCCTTAACCCTTTCATGTTAGCCCAGTTATGGCATCAGCATCCAATTTAAGCTACAGTGTAGGATATATGTCTGCTGGCGTCTCATTGGGGGATTTCGAGCACGTTGTCCTGCTGGCCATCCTGCGTTTGGGCCCGAAAGCATACGGTGTGACGGTGCGAGCGGAGATCGCAGCATGCACTGATCGGGAACCCGCTCCTGGTGCACTCTACACTACGCTGGATCGCTTGGAAGAAAAGGGACTCGTGACATCATGGCTGGGCGAGCCGACTGCCCAGCGAGGTGGGCGCGCCAAACGCTATGTTCAGGTAACCGCCACCGGGATCGAGGCCGTGAGTCGCACACAGCGCTCCTATCAAAGATTGTTGAAGGGACTAAAATTGCCGGGGATCGCACATGCCTAGAGTCGCCCTCGCAGAATGGATTCTTTCTCTGACCCTCGCTCCAGACCGCGCGACTACGACGGTCGGCGATTTGATCGAAGACGCATCCACGCGAGGAGTGCTGTGGTTCTGGTCGAGTGTCCTGCGAACGACGCTGTCTCATCTTTTGCGCGATCTGGGTGCTTACCCCCTGCGCATCGCGAGGCTCGCGCTGTGGGGATTGCTGATGGAAGGCGTTCTTGGAATCCTCCATATACTGCCGGTGATTGCCGTGTGGCAGTGGATCCTGGATCATTGGGGTCCAATAGTGGACAACCAAACGACTGAGGTGCCGCAGTGGGGAGCTTCCATACTCTCAATCGTCTTCGGCGTAGTCATCATCCCGTTCTTAGTCGGCTGGATGGTAGCTGATCGCTCAGGCGGCAGAGAACTGGCTGCGGCTTTCGCTCTGAACGTCGTGGGCGCCGCTCCTCATTTCTTGTTCATATACCTTCTGTCGCTGCAAGTGCACCGACCGGGAAACATTTATCCCACTGCGGAGAATACGTTGATTACGCTTTGCGTCCGTCCACTCTTTGTGACAGCCGGCGCTGTATTCTTTCGCAACTACGGCCCAAAAAGGTTACGCGTTACCGAGGGCAACTAGCTACTTCCCCGGCAGGTGCTGGACACTCTTTTCGTTCTCCATACAGATTTCGTCCAGCAACTCGGTATCGAGAACAACGCCTTGCCTGAGCGTGACAGTCCAAGGCTTGGTGTAGGCCTTCGGGTCATCCACAGTAAGTTCGATTTCAAGCGTTCCGAAATTGGGGCGGCGAATCCGCTCGGTCATCTTGGCCGCATCCGTCATCGGGTTGCCGTTCATGTCGAGCCACAAATCGTCGCGGAATCCGATGGTCTGGACCACCAACGTATCTCCCTCCCAATGCCCCGTTGAGTAGCCGTTCCAGGCAGGCTGCGGATCTTCGGGAAGAGGACGCCCGTCCAGGAAGATCTGCCGGTAACTGGCATTGAATTCGTCGAGGATGACCAGCAGGCCGGGCGTCTGGACGATCTTCTGAATGTGCGGAAGCGTGTAGATGCGCGGGACGTTGGGCGGCATGCAGCGCGCGTGAGGATCGTCTTTATGTTCTTCGGCGATTCGTTTCCTAACCAGTTCAGCGGCCCAAGGCTGATAGGGTAAGCCGCCCGGCATGCCATCGGCGATGTCCATGGTCTTGGTGGAACGGCCGCCCTGATTGGCGAGCCCCAGTCCTTTTTCCGCGCACTCGCCTTTCTCGTCTCGAACCTGGTCGGGACAAGGAAGCTTATCACCCGCGCTCCACCACATCCCGGAGAAGTCTGGCTTACCGGCATCCGGGTTTCGATCGGGGATTCGCGGGGCAGGCGCGGCGAGGTTGGCCTGGCCGCTGGCGGTTTTGGGAACCCCGGCCGTCGGGTAGTGCAGCCACTGCGCGGTTAAGGAGGAACCCATCACGGCGACAAGTGCGGGAATCGCAAATAGCGGCTTCATTTTACGGGCATGTGCTGCATGCTCTTCTCGTTTTCCAGACAAATCTCGTCCACCAATTCCGTATCGAGCACGATGGTTTGCCGGAACTTCACCGTCCACGGCTTGCTGTACGCTTTCGGATCGTCCACCGTCACTTCAATTTCCAGATGCCCAAAATCCGGCCGCCGGAACCGTTCCGTCACCTTCGCCGCGCTGGTCAGAGGATTCCCTCTCATGTCCAGCCACAGGTCGTCGCGAAACCCATTCGTCTCGACGACCAGCGTGTCGCCCTCCCACTTTCCCGATGAATATCCGTTCCAGGAGGGCTGCGGATCTACAGGCAGCGGCCGGTTGTCCGTGAAGATCTGCCGGAAGCTGGC
>DATJEO010000271.1:0-5848 GCA_035496515.1 Occallatibacter sp.
CCTCACGGCGGAGGAAATCCGGCAGTATCGCGGAACGCTGACGGAGCCCGGCAAGGACAGTCCATATCGGAATCGGTCCGCCGAAGAGAATCTGGATTTGTTTGCGCGGATGAAGAAGGGCGAGTTCCCGGATGGAAGCCGAGTGCTGCGCGCGAAGATCGATATGGCATCGCCGAATCTAAATATGCGCGACCCGGTGATGTACCGCATTCTGCATGCGACGCACCATCGGACAGGGGATGAGTGGTGTATCTATCCGATGTATGATTACGCGCACGGACAGTCCGATTCGATTGAAAATGTGACGCACTCGATGTGCAGCCTGGAGTTTGCGGATCATCAGCCGCTCTACAAATGGTTCATTGAGAACCTTGGCATATTTCCGTCCCAGCAGATTGAGTTCGACCGGCTCAGCATCACCTACACTCTGCTGAGCAAGCGTAAGCTGCTGCAGCTTGTGCAGGAGAAACGGGTGAACGGATGGGATGATCCGCGGATGCCCACTCTTTCTGGTCTGCGGCGTCGCGGGTTTACTCCTGAGGCGATCCGGATGTTTGTGGCGGCGGCGGGAGTGTCGCGGACGAATGGCAGCACCGATATTGAGATGCTGGAGCATTTCCAGCGCGATGATCTGAACCGGCGCGCACAGCGCGGGATGGCTGTTCTACGGCCTCTGAAGATTGTGATCGACAACTATCCGGAGGGTGAGGGCGAGTTTGTCGAAGTAGCGAACAATCCAGAGAATGCGGCAGCAGGCATGCGGCAGGTTCCGTTCTCGCGCGAGATTTACATCGAGCAGGATGATTTTCGAGAGGTGCCTCCGCCGAAGTACTACCGGCTTTCTCCGGGGAAAGAGGTCCGGCTGCGGAATGCCTATTTCATAACCGCGCACAATGTGGTGAAGGATGCGGCTGGGAATGTAGTCGAGGTGCATTGCACGTACGATCCTGCGAGCAGAGGGGGCAATTCGCCGGATGGGCGCAAGGTGAAGTCGACGATTCACTGGGTGTCGACGAAGCATGCGGTTTCGGCCGAGGTGCGGCTGTACGAGAAGCTGTTTACGAAGTCCGATCCCAATGACTACGCGGAGGGCGGGAGCTTTCTCGACAATCTCAATCCGGATTCGCTGGAAGTGATTGCCGACGCGAAGCTGGAGCCTTCCCTGGCCGAGGCAAGAGTCGGAGAGCCTTTTCAGTTTGAGCGTGTCGGCTATTTCTGCCTTGATCCGGAATCGGCGAATGGGAAACTGGTATTCAACCGGACGCTTTCGTTGAAAGACTCATGGGCGAAGATTGAAAAGAAAGCTGGAGTGTGAACCGACGAACATCTAGAGCTACCTAGGCGATTGCGGAGTTATTGCTCATGTGCTTTCTACTCTATGCCGGAACCAGCAAACCACTTCCCAAGAGAGAGTGGAATTCGAGTGATCCGCATGTAAACGTGCAGGATTTGGAGCATTCAGAGTCGTGGGTGCGGACGACTTTCAGCAAGCCGGTGGTGCAGAACATCGGATCTTCTACCCACTGCGGCTGTGCCTTCCCCTCAGTCATGCAGGATGGCGCTGGTGAATGGTACTACTGGCTCGACCCTGTAAAGGACGCCGAAGAGATCGCTAGCAACAAACGGGAATGCGAAGAGCTGTGCGATCTCTTGGCGCAGGCCGATGAAGATGAGGTGGAACTCTACGGCGTCTGGGCCGGAAATGAAGATAAGCAGCCTTTGATTCGCGAAAGTATCGCGCTTGATGAGATTCGCCGTGAATTCTTTCGCTTCAAAGAGGGTGGGTACTATCGTGTCAAGCTGCGCTGATCCATCGAGCAATGCTCGCGATCAGATTGCCGTCATTCACTTTCCGATCACATCGATCGGCACTGTGATGGTTTTGGGCGGGAGGCACTGGGTCTGGTCACAGGCCTGGTAGCGGAGCTTTGCTTCAACGAGGTGGTTGCCGGGATTGCTGACGAGTTTTGCCTGGATAGTGAAGTCGCCCGTGTAGACGGAGAGCTTCTGGTCGGGATCGGCAGGCAGGGTGAAGTCGGTGCCAGCGGGGTAGGTGGCGTTGGCGAGCTTCACGCCTGAGCTGTCGGGTATCGAAAAGACAGTAGGGATCAGGTACTCCGCACGCGGTGTGTGGGAGTTGATGTGCAGATTCTGCTGGATGCGGAAGTGAAGCGTGACGGGCGTGGGCTTGCCGGCAGCTACCGAGACCTGCTCGGGATAGAGATACTCGACAGCCTGCGACTTCAGTACAGATTGGCGCGGAGAATTGGTGAGTGAGTCCTGCTGATTGAATGCGGCTGCGCTTCCGACAGCAATTAGCGAGCCAACGATGATGCGGCTGATATATTTCTGCGCAATCACTGCCCTTCTCCCATGGCCTTGCGGATGTGCGCTTCCATGTCGTCTTTCGAGCTGATGCCGAGCTGCATGGCTACGACTTTGCCATCTTTGTCGACGTAGACGGATGTGGGCATGGCGTCGAGGCCGCCGTAGGCAGTGGCGAGGCTGTCGCCATTGATGAGGACGGGATATTGCATGTGCTCCTGCTTGACGAATTTTGCGATGGCGGCCTTATCGTGCGCCCAGCCTTCCTTATCGCCCGCCTTAAGGTCGTCGCCTTCGGTGGAGATGCCGATGATCTGAAGGCCCTTGGGGCCGTACTCATTTTGCAGTTCGACAAGCCAGGGTGTTTCAATCTTGCAGGGGCCGCACCAGGTTGCCCAGAAGTTGATAAGGAGCGGTTTACCTTTGTAGCTGGAGAGCGAAACTTTGTTTCCGCTAAGGTCTTCGAGAGTGAAGTCGGGGGCGGGCTTGCCGGTGAGCGATGCGCCGCCTGACGGGACGTCGCCGGGAGCCGAGGGAATCAGTTCAGCGTGGGAGGCTGAGGCGAGGGCGTGCTCGGCGGCCTGCTTGCGATACATCCAGTTGGCCCATCCCGCCCAGGCAAAGGTGGCGAGGATGAGCAGGGTCACTCCGATGACGATGGTATTGCGCTTCAAGGGGCTTCGACCTCGTCTCTATTTTACGCAAGGCCGCTGGTATGGCCGAGGTCCCCGGCAAACGTGACAATGCGATGACAAATCTCAGGAGGGTTAGCTACGGAGAACCCGCGAGGATCGCCGGAAGAGGATGCTCAGCACGATGGAGCCAATGATCAAAGCAAACCAATCGATGGCGACGATGGCGAGTTCAAAGCGGGTTTCGAGGCGGGTGCCGAAGTAGATCGACATGGAGACGAATGTCACGAAGGCCGCTGCTCCGCTCACGATCAGCAGCCATCGAACGAGATTCTCCAGTCGGCTGTTGTGCGGAAGAGCCAACCCTAAAAAGCACATGGAAACTGCCATCATCAGGTAGCCGAGATTCTCCATGGCAATGAAGAGGCCGTGCGGATTGTATTGGGAGATGAATGCCATTCCGTCGGTCTCTGCCCGAAGGAGGCTGGACTGAAGGACCTCGATCTGAAGAACGTAGTCGAGGGTGATGAGGGAAGCTGCAATCGCGGCGAACAACATGGCGATTCTGCTGAAGAGTGTTTTGGGACCTGGAACCCACGAGTGGGTGCAGGCACACAGGATGAGAAACAGAGGGGTGATCGACAGCGCAGGGAACATCCACCAGAAGTCGCGAGGAAAGAAAGACGCGGTATCGGTGTAGGGGTACAGGACGCAGGAACCCGTGCAGAAGGGCCCGGACCGCGGCGGCGTGAGAATCGCAATGCTGAACGAGATCATGGTTAGCGCGGCGGTGAGCAGGCAAACCCAGAATCCAAGAGTTGCTGCGGTTGCACGGGCTGAATCGACTGGAGCGACGAGCTGAGTTTGCGTAGACATTGGCTCACCTATCGATCTGACGCGAGGCTGTCGGATCCGGCGGAATTGTAGGACAGTAGCGGATAATGTTGCAGTGACAAGCGAATTCGCGTCCCGCCCCGGTCTGATTTACCATCAGAAACCAATGAATCGAGACAATCAGCAGGACTGCCTGACGCCGGCAGAGTTGGTGCGCACGGAAGCTGCGGCACTGGAAGCGCTGGCGAAGCGCCTGGATGGGCCGATGCTGGCGGAATTCGACCGGGCGGTGGATCTGGTGGTTCGCTGCGGTGAGGGGAATGGGCGCGTGGTGGTCACGGGGATGGGCAAGAGTGGGGTGATTGCGCAGAAGATTGCGGCCACGCTGAGTTCGACGGGGAGTCCAGCGCTGTTTCTGCATCCAGCTGAGGCGGTGCACGGAGACCTGGGCGTGCTGATGCCGGGCGATGTTGTGGTTGCTCTGTCGGCGAGCGGAGAGACGGAGGAGATTCTGCGGCTGCTCGCCACATTGAAGCGCAAGGGCGATGCGCTGGTGAGTTTCTGCTGCAATCTGCAGTCGACGCTGGCGCAGGCAAGCGATGTAGTGCTGGATTGCAGCGTTGAGCGAGAGGCATGCGGGCTGAATCTGGCGCCCACGGCGAGCACCACTTCGATGCTGGCTTTGGGGGATGCTCTGGCGGTAGCGGTGAGCTTGCGCAAGGGATTTAAGGCTGAGGATTTTGCGGAGCTGCATCCGGGCGGGAAGTTGGGAAAGCAGCTTGCCAAGGTACGCGATCTGATGCACGCGGGGGAAGATGTTCCGGTGGTTGCGTCGAATACAAGAATGTCCGATGTGATCTTCGAGATGTCTTCGAAGAAGCTGGGGATGACGACGGTGCAGGAAGCCGGCAAGCTGCGCGGGGTGATCAGCGATGGCGACCTGCGGCGCTTGCTGGAGCGCGAAGGCGGAGCGGCTCTGAGCAAGACTGCAGGCGAGGCCATGAATGTGAATCCGCGGACGATTGCGGCGGGTGAGCTTGCCGCGCGGGCGCTGGCGATTTTGGAGGAACGGAAGATCACTTCGCTGGTTGTCACGGATGGGACCGGCAAGGTGGAGGGTGTGGTGCACCTGCATGATTTGTGGGGAGTGGAGCTGATTTGAGAACCGCCGCCAGTTTTCAGCCTTCAGGTGTCAGTTTCTGAGAATCATCGCGCTTGGACTCTTCTTCGACTTTCTTATCAGATGAGCAGGACAGCACTCATTACGGGCGCATCAAGTGGCTTTGGGTTGCTGACATCAGTCACGCTGGCTAATCGTAGTTGGCGAGTGCTCGCGACAATGCGCGATGTGGGCCGGCGCGAGAGATTGGAATCGGCAGCACGCGAAGCTGGCGTGCTGGAGCAAATCGAGATCCAGGCCCTGGATGTAACGAGTGCTGGGCAGATCGCGGGAATTGCCGATCTTCTTGAGAAGCGAGGAGAGCCGCTGCACGCACTCGTCAACAATGCTGGGTTCGCGGTGCCGGGATTTGCGGAAGAAGTCACAGATGCGGAGCTGCGTGATCAGTTTGAGACGAACTTCTTCGGCGCGGCAGCGGTGACCCGGGCCGTCCTGCCGCAGATGCGCCGGCAGGGGTTCGGGCATGTGGTGATGGTGAGTTCAATTTCGGGACGGACCGGGTTTCCAGGGGTGAGCAGCTACGTGGCTTCGAAGTTCGCGCTGGAGGGGTGGGCCGAAACTCTGCGCCTCGAAATGGCTGCGCTTGGCATCAAGGTGGCCATTATCGAGCCGGGCTCGTACGAGACGGACATCTGGACGCGGAATGCAAAACTCACCGCCAAAATGTCGGATCCCACTTCGCCCAACGCCTCAAGGCTCGCACGATGGCAGAGCCGAATCGAGAAAAGTTCAAAAGATCGCGCGAACCCACAGGTCGTTGCGGATCTGATTGCGCGCATTCTGGAGACTTCGGAGCCGAAGCTGCGCTACGTCGTTGGAAGGGACGCGCGGATGGCGCTGCTGATGCGGAAAGTGTTGCCCGCAAGCGTGTTCGAGC
>DATJEO010000272.1:0-8123 GCA_035496515.1 Occallatibacter sp.
TGCACTTCGAGACAAGGCAAGTTTGGAACTCGTCATACGAACACTTTACTATCCAAATTTACTATCCACTTGCTCGAAAAGTGCCAAAAAGCGCGAAATACGCTTAAATTTGCATAGGCCTGCTAACGAGCGGTATGTGCATAAAATAAAAGGTACTAATCCAGTTCTTGCGAATCCGTAAGTCTTTGGTAAATAGCGTGCGATAGAAGCTGACGTTCTACCACTGAACTACTCCCGCCCTGTCAACTCAATATTACAACGCGCAGCGGTCATGACTGTCTACTGACTGAACGGCGTCGGAGCTTCGCGCTCTCCGTGGCACAGCGCTACACCAGCTGGTGTACCGAGGGCGGACGAGGCATCAATAATGACCAGATGGGCTCAAGTCACCAGGAGCAGACCTCTTTCGGAATCGATTTCGGAACTACGAACTGCGCCGTTGCCATGCTGCAGCCAGGCCGAGAAATCAAACTGGCCAACTTCTCTTTCCGCGGCGAGTCGATACCCGTCTGCCGCTCGGTGCTCTACTTCGAACAATGGAAGACAGCAAATGGCCAGCGCCGCGTCCACGGCTATTCTGGCCCGGAGGCCATCGAGCGCTATCTTGAAGCCGAAGAGAAGGGTCGTCTGATCCAGTCTCTCAAGTCTCACCTCTCCAGTCATGCGCTTACAGGAACGGAGATCTATGGCCGGCGGCACCGGCTGGAAGAGTTGATCGCTCGCATCGTGAGCGATCTTCGCAAACGAGCCGAAGAGCAGTTCGGACGTCCCGTTCGCCGTGCGACCGTGGGAAGGCCCGTGCGATTCGTAGGAGCGGAATCGGAAGAGGAGGACGATTTCGCCGTCTCGCGTCTGCGCGAAGCCTTCCTTTCAGCCGGCTTCGAAGAGGTGGATTTCGAGTTGGAGCCGGTCGCCGCTGCTTATGCGTACGAGGCCACCCTTGACAGGGACGAAATGATTCTGATCGGTGATTTTGGTGGGGGCACAAGCGACTTTTCGCTCCTGCGGGTCGGACCCGGAGTGCGTAAGCGTGGCCGAAGAGCTGACGACCTTCTCGGCAACACCGGAATCGGGTTGGCCGGAGATGCCTTCGACGCTCGGATTGTTCGCAAACTGGTATCACCCGCTCTGGGCTCGAACTCAGAGGCGCGTTCGCTTAACAAGATCCTTCCGGCGGTCCCCGCCTGGATCTACGCACATCTCGAGCACTGGCATCATCTCTCCTTCTTGCGAACTAACAACGTTCGTGAAATTTTGAAGAGCGCGAGAATTCGAGCGCTTGAGCCCGAAAAGATCGAGGCACTGATTGCGATCGTCGAAGGAGATCTCGGCTATCAGCTGCACCAGTCTGTGCAGTCAGCCAAGTTTAAGCTCTCGCAGGGGGAGAGCGCAGAGTTCACTTTCCGCGACGGTAGAGCCGGTGCTTCGACAATCGAGCTTCGCATTCCGGTATCGCGCTGCGACTTTGAGAGTTGGATTGTTGAAGACCTTGCAGCGATCGAGCACAGTGTAGATGTCCTGCTGAAGAGCGGCGGAGTCAAGCCCCATGAGATCGATCGTGTCTTCCTTACCGGAGGCACTTCCTTTGTACCTGCGGTGCGGCGGATTTTCACGAGCCGATTCGGGCGAGAACGGCTCCAGGGCGGACACGAGTTCACGTCGGTAGCGGAGGGACTCGCCTTGTCTGCGGCAGCTGGCCTGCGTGGACATTGATTTCCGGCAGGGCCCGTCAAGGACACGCTGCAAGCAGGGTCCAAATGCGGGTTATCTTGCATTTCTACCGCTCGCAGTGGACAATTAACCCGTCATGGGTCATCGACTTCCCCACGAGCTGCTGCTCGAGCTGCAAACCTATCTCCAGCACTTCGACCAGACTGGACACCTCGGCGAAAGTGCGACTGTGGAGGAGATCAAAAGCCGGCTGGTCCAGAGAATTAAAGAAGTCGAAGCGCAGGTTCGCACAACTCAGCCTACTCACCACAATTATCTTGATCGGGTCAAGACCGGATCGCACGGGTGACAAGCAAGTAGCCACGAACGGCATCTACTGAGCGGGCGGGGATTCCTGCGCATGCGAGCTACCGCGCTTAGCGCCATTAGCGATTTTTCTATAGAGATCTTCGTCTACTGCTTTGTTCAGCTTCTTAGCCTTATCGAGTTCCAACTGAGCTTCCTGCTTACGCCCCATGGTGCGAAGCAGCCTGCCCAGTCGCCAATGGACGTTCACATCATCCGGCTTGAGTTTGGCCGCATGGTTTAGCTCGCGCAGCGCTTCCTCGTTCCTGCCCGCATCAGAGTCGATAATGCCGAGATCCAGGCTGGCCAGCCATTGCGACGGGTCTAGCGCCAGGCCCTTCTGCAATCGCGGGCGTGCCTCAGTGGGATTGTTCAATTGCAGGTAGCAATCGCCGAGATACACCAGAGATTGCGCATGGTTCGGATCGTTGTCCAGTTCTGCCTGAAACTGCTGCAGGGCTTCCGGATACTGCTTCTGCGTCCAAAGCAGGTATCCGAGGCCGAAATGAACATTCGGTTCCTTCGGATTCGCAGCCACGGCTGCCCTGAACATCTTGGTTGACCCCTCGTTATCCTTCATCTCGTCCAGCGCTTCGCCGGCCAGCATATATGCTTCCGCCGATTCCGCATTCAAGGAGAGGATCTGGTGATAGGTGTCCATCACGCATTGCATCTGCTTCGTCCACAAACAACTATGCGCGAGCGACAGCAGCAGGGGAGAGTTCTGCTGATCCCGTTGTGCAGCTGCTTTCAGATAAGGCACCGCGGTCGCGTACTGAGCCAGACCGTAGTAGGACATTCCAAGCAGAACATCCAGACGCTGAGCGTCGGGAGAATCAGGTTTAGCCTGCTTCCTGAGAGCCTTGAACTCGACCACCGCATCCCTGAGCTGCTCCGCCTTGAACAGTGCAAGTGCAAGATTGAGGCGCACGGCGGGCTTGTTCGGATCCAGAGCCAGGGCCTTGCGATACAGCGGAATCGCGCCTTTATAGTCCTCTTTACGCGCTTTGAGCAGACCCAGATGCGCATAGGGTTCGGGATTGCGCGGATTGATTTTGACTGCGCGGGTCCACGCCGCCTCAGCTTCAGGTATCTTCCCTTGCTGCTCCAGTTCGAGGGCCTTCTGACGATTGGAATCGGGCACGCTCCCTGGGCGCTGTTGTGCCGCCGCGCTTATCGCTATGACTGAAAAAATCACGACTGACAGCACCGTTTTCATGCGGGTTCCGTAGCAATGATTCTAATCCTTCAAGGGATTCAAGGCTGACAGTCTAACCGAGAAGAGTCCCCCAAGATTAGGTGTCACCGGTGGCCGCCTTTCCTCCAGCAAACAAGGCTGAAGCGGCTGAAAACTCTGGACCGGATAGACAAAGGTCTGATTAGATTAATTCGCCAGTCCGGAGAGGATTTATGCGCTTCCCTTCCTCGGCCCTTGCAGTTCTCTTAATTTTTTCGGCCATTCCCCGCCCTACGCCTGCGCTCGCCCAGAACCAGCAGCCGCCACCGGGTTCAAGTCACGTGGTGATCCCCAACCCGACCCCGCGTCCGCCTGACCTCCAGCAGGAGCTTGGAACAGACTCAAGAGACCAGAAGCAGAAGGCCCTGTCTCTTCAAGCACAGCTTCGGGCGCGGGAGATTTGGCTGGAGTCGAACCAGATCCTGTTGCTGGCTCAACAACTGCAGCAGGAGATCAACTCAGTCAAGAAGAACCCGGCGCCCATGTCGCAAAATGCGGCGAAAGTAGCTCAGATCGAGAAGCTGGCTCGCAGCGTACAGGAGAAGATGAAGACTCGATGAAGCTGCATTGCAGAACGCATATGCTCCTCAAGAGCCGGCTGTCTCTCCTGGCAATTCTGATCTCGCCGCTCGTCGTCGCAGGAGCGATTTCGACGCGAGGCGTAGCCTTGGAGCCGATGCAGAGCGAAGCTGTATCGCAGGCCGGTCAAACTCCCGCGACTGCAACTCAGGAAGCGCAACCCGATCCGGCAGCATCATCCGCGACTCCGACCGGCTCAGAAAAATCGCAACAGCAGCGGATAGAAGCCGATACCAAAAAGCTCTATCAGCTTGCGCTGGAATTGAGGACCGAAGTCGGCAAGACCTACAAGCAGAGTCTTTCCCTCGCTGTCCTGAAGAAGGCGGGAGAGCTTGAAAAGCTGGCTAAAAACCTCAAGTCCGAAATGGACCACGAAGCTACCGCGAAGAAACGATAGTTCCGCGGCTGATTAGAAATCAGTATCATTGATTCCAGAGACTCCCGCCCAATGATCCCAGCCAGGGTTTCCCTGCTAATCGCTCTTCTGGGAATGTTCTGTTCAGCACCCGGTCTTGCGGTTCAGGAACCTGAATTGTCGAATAACCGCTCCGGCTTCGTCGGTAATGCAACCTGCTTCTCGTGCCATAAAGAACAGAGTCAGACATACGAGCACACTGCTCATCGACTTACTTCTCAGCTGCCTACGACACGCTCCGTTCTTGGCCCCTTCCGGGACGGCGAAAATGTACTGACCATCGTCGATTCAACGAATACCGCTCAACCGGCACTCCGGTTCGTGATGGAGTCCCGGAAAGACGGATTCTTCGAGACAGCCGAAACGGGATGGGATTCCCTGTCCGTAAAGCGCAGCGAACGCATCGACGTGATCACTGGCTCCGGCACCCGCGGCCAGACATACCTCTACTGGCGCGGCGACCGGCTGTTTGAATTGCCGGTGAGTTACTGGTCTGAGGGGCACAAGTGGATCAACAGCCCCGGATATGTCGATGGAACAGCGGAATTCTCTCGCGTGGTGAATCCGGGGTGCCTTGAGTGTCACTCAACCTACATTCGCCCGCTCTCGACCGATCCAAATACCAATCGCTACGACAGGTCGACGTTCGTCCCGGGGCTCTCATGCGAGACCTGCCATGGGCCCGGAGCCCAGCACGTGCGCATCGAAACCGCGCATCGGTCCGGATCGAGTGCTTCCTCCGTCACCGGTATCCTCAATCCAGCGAAATTCTCCCGTGATCGCAAGGTCGACCTGTGCGCAGAATGCCATAACGGCATCCAGCGGACGCCACTGGCTCCAGCATTCTCCTATGTTCCGGGCCAGCCTCTGAGCGACTACTACAAGCAACTTGCTCCGGCCGATGTGGAGCACCCTGACGTTCATGGCAATCAGGTAGGCCTGCTGCAGCGGAGCAAGTGCTACGTCGCTTCGAAGACCATGACCTGCACGACGTGCCACGATGTACATACCGCGGAGAGACCAGCGGAATCCTATTCTGCCAAATGCCTCGGCTGTCATACATGGCAAAGCTGCAAAGTGTCTGCCAAGTTAGGCCATCAGATCGTGAACGACTGCATCAATTGCCACATGCCCGTTGAGCAAACAAACGTAATCGTTTCGCAAACGGCAAATAATGTGGTTCACGCAAGAATGAGAAACCACTGGATCAAGATCTATCCCGAGGCCCAGAGGTCACCTGCCAAACAATGACGTTGATCTCAACTTACGTCGAGGCTCGATCAATCAGACGATTCAAGGACGTCCAGGAGAGAGGCATAGCCCCTCTGCGGTATCCCGCCAGCTCGCTCGCGTTCGAGTTGCGCTTCTTCGGTTCGCTCCATCGACTCAAACTGCTCTGCGATCCGCATGTGCACCTCAGAATTCTCAGATGCGCCCTGAGCCGCTATCCTGAGTTCTCGAAGCGCATCTTCCGTGTGTCCGTTCCTCGCCGCGATCGTTCCCAGATCAATGTGGACCAGCGGCTCTGAAGGATTACGGGCCACGAGTTTTTTTAGATCGGCAAGCGGCGTTGCGAAATCACCTTGTTGCACCTGGGCATCAGCGAGAAAGATCCGAGCCTGAATGTTTTGCGGGTAGTGCTGAAGCTCTGCCTCCAGTTCGCGAGCAGCTTCCGCCCATTGCCCCTTCGTCCAAAGTAGATAGCCCAGGGCGAAGTGTACATTCGCTTCCTCTGCGTTGGCCTGGATCGCAGCGCGAAGTTGTGAGACTGCACCTTCATGATCCTGCTGCGCATCCAGCGCCTCAGCCGCCAGCACATCGGCTTCAGCCACATTCTGATTGACCGCTTCGATCTCTCGATGCACATCGATTACACACTGATACTGCTTGCTCATGAGGCAGCTACGCGCCAGGGCCATCCGCAATGTCAGGTTCTGTGGATCGCGATCCGCAGCCCGTCGCAGATATGGAATGGCGACAAAGTAGTCTCTTAGTCCGAAATGCGACATGCCGAGCAGGATTGTCAGGCGCTGATCGCCGGGGTGTTTCTTGATTTCTGAGGCGAACATCTGGATGGCGCCGGGAAACTGAGCAGCCTTGAACAGTGCCAGACCGAGATTCATCTGCAGACCGGGCAAGTCTGGATCGATGGCGATTGCCTGCCGGTAAAACCCGATTGCCTTCTCCAGCCGCTCTTGCCGTGCCTCCAGCAGCCCAAGGTGCGCGAGCGCCTCGGCATTGCGAGGGTCAGCCTTCGCAAGAGCCTGCCACGCCTGCTCCGCCTTGTCGTTGTCGCCACGCTGTTCGAGCGCGATAGCATTTGCGCGAATGCCGGCCGCGTCAACGCTCTGCGCTTCCAAACGCGGCACTGCGAACGCGAACGCCAACACGAGCAGAAATGCGCCTCGATCTCGCAAAAAGCTTGCAGAAGGGCTCATGTCACTAATGTACGCAAAAGCGAAGCGCGGCAGTATTTGCTGCCGCGCTTCGGGTTAGCTGAGTTGAATTTAGAAGATGAACTTTCCGCCGAACTCGAGAGCACGCGGATCGTAGAACGAGGTCACCTTTCCGAAGTTCGAGTTGTTCAGCGAGTTCCCCACGCCGTTTGGTTCGGTGTGGTTGAAGGTGTTGAACGACTCTGCACGGAATTCGAAACGAGCCTTTTCGGTGAACGCAAACGACTTGTAGAGCGACGTCGTGAAGTTCACGCGGTTCGGACCCGGGATGGCGTCCTTGCCTGCGTTTCCGAAGCCCTGATTGCCGCCGCCAGCCCAGACCGGAGTCGGAACGCTGAAGACGGAAGTGTCGAAGGCATCCGTGATCTTCCCGTGCCTGTTTGATTTCCCGGACTGATTCGGACGGTTCGTATAACCGCCGCCCAGGCCGACCGTATCGTAGCTGATCGACATGCGAGGAGTCGTGGGAACACCAGTCTCATCGATGATCGTACCTGCAACCTCCCAACCGCCAAGGATCGAGTGGGTGATGCCCGCCGCCTTGAAGATTGGAAGCTTGTAGATGTAGTTCATGCTGAGGATGTGGCGCCGGTCGAAGAGCCCGGAACCCTTGTTGTACTTGATGTTGAGCGGGTTATCGATTGTGGCATCGTCCTGGCTGGTGATGTCGATCTCATGCGAGTACGTGTAATCGACTTCTCCGCTAAGTCCCCAACGGCCCTGGATGCGGAGTCCGGTCTGGAATCCGTTGTAGTTGCCATTGGTGTTGTCTTCCTGTTCCGTGATGCCGCCGAACCCATTGAAGTTACGCATTTGGTCGGCAATCGGAATATTCGCGTGATTCGGGTTGGTTCCCGAGTTGTTGTTCGGGTCACCAGCGTTCGCGCGAGAATACTTCAGGTAGTCTGTGGGGCTGCCGCCGGTCACGTTGAACGCCGGGTTGTTGCCAACCAGCAGCGGAGTGTTCAGAGAGTAGGTGTTGATTGCGCGGCGAATGTTCTGATGCCACGCAATGTTGCCAACATACTGAACAACCCATATGACAGACTGAGCAACCTGATTCTGAAGCCCGAGGCTGAACTGCGCAACCGCAGGTGGTTTGAAAGTCTGCGCGATCGAAGTGCTGCCTTGAGCAAAGAACGGATTTGCCGCGGCAGCGCCCGTCACGTAGCTCACGTGCGGATCGCTCAGATACACAGTATTGGCAGATGGTGTGTTCGCGAACGGAGCAGCGGTCGCCGCATCATAGATGACGTTACCCTGCATCCTTTCGTAGAACGTTCCGAAACCGCCGCGCAGCACGTGCTTACCGTTTCCGAAGAGATCTTCAGAAAATCCTACGCGAGGTTGCAGAGTGGCGTAATCGTTGTGCACCAGCGCTCTTGGAGTACCGTTCTGGCCTGCCAGGCGAACGCCATTG
>DATJEO010000273.1:0-5763 GCA_035496515.1 Occallatibacter sp.
CCGAGACCTACCTCATGGACGCTCCCGAGCGCGAGCGCACCACCTCCGAAATCGGCGAGCTCATCATGAAGCACCTCAAAGGCCTCGACACCGTCGCGTACATCCGTTTCGCGTCGGTCTACCGCGACTTCAAAGACGTACGCGAATTCAAGGAAGAGCTCGAAGACCTGCTCGAAAGCCACCGAACCGGCAAGGGCAAGAAGTAGCCTCTCCCCGAGTACGATCCGTGATGGAAAGTCCCGGATATCATGGTCCGTAGAATTCAGAGGACCTCTCAATGGAACGGATGCCTTCCGTGAGTTTCGTGAGCCGGCGCATGCTGATTGCTGCCGCAATATCGGTGTCATTGCTCGTTGCTCTCGTTTTTAATGTCGATGTGGCTGCGGCGCAAAGCGCTTCCAAACACCAGTTGCCTCGCCTGCATAAACAACGCCTTATCGTTCTCACCGATATCGGAGCGGAAGTAGACGACACCGAGAGCATGGTCCGCCTGGTGCTGTATTCCGACGTAATCGACATCGAGGGCCTGATCGCGACCACTTCTACCTGGAAGAGAACTTCAGTCTCTCCCGATCTGATCCACAACGTCATCGATGCCTACGGCAAGGTGCATGGGAATTTGCTTCATCACGATCCGGAATACCCCACGGCTGCCGCACTGCGGGCACTTGTGAAGCGTGGCCGCCCTGAATACGGGATGAGCGGCGTCGGCAAGGGAAAAGACTCGGAAGGATCTCTGTGGATCATTCGAGCTCTCGAGGAGAACGATGAACGCCCGCTTTGGATCTCGGTTTGGGGAGGGGTGAACACGCTCGCTCAAGCCCTGTACACGCTGCGGGAGACCAGGCCTGCCGATGAAGTCAACCGCCTCATTTCGAAACTCAGGGTCTACACCATCTCCGATCAAGACGACAGCGGGCCGTGGATCCGCAAAAGCTTTCCCGAACTCTTCTACGTTGTTACTCCCGGCGGCGACTACGGCGCAGCCACATGGACGGGAATCAATTCTTTTGTTTCTGGAATCGACAACACCACCATCAGCAACAAATGGCTAGCCGAGCATATTCAGCAGGGGCGTGGACCACTTGGGGCAGCATATCCCGATGTCGCCTACGGGATGGAAGGCGACACTCCTTCCTGGCTCTCGCTCATTCCCAATGGCCTGAGCGACCCCCAACATCCCGATTGGGGCGGCTGGGGCGGCCGTTATGAACTATACCGTTCCGATGTTGATGTCTCAGATCCGCATACCTTTATCGGCGGCGTCCCCATCGAACCTGAAACTCGCCCGATCTGGACGAACGCATTCGACGAGTTTACGCCGTTCGTCTCGGGCGAATATGGTCGCGCAAGCCACGCCGGAGAAAAGCCAATTCGAGACTACAAAGCCACCATCTGGAGGTGGAGAGATGATTTTCAAAACGACTTCGCTGCGCGCATGAACTGGACGACAAAGCCTTACAAAGCGTCCAACCATCCGCCCGTAGCAATTCTCGACATGCCGGAGAAATTCTCAGTACGTTCCGGCGAAGAGCTCAATCTCAAAGCACACGCGACCGACCCCGATGGAGATAGCCTGACCTTCCTCTGGTTCCAATACTTCGAAGCGGGAAGCTTGAAAGAAAAGATCAAGTTTGCTGTCGCGGAGAACATGAATAACCTTTCAGTCCTCGCTCCCAAAGTGGATCATCCTCAGACCGTCCATTTCATACTCAGGGTCGCGGACAAAGGAACTCCTCCAATTGCGCGCTACAAACGCGTCATCGTCACGATTACACCGTAAAGACGGACTCAGATGCAATGCACTCGCGCACGCAGAGTCATCCGTTCTTGACAACGCAGTATTGTTTCCCAACATATCCGCGTGCCGGAGCTTCATCAAGATATCTGAGCTGGCCGTTGAAATTCTTTGCCGCCGTGTTCGTCATCTGCACGTCCACAATTCGCGAGCCACGCACTGCATCCCGAACAAGGCGCTCTGGAAGCAAGTGCATCTGCATGTCTCCCCCCGAGTGTCCCAGTGCGGCACGAATTCGCGATCGAATGCGCAGAATGTGACGAAGGCGTACCATCCCCGAAGAGAAATCAGGAGCCCCAAAACTGTCCTGCACTCCGAAAACCAGAATCCCACCCGGCTTGAGGATTCGCCCAAACTCACGCAAATACTCAACAGCATATTTGCGCGGAACATGCTGCAGCACGATGTTGCTGTAGATGAATGAGAATGTCCCCGCCGCAAAGGGCAAGACGGTTCCCGTCACAAGCTGGTAGGAACAATGGGTGTACCGATTCAGCGCTTCAGCGTTCCGGATCATCTGCATGGAAATATCCACGCCGATGCAAGCGGCGAACCTGGACGCCATTGCCTGCGTTAAGCGCCCTACACCGCATCCGAAATCCAACGCGGTGCCTCTTACGTCCGGCTCCCGTTTGATCCCTGCAAGATGTCCCAAAACCGTCTCAATCTCCACTTCTCCGGTCTGCATGAACTCGCTGAGATCCCAACGCCCGCCCGTTCTCGACGGATCGGTCAAGATCGCCCCGAGAGCGTCCTCCTCCGCGAGATCCTCCCATGCATTTCTAAGCGCGGCCAGGCTCGTCATGGTTGGTTGGCTCCATCCATCGGACAATTCTGTCGCGAAGGGTTCCATCTCTTGTCAGAGAAATGTCTCGCGGCTGTAAAGATTTACCTCAACTGCCCAACGCAGAACCGCCCTCCTACATCTGCACTTACGACGACCGCGACTGTACAGATAAGCTAATGGCTAGGAGCTAGAAGCTAGCAGCTAACCCCATGCCTGAATCGAAAACTCATAAAGTCACTCTTATCCCCGGCGACGGCATTGGCCCCGAAGTCACCCACGCCGTCGTCCGCATCCTTGAAGCCACCAGCGTCAAGTGGGAGTGGGAACGCTTCGCGGCCGGAGCTGAAGCGTTCGAAATCTTCGGCGAGTACATCCCCGCCGACCTCAGCGACTCGATTGCCCGCAACAAAGTCGCGCTTAAAGGACCCGTCACTACCCCAATTGGTGGCGGCTTCAAAAGCATCAATGTCACGCTGCGCAAGCAGTTTGACCTCTTCGCGAATTTTCGGCCCATTCGCAACCTTCCCGGCCTTGAAACCAAGTGGCCCGGGGTGGACCTAATCATCGTTCGCGAAAACACCGAGGGCGAGTACGTAGGTCTCGAGCACGAGGTCGTGCCTGGCGTCGTCGAAAGCATCAAGGTCATCACCGAGAAGGGTTCAACCCGCATCGCGAAGTTCGCCTTCGACTACGCGCGCAAGCACGGGCGCAAGAAGATCCACTCCATCCACAAAGCAAATATCATGAAGCTTTCAGATGGATTGTTTCTGCGCTGCGCGCGCAAGGTCTCAGAGGAGTACCCCGAGATCTTCTACGGCGAGCACATCATCGACAACACCTGCATGCAGCTCGTCATGAATCCCTACCAGTACGACACGCTGCTGCTGGAAAATCTCTATGGCGATATCGTGAGCGATCTCTGCGCCGCCTTCGTCGGCGGACTCGGGCTCGTACCCGGGGCCAACCTCGGCCACGAATGCGCCATCTTCGAAGCCGTGCACGGATCCGCGCCCGACATCGCCGGGAAGGATCTCGCCAATCCAACGGCGCTGCTCCAGTCTGCGATTCTGATGCTGCACCACCTGAATGAGTCGGCGGCTGCAGCCAGGCTGCAGAAGGCCCTCGAAAGCGTCTACGCCGAGCGCAAAAGCCTCACCCGCGACGTGGGCGGTACATGCGGTACAACGCAATTCGCGGACGCGGTGCTCGCTGCCATGGAACGTGGGTGATGGATCTCAGTATAGATTCGCTGAGTTCTGCCCTCTGGGCCTATTTCTACATCGCCTCTTTCAATCCAGTTCGAATTAGCCACCAGTTCATCGGATAGCTGGTGGCGAATCCGCAGATCATGCCGATCTGCATCATGAGCCAAGACCGTGGATCAAACGGCTTCAGGTGTTGCTCCGGGAATAGTACAAAATAGACCAGCGCCATCCACGCGTACATGCCTACCTGAAAGGCAAGAATCGAGAGCGTATCGGCTTTGATAGCGGCGACAATTCCCTCCATCGGGCCCAGGTTGCGCATCGGCTTGATGCTGAAGTATTGAAAGACGATTCCACGGCCCATGCGGCCACAAAATCAATCGCGTACTCAGCCCAAAGCACTGATCCGAGCAGCGTAATCCCGGCCGCTGCGATTGCGAACTCACAGGCCACATCGGCGATTGTGCAACCAGCCCCACAGTGGCTGGTTCCGACCGCAACCTGCGAAGGTTCCGGCATTGATCTGCCATCTTCTGCGTGCCCGCGATGCGAGCCGTTGTGGAGGAGCTCGGACTGCTCCATGGCTGCTTTCGTCTTTGGGCGCCCCCAGCGCAGGTACGCCCAGACCGCAAGCACGCTGAAGTAAAGGGCTGAGATCGGCCAGACTACGTTCATGACGGTCATCTTCTGAGGACGTTTCGCCTCGTCTGCCACGATGAACAATGCATAGGCAAATGCGACTCCAAGCGAAATCCAGGCGACAATCTCCAGCAATTTCTAACCCCTTGGTTAACTCCGGCGGTACCGGGCACCCGGATTGGTTGCGCTCAGATTACTTCGGGGTGCTTCGGCTATTCCGCTCATTCCTCGAGAGTTCGCGACCGCCACTATCCATTCTGGCAATGAAATACACACGGTGTTGCAGAATTGACACACTTGGATCCGTCTATTTCGCGTCTAATCTTACGGTTACGTTCCCTGGTTTGTTGTAACCGGATCTCTTTGGAGTTATAAGCTTGGTTCAATCCGCTCACTTGGAACAGACCATTGTCGCCCCGCTGGCGTTCACTGGGGTAGGGCTGCACTCCGGCGCTCCTGTCACCATGCGGCTGCTGCCGGCCCCTGCGGGCTCAGGCATCGTCTTCCGCCGTACGGACCTCGACAATTTCGAGATCCCCGCGACAGGTCGAAACGTCGCTAAAGTCAGCTATGCCACCAGCCTCATGCGCCAGGGCGTGCTTATCTCCACCACCGAGCACCTTCTTAGCGCCCTCATCGGCATGGGCATCGATAACGTCATCGTCGAGCTCGACAACCTCGAACTTCCAATTCTCGATGGCAGCGCTCTTCCTTATGTTCAAGCCTTCCGCGACGCCGGCATCAAAACGCAGCGGCGCAAGCGCGAGTCGATCAAGGTACTCCGCCCCATCGAAGTTCGGGAAGGTGACAAGTTCATCGGCCTCTATCCCGGTTCCGGTTATCGCATTCAGTACACCATCGACTTCCCCGCCCCGATCGGCCGTCAGCAAACCAGCATCGACCTTGCCGCTGAAACCTACGGCACCTTCATCGCCCCGGCGCGCACCTTCGGATACAAAGCAGATGAAAAGAAATTACGCGACATGGGCCTGATTCGCGGAGCCAGCGAAGAAAACGCAATTGTCCTCGGGCCTCATGGCCCTGAGAACGGCCCTCTCCGCTTCAGCGATGAGTACGTCCGACACAAGGTTCTCGATCTCATCGGCGACCTTGCGCTTGCCGGACGTCGCATCGAAGGCCTGGTCGTAGCCGAGCGCGCCGGCCACGCCATGCACACCGCCTTAGTCGCCAAGCTAATGAAAGATCGCTCCACATGGGAGATGGTGCACGTTCCCGCCGAACCCGCGACAGAGCCCGCAGACGAATGCCTCACCGTCGCGGCCATGAGACGCCCTGCTCTCATCGGCGCCTAGCTGTCTCTTACACCTCGCTGC
>DATJEO010000274.1:0-5806 GCA_035496515.1 Occallatibacter sp.
GAACAGACCCACAAAGTCAGCCCGCTGCATGGGAAGAAGCTTCTTCAGCGCATCCCGGCGATCCTTCTCGTTCGTCGCCAGAATCATCGTCCGCATGTGTCCGATGCGATCCTCTGCAAAGAACATGTGCTCGGTACGGCAGAGTCCGATGCCCTCTGCTCCGAACATGCGTGCCTGCTTGGCGTCGCGAGGAATATCCGCATTGGCGCGAACCTTCAGCTTGCGGGCAGGATCGACCCAGCTCATGAACTTCACGAGGTCAGCATCATCCGGCTGCGCAGGGAGCGTTTTCAACTGGCCTGCGATTACGCGGCCGGTCGTGCCGTCCAGCGAAATCCAGTCGCCCGCCTTGAAGGTGCGTCCCTTCACGCGGAGTTCCTTTTTGGCTTCGTCCACCGTGCAGTCACCTGCGCCGGCGACGCAGCACTTGCCCATGCCGCGCGTCACAACTGCTGCGTGCGAGGTCATGCCGCCGCGCGAGGTCAGAATGCCCGACGCCACTTCCATGCCGGCGATGTCTTCCGGGGTCGTCTCACCGCGAACCAGGATAATCGTCTTGTAGTCGCCCTTCTGGTGATGCTTCACCGCATCTTCCGCGGTGAAGACGATCTGACCAACAGCCGCGCCCGGCGATGCAGGCAAACCGGTGGCGAGTACTTCAACCTTCTCGCCCTTCTCAACGAGGCGCGGAACGAGGAAGTCATACAGCTGGTTCGGCTCTACGCGGAAGATGGCTTCTTCCTGCGTGATCAGCCCTTCGCGCACCATGTCAATCGCCACGCGAACAGCCGCGAGGCCGGTCCGCTTGCCGTTGCGCGTCTGCAGCATGTAGAGCTTGCCATCCTGGATGGTGAACTCGAAATCCTGCATGTCGCGGTAGTGCTTTTCCATCTTCCAGGTGATCGCCTTCAGGTGGTCATAAACCTTGGGCATCGCCTTTTCGAGCTCGCTGATCGGCATCGGTGTGCGAACGCCCGAGACCACGTCCTCGCCCTGCGCGTTCATCAGGTACTCACCGAAAAATACGTGTTCGCCGGTTGCAGGGTTCCGCGTGAAGCCCACGCCGGTTCCCGAGTTCTCGCCCAGGTTACCGAAGACCATCGCCTGCACGTTGACAGCGGTGCCCAGCCAGTCGTCGATGTGGTTGATGCGGCGATAGGTCTTGGCGCGCTCGTTCTGCCAGCTCCGGAACACGGCGTCGCGCGCAGCGGAGAGCTGCTCGAGCGGCTTCTGCGGGAAGTCCTTACCGGTTTCCTTCTTCACCAGCTTTTTGTACTCGGCGATGATGTCTTTCAGCGCAGCGGGCGAAAGATCGTAGTCGAACTTCACCTTCTCGCGATTCTTAACGCCATCGAAGATGTGCTCGAACTTCTTCTTCGGCACATCGAGCACCACGTCGCCGAACATCTGGATCAGGCGGCGATACGAGTCATACGCAAATCTGGGATTGTCGGTGCGCTTCGCCAGTGCTTCCACGGCCTTGTCATTCAGGCCGAGGTTCAAGATCGTATCCATCATGCCCGGCATCGAGAACTTTGCGCCCGAGCGCACCGAAACCAGCAGCGGATTATCGCCCTGGCCCAGTTTCTGGCCTTGCAGTTGCTCGAGCTTATCGAGCGCAGCCAGCATCTCAGTGTCGACCTGTTTGCTGACCTGTCCCGCGCGCATGTACTCGCGGCAAGCCTCGGTCTGAATCGTGAATCCCGGAGGCACCGGCAGTCCGGCATTGGTCATTTCGGCGAGGCCGGCGCCCTTGCCGCCCAGAACGTCCTTCATCTTGCCGTTGCCGTCAGCTCTTCCGTCGCCGAAGGAGTACACATATTTGGTTGTGGTTGACGTCGAGCCCGCCGCGGCGGACTGCTGATCCACTACGCCCTGCGTCATGGAATAAAGCCTCCGATGTTGAATTCATCGCGAATAGCCGCAAAGAACAACGCCCAGATTTCGCTGGGGCTCACCCGGTTGGGGGACAGAACGAAGGACTGGCTTCAGAGCCTTTGAAAGCTGGTTTGACCAGGTGCGAACGTCCATCCGGCACAGGGCTGTGCCTTTTCGGCTATTCCTTATCGCAAGTAGAAATAGCGCGGCAAGTATACACTTGCATGTGCCACTCGTCACAGACCCTGAACATGCTGTTGGACTTACGCGCATTTTTCACGCGCATTTTTCTCGTCATGTCCGCAGGTCCGTACCACTAAAGGAGATGCGCGATTCCTCTGAACTCCCGAGAGAATCAGGCAATGAATAAGCAGGATCGGGAAAACCACATTCGTCTCACCAACTGTACCTTACTGGATGAGGCACGAAATGAAACATCACCTTCTTCTCGCCATCGCGATTGTACTGACTACGGGTACGGGTCTTTGCGCGCAGTCAGACAAGGAACAGCTCATCGGTGCATGGCACCTCGTCTCCATTGACAGCACCGAACCCGACGGCAAACTCAACCGCATCACCGATTGCAAGGGTCAGCTCGTCTACACCCGCGACGGCCACATGTCCGTGCAGCTTATGTACCCGTCCTCGCAGTCCACCCTGACCAACGACTACGTTCTCAACGGATACGAAGCTTCGTTTGGTACCTACGACGTCGACGAAGCCGCGCACACCATCCCCCACCATGTGCAGGCCTCTGTGACCCGTGGGCTCGTCGGAAAAGACCTTACCCGCGCGATGCAGTTTTCGAATGACAACCTGATCATCAAATCTGTTCGGACTGACGAACACTGGTCCGTCACGTGGCGTCGCGACTAGCGCGATTGAACCATAGGAGGCATGTGCATGAGCACCTGGACCAAAGCCGAACTCCGCAAGATCGCCGCATCTGACGATCTACACATCGCACCTTTCCGCGATGACGGAAAGACATACGGTACTCCCACATGGATCTGGTCTGTGGCCGTTGACAACGATCTTTATGTCCGCGCTTACAACGGCAGAAACTCCCGTTGGTACAAAGCTGCCCTCAAACAGAAAGCCGGCCGCATCATTGCCGCCGGCATCACCAAAGAAGTCGCGTTCGAGTCCGTCAGTGGCTCAATAAACAGCAGTATCGACGACGCCTACAAAACGAAATACAAGGGGAGCCCCTATCTTAGTCCCATGATCACCGGCGCGGCTCGCATGGCGACGATCAAGATCACGCCGAAATAGCTTGCTCCCCTTCAGCATCATGCCCCAGCCACCAGCCAATCACAGTGCCCGCCGCGAAAATCCCGACCACAATCAGATTCGGATAAACAATCGTCCCAGCCACCCGCGGCTGATGTCCGGGTATCCCGGCCCAGTACGAAGCCTCCGGCAGCAGAAGCGGCACGTAGAAGAAGGGCGTCCAATACGCCAGCGACAGAAGCGCCGCAGACGTAAATGCCACCCGTGGTTCTTTCGCCCTTCGCCAGAGCAGCCAGCTTCCGACACCCGCCACGCCCGCATACAGAAAAAGCAGTATCGCCGAGTGATACCGCGCATGCGGATGCCACAGCGGATTGAGCAGGTGATTTGAACTCCAATCGAACAGGAAAGACATCACAGCTCCGCCGGCCAGTACAAATGTCAGAAGTGATTTACCCATGAGCTGTCGGTTCACTGTCTTTTCCTCCATATATACTGAGTGAACGCTCACTATATCATAACCCATGCTGGCGCAAGTTTCTGCCGCTTCCACTAAGGAGACCGTTCGAATGACAAAACCGATCCGCAAGCGCGGACGACCCAGCCGAAAAGACGAGATTGTCAGCGCGGCCGAGTCTCTGCTTCAGAAACGCGGCCTGAACGGCATGACGACCCGCGCCATCGCTGAAGCTGTCCCCTGTTCTGAAGGCGCCATCTACGTCCACTTCAACGATCGGGTCTCGCTTATTCTCGAAGTGCTACATGAAAGCCTGCCCGACATGCTGGTTCCACTCCATGCATTGGCGCAAAACGTGGGCAGGGGGACTCCCGAGCGGAACCTCGTCACCGCCCTCGCCGGACTCCTCAAGTTCCAAACCCGCGTCGTTCCCATGCTCTGCTCCATCATGTCGGAACCTGAACTGCTCGATCGCTTCCGCAAGACGCTCACGGCAGAAGGAAAAGGTCCTCACCGTGGAATAGCCACCCTGGCCAACTACATCGAGCAGGAACAGAAACTCGGCAGAATTGATTTAGAAGTTGACGCCAAGATGGCCGCAACCGTCCTGATGTCCTGCACTTTGTTCCACGTCTTTACAGAGAGATTGCTCGGATCTGCCGCTCGCATCGATTCCAAGCGCTTAGTGCAGCTCGCCATTCGGTGCTCAGGCTGACGCTTAGCGGGCAAGAAACCTGCGCAGCAGGGTCCACGTCAGAGCCAACCCGCAGCACCACAGTGCGATGATTGCTAGCGCAGCCACCCAGTTCTTTGCGATTACGAGGTTCGACTCTTCAGCCTTCTTTCGGTATTCGTTCAGCAGATCCGGCGAGATCATCTTGACCAGCAGAATTATGCCAAGAGGCAGGAGAACAAGATCGTCAACATATCCAAGGACCGGAATGAAATCAGGAATCAGATCGATCGGACTCAGCGCATATGCCAGGATCGCCACCGCAAACAGGCGCGCATACCACGGCATCCGAGGGTCTCGCTGCGCGAGATAAAGTGCGCGCACATCCCGTCGAACGGTTCGTGCCCTCTTCTTTCAACTCTCCAGCACGGCTTCCAATGTCACGAATCCGCGGGCCCGAAGCAAGCAACGACAAGCTCTCTTGAGGCCTTCGTCACTTCCGGTCCCGCCCGTGCTCCCGGATTTCCTTTTTCAACTCGCCACGTAGGTCGAACACCGCCTTCGCGTCCGAGCGGTCCACCACGTTCCACACTCGCCACGCGCCCTTCTCCTGTGCGAGCGTGATCATCAGCGATCGCATATCCTGCGGTTTTGCATTCTTGAACAGGGCAAACGACACCAGAGCCTCCGCTGTGTCTTCTTTCACCTCTCCGACCTCAATCCTCAAATCGTAGATCCCATCCCAGTCCTGGCAACTGCAGAAGGGATCCCCATCCAGCACACCTACTTCGCCCGAACCTAAGGCTCGCGTATCCTTCCGCAGCAAAGCGATCAGTGATGAATGCAGATACCGCCCAGCGTGCGGACCGCCAATCTCGACCCCCGGACCATTCTTTGTATAACGAGCATAGATGGACTGGAGGAATGTCTCCGCAGACGGGGCATCCTGCGCCGAACAAACCGGCACCATCACGCAGCAAGCAGAGCAAATCTAAGCAGAAGGGAAGAGCGCATCGGTTCCTCTCGTCCATGAGGTTTTTGGAATCGAGATGATTGTACGTTGCGCTTCGAGGCAGAGCAGAAAAGGAAGGGAACTACGACACCAGCCGCGTCAGATTCTACGCGGCCGGCATCTCATAGCAGTTTGCTCCCTCGGGGCAGGGAACTATGTCAATAGAGCGTTCGTGCGAAATCAGAATGCGATCGAGGCCCACGATCTCCAGAATCTCCGCTACGCGCGAAGATGCATTCACGATCGCGAACTCGTGTCCCGCGGCATGCGCGGCGCCATAGAGCGAAATCAACGAAGAGATTCCCGCCGCATCGATGCGCTCGATCTGCCGCATATCGAGTGTCACGGAGTTCTGCCGCACGACAGGTTCCAGCTCTTTCAGCAGGCGCTGTTCCTGCCCGCGTACCAGTTCGTGCAGATTGCCGGGTACTGTCAACTGCGACTCAACAACGGATTGATAATTGCGTTTCATAAAGCTCACAACCTCCTTCGATATGCCGAGCTGCGGCACTCTCCGGAAAAGCTGACGGAAACGGGGGAGTCAGCTTCTCTT
>DATJEO010000275.1:0-10243 GCA_035496515.1 Occallatibacter sp.
GGCGATCAGTGCGGACGCCTTCGAGCACATGGACTTCACGTTTTTCTGCGGGACTGAAGCGCTGACGCAGAAGCACTGGCGCGAGGCGCTGCGCGCGGGATCGACGGTGCTCGATCTTTCAGGCGCGCTGGATGCGGAGACAGGTGTGCTGGTGCGGTCTCCGTGGGTAGCGGCGCAGGAGGTGACAGCGGACCTGTTTACCCCTGCGGTGGTGCCGGCGAATCCGGCAGCGCTGGCGCTGGCGTTGCTGATGGAGCGCGTGCAGCAGGCTGCTCCGGTGCGGCAGGCAGGGGCGACGGTTTTGTTACCGGCAAGCGAGTTTGGCCGCGGTGCGATGGATGAGCTGCATCAACAGACGGTGAATCTGTTGAGCTTCCAATCGCTGCCGAAGGCGACGTTCGATGCGCAATCGGCTTACAACCTGCTGAGCGGTTTTGGCGAGAACGCGAAGGCAAGCCTGACGAGAATCGATGCGCGAATACGGCGGCAGTACAACGCACTGGCGGGACGAAGGCTGCCCTCGCTCTCGATTCAGACGGTCAGTGCGCCGGTGTTTCACGGGCACACGTTCTCGATTTTTATCGAACTGGAGCGTCCGGTGGATGTGGCAGGAATGGAAGAAGCCCTGAGCGGGGAGCATGTGGACCTGGTGCTCGAGGAGACAGATTCGCCCTCGAACCTTGCAGCAACGGGACAGAATGATGTGCTGGTGCGGCTGCGGTTGGAGCCGGGCGCGCGGAATGCGAATGAGTCGACGCGGCTGTGGCTGTGGGGAGCTTCAGACAATTTGAGGCTGCATGCGCAGAACGCGGTGGAGTGCGCTCTGGATCTGCGGAGGCTGAGGCCGCAGGGGACGGTGCAGTAAAGCGAGGGACGTAGGGATTAGGGAACAGGGATTAGGGCCCGGAGACAGCGGGCTAGTCGCAAGCTATTTCGGATCGAAGACGATCGAGAATTGGCTCCAGCTCTGTGGTGGCGCGCACCCGCAATAGCTCGCGGTTCAACAGGTGATCGCAACAGCAGCATGCCGCGATCACCCGCGCATTCACGTCAACTTTGGTTCTTACTCGTTGCTGCTGAGCAGCGAGAACATGGCGCCTTGCGGGTCCTGGCCGTTGATGATCCAGCCGCCACCGGGGACCTGCATGGGGCCGTTCAGGACTTTTCCGCCGCCGGCATTGACGCGTTCGACTGCTGCCTTGATGGAATCCACCATGAAGTAGAAGTTCCAGCATGAGACAGGGATGTGAGGAGCTTTGGTCATCATTCCGCCGTCGCCCATCGGTTTGTGATCGCCTTCGTCGAAGAGGCGATAGATGCCCATGGAACCCATGTCCATGTCGTTGAGCTTGGTCCAGCCGAAGAGCTTGTTGTAGAAGCTGTAGCCTGCCTCAACGTCTGTTGTGTAGAGCTCGTGCCAGCCAATGGTGCCGGGCGCGGGTGGCTCAGGGCGCTTAGGGCTGGGCATGGCGGGATCCGGAGTGAAGACGATGATGGCCGCGCCTTGAGGATCGGACATGACGGCGAAGCGGAGCATCTTGGGAATGTCGGTGGCGGGTTTCCAGAGCTTGCCGCCAGCTTCAACAATCTTTTCGATGTGGGCGTCTACGTCATCGACGGAGATGTAGCCGATCCATGCGGTGTGGCCGGGGATGGTCAGCATGCCAGCGACGCCTACGTCTCCAATGTTGAAGGTGGTGTAGGTCGAGCCGTCGCCGCTGGGCATTTCCTTGGTTGTCCAGCCGACCACGTCGGAATAGAATTTTCCGGCCGCTTTGGGATCGCTGGTCATGAGTTCGTACCAGCCGAACTTGCCTTTTGGGGAAAACATAGGGGGAATCTCCTGTTCTTTAAATTCTGTTACGGGATCCATCTCGAAAGCAGATTCGTTGATATCAACGTATGGAGGTCGGTGTCAACCTTCTGGCCATGAATTGTGGTGAAACGGATCGAGCGGGTCTGGTTTTCAACGGGTGTGACGCAGCCAGAGCTGTTCGATGAAGCTATCGGTCATTCCGGCGATGTAGTCGGCTACAGTGCGGGCAAGGCCCTCGGTGGGGATTTGAACCTGGTGGTCGGCGGGGAGCAGTCCGGGGTTGGCCATGAGCACGGAGAAGATCTCTTTCACGAGAAGAGAGGCGCGCTCGTGTTCTTCTTCCATTCCGGGTGAGTTGTAGAAATTGCCATAGAGGTAGAGTTTGGCAGTGGCGCGGTCGGCTTCCATCTCCGGACTCAGCATGGCGATGCGGTGAGGCGCGCGACGAACGTCTTCGAGAGTGGCGGCGCCGATGCTGGCGACGCGATGATGGACTTCTTCAATCAGGTCAGTCACGAGAGCGTTAAGAATGCGGTTCAGCGACTCGTATACAGCCTGCTTCGCGGGAGCACTTGAATATTCACGACTGACTTCGTTGTGGAATCGGCGGAAGAGAGGGACCTGGTTGCAGACGTCTTCGATGTTGAGAATGCCGGAGTCGAGGCCGTCATCGAAGTCGGCGGTGAGGTAGGCGATCTCGTCGGCGATGTCGATGAGCTGAGCTTCGAGAGGCGGACGAAGGTCGAGGAAGTAGGCCGAGAGCTCGGGATGCGACGCGGTGGTGTAATCGCGTGAGTGCTTGATGATGCCTTCGCGCATTCCGAGGGTGAGATTGAGGCCGCGGAATGCGGGATAGCGCTCCTCGAACCAGGTGACGATGCGAAGGGCGTGGAGGTTGTGGTCGAAGCCGAGTCCGTGCTGACGAAGGGCTTCATCGAGCGCCTTTTCGCCGGCATGGCCGAAGGGTGGATGACCGATGTCGTGGGCGAGAGCGAGGGCTTCGGCGAGTTCTGAGTTGAGGCCGAGCGCGGAAGCAATGGTGCGTGAGATCTGGGCGACTTCGAGGGTGTGCGTGAGACGGCTGCGGAAGTGATCGCCGGGGAGGTCACCAGCCAGCCTGGAGAATACCTGCGTTTTGCCTGCGAGGCGGCGGAAGGATCGCGCATGCAGGATGCGGGCGCGGTCGCGAGCGAAGGAAGACCGGTAAGGATGGTCAGGCTCGGGATGTTGCCGAGACGTGAGCTCTCCTTCACCTTTTACCGCGATGGCAGGCGGGAGGAGAAAGCTTTGGGTAGTTGTTTGGCGCATTCCGAGTCGAGTGGTCTCTCAGGTCTGGTTATAACGCAGCGGAATGCCGGAGCGCAGAGGAGGTCATGGGGAATTTGTTTAGAAAGGTTCTCGAAACGTGTTGGGAATCACCAAAGTGCCCAGTGCGAGGTGCTATAAATTCTTGGTGCGACAGAATGGACAATTGCCCGCGTCCGGGAGTACCATCCTGCCGTTTTTATCAGGTGCGCGGGCTCTGCGTTGAATTTCGCGCATTCCGAAGGATCTTTCACGTTCGGACCGGAGGCAAGAATGAAGACGATGAAATCTGTAGGACTGGCATTGTTACTCATCGGAGTTGCGTTCACTACAGGATGCCAGAGGCATTCGAAAAAAGAGGTGTTCTACCTTGTTGGAGTGAACATGTCCCTGCCCTACTGGCAGACGGTAGCGAAGGGATTCAACCAGGCAGCTGCGCAGTACATGGTGACAGCGAAAGTCGCGGGACCGGAGAACTATGATCCGCAGGCTGAGCTGGCGGAGATGCAGAAAGCAGTCGCAGCGAAGCCGGCAGGAATTTTGATTTCGGTTTCGGATGTGTCGGTACTCGGATCGGCGATCGATTCGGCTGTTGCCGCCGGAGTTCCGGTTGTCACCGTCGACTCCGATGCCCCCGGGACAAAGAGGCTGTTCTTCATCGGTACGAACAACCTCGACGCGGGCCGGATGGGCGGTCACCGGGTTGTGGAACAGCTGGGCGGATCGGGCAATGTAGTGTTCTTCACGCTTTCAGGGCAGCCGAACATGGAAGATCGCCTGAAGGGTTTCAAGGATGTGCTGGAAAGCCGCCCGAATATTCACATTGCCGACGTGATCGACATCAAGAGCGACGCGCGCGCTGCGTTCGATAAGACGCAGGAGTTGCTGGCGCAGACAGGAGCGAAGAAGGTCAGCGCGTTCGTCTGCCTGGAGTCGGCGTCCGGAAAGATGGTGTCGGATGCGGTGAAGCGTGCGAATGGAAGCGACCGCATGGTTATCGCGTGGGATGTGAACCAGGACACACTCGACGGCATCAAGGGCGGATCAATCAATGCGACGGTGGCGCAGAAGCCGTTCACGATGGGCTATGTGGGACTGAAGCAGCTGGATGGCATCTTCCACAACCCGCCGTCGTCGATGGCAAAGGATTACAGCCAGGATGCGTTCTCGCCGTTCCCGGTGTTCATCGACACTGGCACGTCGCTGGTGGATAAGCGCAACGTAGATGCGTTTATCGAGTCGGCACAGGCACACCAATAGGCATTGAGCAACGAACTCGGACCGCAAGACACTTAGAAGAAACACGCACGGCGGCTTCGGGAAATCGGAGCTGCCGTACTTTTTTGGCCCAAGAAATGCTCTCGCATTTTCTTTAAACGCGTAAACGCATAGATAAATCGATTCCAGGAAATTTCCTCAAGTCAGGCGCATCCCTGCTACTTGACGCTGTGCAAAAACGGGTACAACATATGCAGCATCAGGGCTGTTCAAGCACCTGAGGTGCTGTGCTAAACACTGTGAGCAGCTTGGATTGACGGGCTGAATTCTTCAGAAACTCGGTATGACCCATGGTAGTGAAGACGCAGCTCAGAGGCGGCGAAGTTACGGGACTGCTTGTCGGCGCGAGAAATGTGCGCCGTTATTTTCCCAAGGGTATTCGCGTCATTGAACTGCAACTGGATCATCTGCAGATTCAGTGCGGCTTGTCTCCGGAGTTCTGGAATGGACATCCCGAGATACACGATTCACGGCTTTGCGAGTGGCTTGATTTCAAGGTGATTCACCGGACAGGTGAACGGAAACAAGTGAAACTGGCGATGACGCCGGCGGGCGAATGCATCTTTCGATTGCAGTCTGAGGCTCCGAAAGGAGACGCGTTTGCCGGTACTGAAGCCATAACCGCGGCTTAAGAGCGGTTCCCGTGCAGGGGATCGCCAAGGTGTTGCGAGAGGCGGCGGGATTTTTCTTTTGGCGGTGATCGCCGCCTTTCAGTTGCCTGAGAAACTGCATTCCTGGTCCGCACCAGGGAGAGGGCGAAGAGCCATGCATAAGCATCCAGAGTCTGAGGCGATCGAAGCACTCCGAGAGACGTTGCGGCAGATCTCGGTGATCAAGGTGAAGGACATTCACGTTAGCCGGCATGGCCATCACAGCGAGAAGACCATCCTTGGTTACGTCGAAATCTATGGTCACGCGCACCTGCTCGCCTGCAAGTTTGTAGGCAGGTGCGATCAGCAGCATCTGCAGAGGGCGGTGCATGAGCTGCAACGGGTGCAGAGGGAGCGCGGCGTAGTGGTGAAGCCGATTCTGATCGCGGCCACCATGTCAGATGAAGCGCAGACGCTATGCCGGAACAACAATATCGGATTTCTTGATCTTGAAGGGAATGCGCGGCTTTATCTGGACGAGGTGTTCATCGTGAAGCGGTCGTTGCATCAGAAGAAGATCCCGCCACAGGCTGAAACATTGCCCACCAGCGAAACGGCCCACTTTGCGCGAGTCGCATAGCGCGTGCCGGGGTTCCTCAGCCCAAGACGGAAAACATCAAGGGCGGCCAACCACTGGCCGCCCTTGATGTTTATGCGTTAAATTCTCTATTCCGGTTTGTTTGTTCCGGTCGCGTTGTCCTGCCTGGCGAGGCGAACGCGCGCCGAGTCCAGCTTCTTCTGTACCTTTGCAACTTCGGCCGGCTCGATGTCTGCGGAAGCGGACTTGGAGAACTCGTTGACAGAGATTTCCCATTGCGCCGCGGCAAGGCGAATGCGGCCGGTCTTCTCGTAGAGGTCGCCGAGGTGGTCGTGAACGGTGGGGTCAGTCTGGCTGCGCTCAACGGCCTGGCGCAGATTAGTTTCGGCCAGTTCATATTGACCGAGCTTGTAGTAAGCCCAGCCAAGCGAGTCGAGGTAAGCGCCGTTCATGGGCTCGATTTCGACAGCTTTGCGGATCATCTTCAGAGCTTCGGGCAGTCGAGAACCTTTATCCGCGAGCATGTAGCCGAGGTAGTTCAGGACCATGGAATTGTTTGGATCGATCTGCAGTGCCTGGCGGAAAAACTGCTCCGCCGGCTCGAAGTGCTTCTGCCGCTCAGCCAGGCTGCCCTTCAGGAAGTAGAGGTAGAGATTGTCCTCTTTCTTGGTGGTAAGCGATGTGGCTTTGTTGAGCGCCTCTTCTGCGTCCTTCCAGCGATGGAGCCGGGTATAGATCTGGCCGAGAGCGATCCATACTTCACGATCCTTGTCGGAGTTCGTGAGCATGCCCTTGGCCATCGTGATTCCATCTTCGTCTTTGCCTTCGTCGACGAGCTCGCCGGCAAGCATTAATTTGAGGTCGCGGTTCTTGGGATCAGCTTCGACGGCCTTGCGCGAAACGGCAATGGCCTTGTCGTACATGCGGGCGTCGCGGTAAACATCGACTTGGCTCTGATAGCCACGAAGAGCGCTGTCTCCGCCCAAATCGATCAGCTTCTGATAGGTGGCGATTGCTTCATCCACCTTGTTCTGTTCGTGGTACACGGAGCCAAGCCGCTCGAGGAATATGGCGCGATTGTTCTTTTCGTCGGAGGTGTAGGCGCCGTTGGCATGCGAGGTCAGGTCGACCATATGTTCGTAGACCTGGGCGGACTCGTCATACCGTCCAAGGACATCAAGCAGCAGGCCCTCGTTGTAGCCTGCTTCGAGTGAATCGGGATCTTTCTTGACGGCCTTCTTAACGGTCGTGAGCGCTTCGTCGTACTTGCCCTGGCGGCGGAGGATCTCGCTGATGTGAACGAGCGTGCCGGCGTCTTCAGGATCCGCGGATGCGATCTGCTTATAGACCTTCAGTGATTCGTCGAGCTGATTGTCGCTGAGCAGGGCCTGCGCCAGAGCGCCGAGAGTGCGCGCATCTTCAGGTTCCATGTCGGCAGCGCGCTTGTAGGCTGCAATGGCGTCCTTGGGTTTCTTGAGCTGGTCGAAGACGGCGCCGAGAGCGAACTCCATCTTCGTAGTGCGCTCGGATTCCGGTACGTTTTCGATGACCTTGGCGGCATGCGGCATGTCTCCGTTTTCAGCGTAGAGGCGGGAGAGGTTGAGAACGACTTCTTCTGAGTCAGGATCGATGGCCTGCGCAGCCTTGAATTGCTCCTCTGCCTTTTCGGTCTGGTGCTTCACGGTGAAGAGCTGTCCGAGCACCATGCGATCTTCAACACTCTTTGGATCGAGGGCGACGATCTTCTGGAATTCGCCGATGGCCTGGTCGAGCGTGTTGCCCGTCGGAGAGGAAGAGGAGACGGCGTTCTGAGCTTCGCTCAGCTGGCGGAGGTAGAGCCGACCGAGAAGGCGATGGGCGTCGATGTCGTTCGGAGAGGTCTTGAGCAGGCCGCGTGCCGTGGCTTCTGCTTCGCGCACTTGACCGGTGCGGAAGTAAAGATCGGCGAGCTCGTCATTGAGCTGCGGAGAGTTGGGATCGGCGCTCAGCGCGGTCTTGTATTCCTCGACGGCATGGCGCATGAACTCCGGATGGCCGGTGGCGATGGCTTGCTCTTCGTAGATTTCGGCGAGCGCAGCGTGATAGTAGGCCTGGGCACGGGCGGGCTGGTTTGCCGCTGCACCTGGTGTTGCTGCGGGCGGCTTTGGAGCTGCCGCACCGGGCGAGGTAGCCGGTGGAGCAGCGGCCGGTGACGCTGGGGCGCTTGGGGATTGGGCATGGAGCGCTGTCGTCGCAAGAAGCGAGGCGGCAAAGGTCAACCACAACGATGATGCTAATGTCTTTATTCTCATGATCCTCGGGGATCCACCGGCTTTCGTCCGCGACGGACGCGGAGTTTTTCGCCAGCCCGGTTGAAAGCTTTGATGCGGACGGTGCGCGGGCGCAACCTGCCTTATCTTAGAGACGATTTTACCCGGGTTTAGTCGCAAAGAGGCAGAGGTGTCAAGCGTTTTGACCCGATGGAGGTAATAGAGAGGCCAGGGAATCAATGGCGGAAGTGGCGGATCCCAGTGAAGACCATGGCGAGGCCGAGACGATCTGCCGCGGCGATAACCTCATCGTCCTTTACTGAGCCACCGGGCTGAATGACTGCGGTTGCGCCGGCAGCGGCAACGGCTTCCAGTCCATCGGGGAACGGAAAGAATGCGTCTGATGCGGCGACGGTCCCATGAAGAGGGAGCACGGCCTTCTGCGCTCCAAATCTGGCTGCATCAACGCGGCTCATCTGGCCTGCGCCGATGCCGACGGTCTGGCCATCGCGGGCGTAGACGATCGCGTTCGACTTAACGTGCTTGCAGACGCGCCAGGCAAAGATAAGTGCCCGTAGCTCTTCGGGTGATGGTGGACGCCAGGTGACCACTTTGAGCTCGTCTTCAGTCACGCGGCCGGTGTCTGCGTCCTGAAGGAGTAGACCCCCTGACACGTTCTTTACGACCGGACGAGTTGGAGCGGGGCGGACTTCGACGAGACGCAGGTTCTTTCTAGCGGAGAAACGTTCGCGAGCTTCAGGCGTGAACGCCGGGGCAGCGATGGCTTCTACGAAGAGCTTGGCGATCTCGGCAGCGGCTTCAGCGTCCACGGGGCGATTGATTCCGATCACTCCACCGAAGGCAGAGACGGGATCGCAGGCCAGGGCTTTCTGATAGGCCTCGAGGACAGATTGGCCTAAAGCGCCGCCGCAGGGATTGGTGTGCTTGACGACGATGACGGCGGGCGAATCGAACTCCTGCGCGAGCTCCCAACAGGCATCGAGATCGACAAGGTTGTTGTAGCTGAGCTCTTTGCCCTGCAGTTGCGTTGCTCCTGCAATGCCGAGGCCCGAACCATCGGAGTAGAGGGCGGCGCGCTGATGAGGGTTCTCGCCATAGCGGAGCGACTGCGCGAGGGGCATGTTGATGCGCAGGGTCGACGGGAGCGCCTGCGGTCCGGCTGATTGCGCTTCCTGGGCAATAGGCCGATTGGGTTCGGGTGCTTGTTCGATTTTGTCGAGGGTGTTGGCGATCGCGGAGTCGTATGCGGAGGTGGTGGCAAAGGCTTGTCTGGCGAGACGCCACCGTGTTTCGCGGGAGAGGGCTCCGCTGTAGGATTTCAACTCTTCGGTGAGGGCGGGATAGTCGGAGACACGGGTGACGATGGCAACGTCTTCGAAGTTCTTCGCAGCAGAGCGAACCATGGAAGGACCGCCGATGTCGATGTTCTCTATAAGGTGACCGAAGGCTACGCCGGGCTGGGCGGCTGTTTTTTCGAAGGCGTAGAGATTGACCACAACCATATCGATGGGCTCGATTTTGTGAGCCGCGACAGCGGATTCATGTTCGGCATTGCCGCGGATGTAGAGCAGGCCCCCATGGACTCGGGGATGCAGCGTCTTGACGCGGCCATCGAGCATTTCCGGGAAGCCGGTGAGGTCGCTGATGTCTTTGACGGTGAGACCGGCTTCGCGCAGAGCGCGCGCGGTGCCGCCAGTGGAGATGAGCTCAACACCATGACCGGCAAGAGATTTGGCGAAATCGACGAGCCCGGTTTTGTCTGTCACGCTGAGCAGCGCGCGGCGGATTGGTTTGACGCCTGCGGAGGATGATCGGCTCAGGGTTGTGCTCACGAAAGGCTCCTTAAGTTGGGTTCGCTGTTGTTGAGGTGGATGGAGACGAAAGAGAGGAGCAAAGAATAGGCTACATCGTCGGATCGGCTAAATTTGTGCGGCGATTTGCACCGCGTCTGTGCCGCTGCGACGGAAATAAGCGAAGAGTGCGAATGAATTAAAGTTGGAGTATGAGCAGCGTTCCACCGCTATCTGGAAACGAGGGATCCGGGCCGGAGCCCGAGATTCTGCGGCCAGATCCGGGGTATATTCCAACCCCGCAGCCGGTGGTGAGAAGACGCAGGTCGTTCTGGGCTACTGCTCCGGCGACATACGTGCTGGTGGGGATCAATGTTGCCGTGTTCATGATGATGCTGCTGAGGCATGTCAGCGGGGTGAACCCGACGCCGGAACAGCTCATGCAATGGGGGGCGAACAACGCCGGCTCTGTGCTGGTGCAGGGTGAGTGGTGGCGCATCGTGACGGCGATGTTCGTGCACGTGGGGATCATTCACCTCGCGACGAATATGTGGTGTCTCTGGAATCTGGGGCTTCTGGCGGAACCGCTGATGGGG
>DATJEO010000276.1:0-2980 GCA_035496515.1 Occallatibacter sp.
CGCGAACCCGATTCCCGGAGCCTTTGGCCCGCCGATCGCCTCGCTCAGCCCGTCATAGCGCCCCCCGCCCAGCAGCGCATTTTGCGCGCCTAAGCCGCCGTGCGTGAACTCAAACGTCGTCCGCGTGTAGTAGTCCAGCCCGCGAACCAGTCGGTGATTCCGCGTATAGGGAACCCCAGCCGCATCCAGCGCCGCCGTCACCGCGGCAAAGTGCGTCTTCGAGTCCTCATCCAGCGAGTCGGCAATCTTCGGCAGCGTGTCGATGATGGGCTGATCTTCAGGAACCTTACAGTCCAGCACCCGCAGCGGATTCGTCATCGCCCGCCGCTGGCAGTCCTCGCACATCTTCGGCGCAACCGGAATTAGCGCCTGCCGCAGCGTCTCGTTGTAGCGCGCTCGGTCTGCCGCCGAGCCGACAGAATTTAGCTCCAGTGTCCATCCGGTGATACCCAATTCATCCAGTAGCGTCGCCAGCATCTCCAGCACTTCCGCATCGCGCAGCGGGCTCTCACTGCCTGCCGTGGAAGGCCCGATCACTTCCGCCCCGATCTGCGAAAACTGCCGGTAGCGTCCCTTCTGCGGCCGTTCGCGCCGGAATTGCGGCCCGATGTAATAGAGCTTCTGCAACTGCCCGGTCTCGCCCAGCTTGTGCTCGATGTAGGCCCGGACCACGCCTGCCGTATTCTCCGGCCGCAGAGTCAGCGATTGCGGCTTCTCTGACTGCGCACGCGCCCGATCCTCCCACGTGTACATCTCCTTCGAAACAATATCCGTCTCTTCGCCAACGCTCCGCGAGAACAGCGATGTATCCTCGAACACCGGCGTCCGAATCTCGCCGAAGTTGTAGCGAGCAAACACATCCCGCGCCTTCGCCTCAATCCGGTTCCACAGCGCGGTTTCCGGCGGCAGAAGGTCACGCGTACCGCGCACAGCTTTCAAAGTTGCCATATCTCTTTCAGTTTAAATGCATGAAAAAAGGGCTCCGGCCGGCAGCCGAAACCCTGATCTCGCTTGATGATTCTTACTTCGTTTGTGTTGCAGCGCGATGCGCAAGCCGGCTGCAGGCAGCATCGGTCGCGGTCGGGTCGATCGCGGTATTACCAATATCAACAAACGCGATCTTTCCGTTCTTATCAACCACGTAAGTCACCCGGTTCGCCATCCCGTCGGGGCGCAGAACCCCATAGGCCTTCAGCGTTGAACGGTCCTTGAAATCGCTCAACAGCGGGTAACTGAGTTTCAGTTGTTCTGAGAACACCTTGAGGGAAGGAATATTGTCGGCGCTGATGCCGAAGACCTTGGTGTCATTGCCTTCGAATTTTGCGATACCAGCCTGGTACGCTGTCATTTCCTTCGTTCAGCCACCGGTGAAAGCGGCGGGGAAGAAGGCCAACACTACAGGGTTTTTGGCTTTGAAGTCCGACAGCTTCACCTTCGCGCCCGCGGTCGACGTGAGCGAAAAGTCCGGCGCCTGATCTCCCACTTTGAGCGGCGTCGGATCACCCGATTGCTGGCCAGGCACGACCGCACAAGACATGCACAGCAGGGCGGCAGTTGCGAGTAGCCTCATTGGAACTCCTTTCAGGTAGAGAGTAGCGCAATCTACGGCCTTGCACGCAATCCCTTTCCGGGTCGGAACGCAATCTGAGTTCTTCCCGCATCTTCAAATGCCCTTGCGCATCCAAAACGCCATGGAATACAGACTTCTCGGAGGCTCAGGCCTCAAGGTACCCGTTTTGAGTTTCGGCGCCGCTACCTTCGGCGGCGGCAACGAGTTCTTCAAAGCATGGGGCAACACCGATGTTGCCGAGGCGAGGCGCCTGATCGATGTTTGTCTCGAAGCGGGCGTAAACCTCTTCGACACAGCCGATGGATACTCCGACGGGCGCTCCGAAGAGATTCTGGGCAAGGCGCTCGAAGGCCGCCGCGATAAGGTCCTGATCTCCACGAAGACCTACTTCCGCATCGGCGACGGGCCGAACGACGCCGGCACATCCCGTTTCCGCATGCGGCGCGCCATTGAAGCGAGCCTCAAGCGCCTCCAGACCGACTACATCGACATCTACCACATGCACGCATTCGACGCTCTCACGCCCATCGAAGAGGTGCAGGACACGCTCCAGTCCTTCGTCCGCGAGGGCAAGGTCCGGTACACTGCGGCATCGAACTTCTCCGGCTGGCACCTCATGAAGTCGCTCGCCATCGCAGATCGCCATGGCTGGCCCCGCTTCGTCGCCCACCAGGTCTACTACTCCCTCATCGGCCGCGACTATGAATGGGAACTGATGACTCTCGGGCAGCAGGAGAAAGTCGGCGCGCTCGTTTGGAGCCCGCTCGGCTGGGGACGCCTCACCGGCAAGATCCGCCGCGGCAAGCCCCTCCCCGAAGTGAGCCGCCTTCACAAGGCCGCCGACCCGGGTCCGCAGGTTTCCGACGAATACCTCTACAAAGTCATAGACGCGCTCGACGAAATCGCAGCAGAAACCGGCAAAACCGTCCCGCAGATCGCTCTCAACTGGCTCCTTCAGCGGCCCACCGTCTCCTCCATCATCCTCGGCGCGCGTAACGAAGATCAGCTCAAGCAGAACCTCGGAGCCGTAGGCTGGAACCTCACGACCGAGCAAGTTGCAAAGCTCGACACCGCCAGCGCAGTCCAACCTGCCTACCCCTACTGGCACCAACGAAATCCAAATGCCGCTGAACGTATTCCGTTACCGGTGTGAAGAAAGTATTCGATAACAGTCACCAGTGCCAGTTTCTTCATCTTGTAACCGGGGACTGGAAACTGGAGACTGCGTTGAGCGATCAGTCCAGCTCCCCTCGATGATGCTTTTTGAAGACGTAATGTCCGATCATCCAGCCGAACGCGCTGCCCACCAGCACGTCTGAAGGAAAGTGCTGCTGGCCGAGCACACGGGTGACGCTCACGCCCGTTGCCACGCCATAGAAGGCCAGCTTATTGAAAGTCGACGGATACTCA
>DATJEO010000277.1:0-5733 GCA_035496515.1 Occallatibacter sp.
CGGCCGGCGAGGCAGTTTCGACAGCGTCCGCAGACTACGTGGCCCTCGCCGCTGACGATGTCGCCAGGGAAGAAGTCGTTAACGTTGGAGCCGACCGCAACGATTTCTCCGACGAACTCGTGGCCGATGGCCATGGGCACGGGGATGGTTTTCTGCGCCCACTCGTCCCAGTTGTAAATGTGGACGTCGGTTCCGCATATGCCGGCGTACTTGACACGGATGAGGACGTCGTTGATGCCCATGGTGGGCTCGGGAATGTCCTCCAGCCAGAGTCCGCGCTCGGCTCGCGCTTTGACCAACGCCTTCATCTAAATCTCTCCTTGAAACCAACGTTGAAAGTTTACTGCTGTCTGCGGGCCTGAAGGCGATGCAGGCTAGGCGTTGATGGCCATGCCTTCTACGGCGGCGTACGCGTCAAGCATGGCTTCGCTGATGGTGGGATGCGCGTGGATAGTGAACATCAACTCGTCGACGGTGCCTTCGAGTTCCATGACGGCGACGGCTTCGGCGATGAGTTCAGTGGCCTGCGGGCCGATGATGTGCACGCCCAGGATCTCGCCATACTTGGCGTCGGCGACGATCTTCACGAATCCGTCGTGGCTGCCGACGATCGTTGCCTTTGAGTTTCCCGCGAAGGGGAACTTGCCGATTTTGATTTCTAAACCGCGTTCTTTAGCTTGCGCTTCGGTGAGTCCGGCGGAACCGATCTGCGGGTCGGAGTAGGTGCAGGCGGGAATGAGCTCGCGCTTCACTCCGCGATAGGGGCGGCCGGCGATTTTTGTGACGGTGACGATGCCGCTCATGGCACCGACGTGGGCGAGCTGCGGGAGGCCGGCGACGATGTCGCCGATGGCGTAGATGCCGGGCTCAGCGGTTTCGCCGGCCTCGTGGACCTTCACGAATCCACGGTCAATTTCGATTTTTGTTTTGTCGATGCCCACGTCGGCGATGCGCGGGGCGCGACCTACGGCGACGAGAACCTTCTCGGCTTCCTTTTCGACCTTCTTGCCGTTTGCGGCAGTCCAGGTGACCTTTACGCCGGTGTCGGTCTTTTCGATCTTCTCGACCTTGGCGCCGGTGTTGATCTCGATGCCGCGCTTCTTGTAGACGCGGGTGAGTTCTTTTGAGATCTCTTCGTCTTCGAGGGGCATGATGCGGGGCAGGAATTCGACGAGCGTCACTTCGGTTCCGAAGCTGCGAAAGATGGAGCTGAACTCCACGCCGACGGCTCCGGCACCGATAACGATGAGCGACTTCGGGACCTGAGGAAGGGAAAGGATTTCGATGTTGGTGAGGATGCGGTCGTCTGGCTGAAGGCCGAAGATCATTTTTGCGTCGGAGCCTGTTGCGAGGATGATGTTCTTCGCTTTGATCTCGGATTTAGCGCCGTCGGCTCCGGTGAGGTCGATGGTGTGGATACCGTCTTTGGCCCCACCGGTGAGGCGACCGTAGCCGGGGATCACCGTGACCTTGTTCTTCTTCATCAGGAACTCAAGGCCCTTGGTGTGCTTGTTGACAATGGAGGTCTTGCGCTTCTGGACGGCTTCCCAGTTGAGGGTGCGGCCGTCGATGTTGTCGATGCCGTAGTCGGCTGCGTGCTTGAGGTGGTCCCAGAGTTCGGCATTGAAGAGGAGAGCCTTGGTAGGGATGCAGCCGACGTGAAGACACGTGCCGCCGAGCACTTTGGCGGATTCGATAAGCGCCACCTTAAGGCTGAGTTGTCCGGCACGGATAGCGGCCGTGTAACCGCCGGGGCCGCTGCCGATGATTGCAACGTCACAAAGAGTGTCTGGCAAGGGTGCTCCAATCCTGCCGCTCCGATTCGAGCGGCGCACGCCACAGTTCAGTTTAAATGGCGGCGTTTGATTGGACGTGAGGTTGGATGTATAGATTCGCCTGCAGCAAGTCTGCGGCAAGGCGGATGGTTTCGGGCTCACTGCCGAAGGCTTCGATCCAGTGGACGTCGGGCTCGCGACGGAACCATGTGAGCTGGCGCTTAGCGTAGTTGCGATGGCCCTGCTGGGCGGCGGCTATTGCTTCGGGCTTCGTCGTGCTGCCGTCGAGAACGGTGCGGGCCTGGCGGTAGCCGAGGGAGTCAAGTGCTTTGACGGGGCCGTAGCGTGCGAGGAGATCGCGGGTCTCGTCGATGAGTCCGGCGGCGAACATGTGGGCGCAGCGCTGGTTCAGCCGGTCGTAGAGCGCGGTGCGTGGGGGGTTGAGGCCAATGCGGAGGAGGCGGAAGCCGGTGAGCGGATCACGCGCGAGAACTTCGGACATGGGCTTGCGTGCTGCGAGACAGACCTCGATGGCGCGGATGAGCTTTGGTTCGTCGTTGGCGTGAATGCGAGCGGCGGAAGCAGGATCGAGCCGCGCAAGGATGCGATGCAGCCAGTCGCTGCGGCGTCGAGTGGCGCTGGTGCGCAGGCGTTCGCGGATGTCCTCGTGGCGTGCGGGGCCGGCGAAGAGACCTTCAGTGAGCGCGCGAAGGTAGAGGCCGGTTCCGCCGGTTACGATGGGGAGTTTGCCGCGTTCAGTGATATCGCGCAACGCTGCGCGCGCCTGTCGACTGTATTCGCCTGCGGTGAAGGACTGGTCCGGATTGGCAACATCGATGAGGTAATGGGTGACGCGGGCTTGCTCCCGGCCAGATGGTTTGGCGGAGCCGAGATCCATGCCGCGGTAGACGGCGACAGAGTCGCAACTGACGATTTCGCCGTTGAAGCGCTTGGCAAGTTCAAGAGAGAGTGCCGTCTTGCCGCTGCCTGTGGGGCCAAGGAGGATGACGGCGAGCGGCAGAGTACTTCCGTTCATGGCCGCCACCAGCCGGGAGGGAATATCCAATTGGGGTTGGTGTGGAAGAGCCACCAGACCAGTATCGCTGCGGCGATGATCAGCATGCCGAAGACCTGGTTGCGGCGAAAGGCGCGCCGCTGGATCTCGCGCCGTTCGTGTTCGGCGACTTGCTGGTGGTGCGGCTTGATGTGGCGTTCGACCATGTGTGCGCGGCGTCTGTAACTATCGATCAGTATAGGTGGATCGCAACCGCATACCTGGAGGTCTTCGGCTCGAGAAGCTGTTTGACTTGACGGCGTCCGATTGCCGACGATTGTCTTTCGACGTAAAACGCAGCAAGTGAGAAGGTGTTGTTCGATGAAAGTTCTGATCCTTGGTTCGGGTGGTCGAGAGCACGCGTTGGCGTGGGCAGTGAAGCGCAGCTCGCGCGTGACGGAGGTGGTTTGCGCTCCAGGTAATGGGGGTATCTCCCAAGTGGCGCGCTGCGTTCCCGTCGATCTGAAAGATGTGGACGCGGTGGTGCGCCTGGCAGAGGAGGAGAGGCCTGACCTGACGATCGTGGGGCCGGAGCTGCCGCTATCACTGGGCGTGGTGGATGCTTTTCGCGAGCACGGCTTCCGCGTCTTTGGACCGACGCGTGAAGCGGCACAGCTCGAGTCGAGCAAGGCGTTCGCGAAGCAATTCATGAAGCGGTATCAGATTCCGACGGCGAACTATGCGGTTTGCACGAGCGTGAAAGAGGTTGAAGCTTCTCTGAAGCACTTCCATCCTCCGATTGTGGTGAAAGCCGACGGCCTGGCCGCAGGTAAGGGCGTGATCATCTGCCCTACCCGGCATTTTGCGGTGGAAAGCGCGCAGGGATTGTTCAGCGGAGCGCTGCTGGGATCGACAGAAAAGCAGATTGTGATCGAGGAGTTCCTGGAGGGCGAGGAGCTGAGCTTTCTTTGCCTCAGCGACGGCAAGCACGTGACACCGCTGGTTCCGGCGCAGGATCACAAGAGGATTGGGGAGGGCGACACGGGGCCGAACACGGGCGGCATGGGGGTGTACTCCACGAGCCAGATGCTGGAGCCCACCATGACGGATTGGATCCTGCACCACATTGCAGAGCCAACTGTGCGGGGGATGGCGGAGGAGAATACGCCGTTCACCGGGGTGCTCTACTGCGGCCTGATGATGACGGCCAAGGGGCCGCAGGTGCTGGAGTACAACGCGCGTTTTGGCGATCCGGAGACGCAGGCGATTCTGGTACGGCTGGAGTCGGACCTTGTGGACGCACTGGAGGCAGCGATTGACGGCAGGCTTTCTGAGACTGCACTGCGCTGGGCTTCGGGAGCCTCAGCCTGCGTGATCGCCAGCTCTTCGGGGTATCCGGGAAGCTACAAGACTGGTTTACCGATCAGCGGGCTTGGGGCAGCCGCACAGATTCCGGGTGTAGAGGTGTTCCATTCCGGGACGGCGGAGGATGGCGGCCAGATCGTCACGAACGGGGGCCGGGTGCTGGGAGTGACTGCTGCAGGAGATTCGCTTGAGCAGGCTCTTGGCCGGGCATACGATGCGATGGCGCAGATCAAATTCGATGGAATCTACTATCGGCGCGACATCGGTCACCGGGCACTCAGGAAATCGCACTGAGGCGAAAGCACAGAATTCATTTCTGTGCCTACGGTTGTGAGAGCTGAGTGGGCTCAGGGGCTCAGTTCGTCGCAGCCGTGGTTGATTTGATCGGCATTGCAGGACCGGTCTTCATCTCCTTCTGGAAACACGCACGGCAGAGAACGGGTCTGCCCTGTGTTGGTTTGAACGGGACCGTGGTCTCCATGCCGCATTCCGAACAGGTGGTACGGGTTTCAGCCCGCACGCGCCCGCCGCTAGCACGCTTCGCCTTGCACTGCTTACAGTGCTTGGGATCGTTCTTGAACTGCTTATCGTGAAAGAAAAGCTGCTCGCCCGCGGTGAACACGAACTCAGCTCCGCAGTCAGTACACTTCAAAACCCTGTCGACGAATTCCATGGCCGGCTTTCCCAAAGAGGGGACACTCTGGCCTCGGCCATCAACATGAGAGCTCGCCGGTCCCGTTTCCCCGTCTTTGAAAGTCCTAAAGCAACAAGGGCCCGGGCCGCTAAAGAGAGAGCGGCGATCTGCAAATCTCCGCAACCGGAGGTCAATTGCTGTGCTCAGCTTAAAGCAAACCAAAATAAAGAAATCGTAAGGTGCCATCCAGTTTCGCATGTCATCAGGGAAGCTGGACGGCACTTTTACGACTTGTGTTAAGAGAACTCAGTCCTGCTCTTTACGAGCTTTCTTGCGATTCCGCTTGCGTGCCAATGCTGCTTTGACACGGCGCTTCTCACCGGGCTTCAGGTAGTAGGAATGACGCTTCACTTCCTTGATGATGTCTTCCTGCTGTACCTTGCGCTTGAACCGCCGCAGTGCATTTTCTAAAGACTCACCTTCTTGAATTCGTACTTCGGCCAACTAGCTACACCCCCAAACCTGTCCCATTTGGACTTTCTTAGTTTATTGCAATGTGCCGACTCTAAGTCAAGTGGCCCGCATGAATTCTCAAATAAGTGAGCTTCGACGCCAGCTGTAAGTGCCGCAGAGCATAAGCATCGTGGCTTGAGAAAGTTAGTCTGTTGCCGAAATTGCGAAGGGAAGACATTGATTCCAATGCAGTTATCGGATTTGAACAAACTGTCCGATCATCGACCATCGCAGAAACCGCAGGGGGCCGGGGTTCCACCAGGAGGGGGCTCGCCAGAAATGGTAACGGTTTGTTTCACTCCAGCCCACTGCGAGCTTGAACTCTACTTGCAATGCGCCGCCAACCCCTACATGTAAGTGTTCCGCGACTTGAGGACAGCCCAGACCTCTGACGGGGGAGACTCTTTCTTTATCACCAAGCAGCGAGATGATTTGCGATTTGTTCCAAGATG
>DATJEO010000278.1:0-38964 GCA_035496515.1 Occallatibacter sp.
TTTACTTCGGTCTGTTTTGGAGTTTTCTGGGAATACGCAGCAAAAGGAACGATGAGAGCAAAAACAAGCAAGCAACGGCTCATAAGCCCTCCTGATCTGAGGAGAAGTTTTGACTCGCACTGATTCTAAACCGATCCTCCGCCGCTGTCTCAGAGCTGTTTATCCTCTCAAAAATGCGAAAGGTCACAAAATATGCGCTGGCCAGATTGCGATCGTTTACAACACGCAGGATGACCCCTCTGCGTAAAGCAATCTGGAACTGCGCCATCCTCGCGAGCTTTATGTATTTGCCTGGCGCCGCAAATGCCCAGCAAAAGCAATCCGACGGCCAGGCCGGCTCGCCAACTCCGAAGTCGTCATGCGCAAACAATGAAGTGCACAAGCTCGATTTCCTGCTTGGCGACTGGGTAAGTGCCACCGCGGATCTGACCCCTGAAACCGGAAGTCACGGAAGCGGAACGAATCACTTCGAGGCCGCGCTGGGCGGTTGCGCGATCGTCCAGCGTCGGTTTGAAGAAAAGGACGGTAAGAAGCTCTTCGATTCGATGGTGATCTGGGCTTACGACGCAGCACTGAATCGCCTGCGCGAGTTCGTGATCTCCGACGATCTCAATGCCCAGGTATATGAAGGTATCTGGGAAAACGATAGCTGGACCTTCTACCGCGATCGCATTGGCACGGCTGACCAGATGTGGTTGCTGCGTGTGCGCTACGTCCAGAGACCAAACGGCTTCACCCAGACTGCCGAGCTCACCAAGGACCGAGGCAAGACATGGGTCAAAGCAAGCAGCACCGATTATGTGAGAAAGCCTTCGACGAGTCGTTAACGGTTTATGGCGACGTTGCGGTACTTCGGCTGGTCGCGCCATACAATCGGAACAGATGCGCCTCTTCTCGTTCCGCTGCCTTGTCGTATGCGCTTGCACTCTGATCACATCGGCGTCGGCGCTCGGAGCCGACCGTTATCGTATCATCCACTCCTACCCCCACGACCAGCACGCCTTCACCCAGGGGCTCATCTATCTCGACGGCCATCTCTACGAAAGCACCGGAAGAAAAGGCCAATCCACCCTCCGCGAGGAAGATCTCGAGACTGGACGCATCCTCCGCATGCAGTTGGTATCCGACCAGTACTTCGCCGAAGGCCTCACCGAGTGGAAGAACACGCTGATCCAACTCACTTGGCAATCGCACATCGCGCTCGTTTACGACCGCGCCACCTTCCGCCTCCTCCGCACCTTTCGCTACGGCAGCGAGGGCTGGGGTCTGACGCACGACCCGAAGTCACTCATCCTCAGCGACGGAACAGCCACCCTGCGCTTCTTCGATCCGGACACCTTCAAGGAGCTCCGCCGCATCACTGTCAAAGATCACGGCAAGCCCGTCACCCAGCTCAACGAACTTGAATTCATCCACGGCGAGATCTACGCCAATGTCTGGCACTCCAACCGAATCGCGCGCATCTCCCCGGCCAACGGCCGCGTTCTCGGCTGGATCGACCTTACGGGCCTGATGCCCCGCGATCAAGTCTCGAGCGACGAAGCCGTCCTCAACGGCATCGCCTACGATCCGCAGCATGACCGCCTCTTCGTTACCGGCAAGCTCTGGCCAAAGGTCTTTGAGATCGCGATCACTACCGACAACCCGAAGCCGGGATCCGCAAAGCGCACACCTGACAAATAGACATCACGTCGCCTGCGTTGCATCACAAGCAGGCTGCTGTCATCCGGGTATACTGCTGCCCGAAGGCTTGATATGGACGTCCTGTCGGTTCCAAGCATCTTTCACGATGCGTTGTTTCTCACCATAACGATTGCATTCGCGGGCTACCTTATCACCATCATTGGCGCGCGCATGCTCAATCAGCATCGCGACAAGCTGGACCTCGTCAATAGGCGCCTGAACGAGTTCTACGGTCCGCTTTACGTAGCATCAGAAGCCGGCAACATTGCCTATCGCTCGCTCCTCAAGAAACAGGGCAAGCGCGTCAGCGAGCCCATCCTCGACTCCGAGTTGAAGGAGTGGATTCTCTGGATGAACACCATCTTCATGCCGTTGAACGACATTCGCGAGAAGATCATCATTGAAAAAGCCTACCTGGTTGTCGAAGAGCAGATGCCCCAGTGCCTGCTCGATTTCGTCACACACGTTGTCGGCTACAAGGCAGTGATGGCCAAGTGGGCCGAGGGCGACTTCACTGAGCGCCGCTCCACCATCGGTTGGCCACCCGAGTTCGACATTTACGTGAAGAAATCCTATGCCGCTCTCAAAGCCGAGCAGACAGATCTCCTGCACAGCGCGCTGTGGCGGCAATGGAACCGCCTGTTCGGCAATGGACGCAAATGAGATTGCAGACTATGCGACTCGCTCGGGAGCTTCATCGGCTGTTTCCTCCTTCACGTCTCTGTTGCTGAAGGCCGGATTCAATGTGGTCACTGCGCAAACTACTTTCGTCAGCCGTGCCTCCTGAGGGCGCCGTCTTTTGTGTGTGGCTGGAGCATAGAAGTGCTCGAGTGATTCGACGAGGTAGGCGCCCGGAAGAAAGTTTGTCCCTTCTCCTACGCCGTCTCCGGGAAGAAGGATGATATCTCCGGCACGGGGCAACCAGTTCAACGTCTCGAGCGGCACAACGTTTACCGTCGTTCCATCGCCGACAATGAACTCCAGGCAGTCACGGCTGTGCATGCTTCCTTCGCGAACTTGCCGCGCTTCTTGCCTTGCTTTATGCGCTTGATAAAACGCGGCTAGCACCGCAGGCAGTCCGATCAGCAGCCCCAGGATGCTTGCGACCGAGCCGAAATGATCCAGCCAGGAGAGTGACACTCGCACCTCTTCTTCCCGATGCAATGTACCCCTTCACCTCCCGACACCGCGCAATGGATGAAGTGGTGAGGAGATGGTACGGTACTGCCGATCAAATCCAAATGAGGGCGGCATAAAGAACAGGAGTGCGGCATTTGCACTCAACTGAACGGCAAAAACAGAAAGGGCCAGGATTTCTCCCGGCCCCAACCGATAACTGGAGACTGGCAACTGAAAACTAGTACCTGTAGAACTCCGGCTTGTACGGCCCTTCCACCGGCACGCCGATATAGTCCGCCTGCCGCTGCGAAAGCTTTGTCAGCTTCACGCCGATCTTCTCCAGATGCAGCCGGGCCACTTCCTCGTCCAGCTTCTTCGGCAGCGTGTACACGTTGATCTTGTAGCTGTCCTTGTTCTTCCAGAGATCAAGCTGCGCCAGCGTCTGGTTGGCAAAGCTGTTCGACATCACAAAACTCGGGTGTCCAGTCGCGCAGCCCAGGTTCACCAGCCTTCCCTCAGCCAGCATGAAGATCTCATGCCCGTCGGGGAAGCGGTACTTGTCAACCTGCGGCTTGATGTTTAGCTTCTCTACGCCTTTTTCTGCGTTGAGGCGGTCCACCTGGATCTCGTTGTCGAAGTGTCCAATGTTGCAGACAATCGCCTGGTCCTTCATCTTCTTCATATGCTCGAGCGTGACGATATCCACGTTGCCCGTGCACGTCACGTAGATGTCGCCGCGTCCCAGCGTGTCTTCGATCGTGGTGACTTCGAACCCTTCCATCGCCGCCTGCAGCGCATTGATCGGGTCAACTTCAGTCACGATTACGCGAGCGCCCATACCGCGCAGTGAGTGCGCGCAGCCCTTGCCCACATCGCCGTATCCGCAAACCACAGCAACCTTGCCCGCCACCATCACGTCCGTAGCGCGCTTGATGCCGTCAGCCAGCGATTCGCGGCAGCCATACAGGTTGTCGAATTTCGACTTGGTTACGGAATCATTCACGTTGATCGCCGGAACCAGCAGCTTGCCCTTCTCCATCATCTGGTAGAGCCGGTGCACGCCCGTCGTCGTCTCTTCGCTGACGCCGCGCCATTCCTTCACGACCTTGTGCCAGTGCTGCTTGTCCTCTGCGTACACGCGCTTCAGCAGATCCTTGATCACCTGCTCTTCGTGATTGCTCGAAGGTGAATCAACCCACTTGTCGCCCTCTTCCAGCTCATAGCCCTTGTGGATCAGCAGCGTCACGTCTCCGCCATCATCAACCACCAGCTCCGGACCTTTGCCGCCTTTGTGGCTCAGCGCCTTGTAGGTGCACTCCCAGTAGTCTTCCAGCGTCTCGCCTTTCCACGCGAAAACCGGAACTCCGCTGGCCGCGATCGCCGCCGCCGCGTGATCCTGCGTGGAGAAGATGTTGCAGCTCGCCCAGCGAACTTCTGCGCCGAGTGAAACCAGTGTCTCGATCAGCACCGCCGTCTGAATGGTCATGTGCAGGGAGCCGGTAATGCGGACGCCCTTCAGCGGCTTCTCCGCTGCGTACTTGTTGCGAATGGCCATCAGGCCCGGCATCTCGTGCTCGGCAATCGAAATCTCCTTCCGGCCCCAATCGGCCAGCGCGAGATCTGCAACTTTGTATTCGGTCAGTTCGAGGGTTGAGGAAGCCATTCAGTTCTCCTTGTTGTGAGCAGTGATCGGCGATATTACATCGACGAATCGTGATATATTGATATGTAACAGAAACCCATGGCCGCGTCAATTGTCAAAATGCTCCGCGTTGTAGCCGATCCCAACCGGCTCCGCATCCTCTTGCTGCTCAAGGCTGAAGAGCTCTCAGTCGCCGAGTTGCAGGAGATTTTGGTCATGGGTCAGAGCACAATCTCGACGCATCTGTCCCAGCTCAAGCAGGCCAGCCTCGTAGAAGATCGCCGCATCGGCAAGAACAGCCTTTACCGCCTCACAACCGGTAATGGAAACGACGTCATTGCCGATCTCCTCGCTCGCGCTCAAAAAGAAATACCCGAAGCCCCCCACGACCGCGCCACCGCTCGCCGCGTCGTCAAAAAGCGCCAGGACAAGATGCGCGCCTTCTTCGACAGCGTCGCCGGCCGTCATGGCAAAGACTACGTTCCGGGCAAATCATGGAAAGCGATGGCCGAAGCGCTGCTCCGCCTCATGCCCCCGCAGATCATTGCCGACCTCGGCGCCGGCGACGGCAGCTTCTCACTCCTCCTCGCACAAAACGCCGAAAAGGTCATTGCTGTCGACTCATCGGCAAAGATGATCGAGTTCGCCCGCGAACAGGCCAGCCGCAATCACGTCAAAAACGTCGACTACCGCCTCGGCGACATGGAAGAGCTACCTGTCGACGACGCCTCCGTCGACATCGTGTTCTTCTCGCAATCACTTCACCACGCGCTCCATCCCGACCGCGCCATCTGCGAAGCCGCCCGCATACTCAAGCCCGGCGGCCGCATCGCTATCCTCGACCTCGCCAAGCACCGCTTCGAAGAGGCCCGCGACATCTACGCCGACGAGTGGCTGGGCTTCAGCGAAGCAGAACTCGAATCCATGCTCGAACATGCCGGCTTCTCCAGGGCGCACACCTCCGTCGTCTACAAAGAAGACAAAGCCCCTCACTTCCAAACCCTCCTCGCCGTCGCACAAAAATGAGTTGATCAATCCAGGTCGCTGAGTACCAAAAACGGACTGTCATTCTGAGCGAAGCCGATCCGGCAGAATCGGCGAAGTCGAAAAACCCGCAGTTTGTCTTTTGCAGACTTCGTTACGGGGTGCCCAGGTCTCGATTCTGAGACCTGGGATATCCAAAGCGAGATGGCCTGCCCACAATCCATTACCATTGCATCCAACCCTCCGAAGTAAACATGGCGTCCACCAAACCAGAAACGAAATCCACCCCCGCCGCCAGGCCCGTCCGCCTCACCCGCGCCCAGCGCAGCGCCATCCTCAAGGCCCTCGCCGATCCCAAACGTTTCGAACTTCTCGAAACAATCGCCCGCTCTCAGTGCCCCCTCGGCTGCACCGCCGCGCACGAAGCCCTTTCCATCGCCCCTGCCACCCTCTCCCATCACATCAAGGAACTCCAGACCAGCGGCCTCATCGACGTTCGCAGGGAAGGGAAGTTCGCCTTCCTCTCCATCAAGCCCGGAGTCCTCGAAGCCCTTTCGGCGTATCTTCAGTCCCTCAGCCCTACCGCCTGCCCAACCCGCTGAATCAGCTTTCTTTGTGATTTTCACAATCCTTCTGAATCCTCTGTATGAGTCCCACATCAATTCGATAGTTGTCGAAACGTCGAAAGCAAACGGACGCCGGGCAACAAGGAGGATCACAGAAATGAGCAAGCTTCAGGGCAAAGTAGCATTGGTGACCGGCGCATCCAAGGGCATCGGCGCAGCAATCGCAAAAGAACTCGCTTCGCAGGGCGCGGCAGTCGCAGTCAACTACTCAGGCAGCAAGGAAGCAGCTGAAAAAGTCGTTGCCGCGATCAAGCAGGCCGGCGGCAAGGCCATCGCCGTGCAGGCCAACGTGGCCGACCCTGATTCCATCGGCCCGCTCGTCAACACCGTCGTCAAAACCTTCGGCCCCATCGACATTCTCGTGAATAACGCCGGCATCTACGAGTTTGGCCCTCTCGAAGCGATCACCCCAGATCACTTCCATAAGCAATTCAATCTCAACGTTCTCGGACTCCTCCTCGTCACCCAGGCTGCCGTGGCGCAGTTCAGCCCTAACGGCGGTAGCATCATCAACATCAGTTCAGTCGTCGCTGCTGGAGCGCCCCAGGCTGCGGTGTACAGCGCAACCAAAGGAGCCGTCGATACGATCAGCGCTTCTCTCGCCCAGGAACTCGGACCGAAGAAGATTCGCGTCAACTCCCTTAACCCGGGCATGATTGAAACCGAAGGCACTCACGGTGCAGGCTTCATCGATAGCGACTTCCAGAAGCAAATCGAATCGCGCACACCCTTTGGCCGCATCGGACAGCCGAAGGACATCGCCACCGCCGCCGCCCTGCTGGCATCAGAAGACTCCAACTGGATCAACGGCCAGTCCATCCACGCCGCCGGCGGCTTCCGCCTCTAATCGAACTGCATTCCGGCTCTCCAACTATCCGGAGTCCGGAATGCACGCTGTACCACATGGAGAGGAATCACCTCATGGCTCATGGCATTCTTTCTACTCTTTCCATCGCCGCGTTCGGGTTATTTGCTGCCAGAGCAGGCAGTCTCCTGAGCCTTCCCATCCTTCGCCGCGGGGCGTGCGATGACGCGGGATCAACCAGTTCTGTGTGGAGCTTCAACGCCGACGCATCACAGTCAGAAAAAACATGGCTCAACGTCCAGCGCCACGGAACCTGCTGATCAATTGAAATCTCGGGTGCCCATCCTTGCGAAGCAAGGGTGGGAACCAGCTCAACCTCTCTCCACCGCGGGTGCCCCATCCTTGCGAAGCAAGGGTGGGAACTAGCTCACCCTCTCTCTGCTGCCAGCAGCTCCCGTTTCCGCTCCACGCCCCAGCGATATCCAGTCAGCGACCCATCCGCCCCCACCACGCGATGGCATGGCACAATCAACGCCACGCGATTCGTAGCGCACGCTCGCGCAACGGCACGCGTTGCATTCGGCTCGCCCATCTCCCGCGCCAACTCGCTGTAGCTCCGCGTCTCTCCGCGAGGAATCTGTCGCAGGGCCTGCCAGACACGCAGCTGAAAAACCGTGCCGCGCAGATCCAGCCCGCCGCCGAGCGCTCCCTGCTTCGACAAATCCGATCCATCGCGTACGCTGGCAAGAGCCATCTCCACCATCTCTGACATCGAAGGATCCCGTCGCAACTCAGCCGCCGGAAACTCCTCCCGCAAGCCCCCCTCCGCCTCCTCGCGCGTCTCGCCCAGCGACAACCAGCAAAGCCCGCGATCCGTGCTCCCCACCACCATCCACCCGAACGGCGAGCGCGCCGCGCACCAGCGAATCTGTTCGCCCTTTCCTCCCTGTGCAAACCGCGCCGGAGTCATTCCAAGCTGCGTGCCCTCATAGGCCCGGCTCGATGAACCGAACCCCGCGTCGTAGATCGCATCTGTTACGCGCCCTTGCTGCTTCAGAGCATCCCGCAGCCGGCCCGCCCGTAGCGAACGCTGATACTGCAGCGGGCTGACTCCCATCTCCTGCTTGAACGCGCGCTGCACCGTGAAGGGGCTCATCCCCGCGACGCGCCCCAGTTCCGCCAGCGGCACCGCGCGATCGAGATTGCTCTCCAGGTGCTTGCGAATTGAATCCAGAGATCTGCCGGATGAAGCGGACAAAGGCTTACACCGTTTGCAAGCCCGGAATCCGGCACCCTGCGCGTCAATCACCGTTCCAAAAAACCGCACATTCTCCCGCAACGGTCTACGGCTCTTGCACTCCGGCCGGCAGAATACGCCGGTAGTTGTCACCGCGTAGAAAAAACGCGCAGTGCGATCACGTTCACAGAGCTGCTGCCACGCCCGCTCCGCGTCGATTCGTTGTACGTTTTCGATCGTCGTCTTCTTCGCTGCGAGTTGAACTTTGTTCGTCATGCAATCATGTTGCGCGATCTGCGTTTCTCCTACACTCCGATTCTTGCGCGCAATTCAGAAAACCAGCTAATTGCTTTTACCCAGAGCTCGCGACATCATTCAACTGGCAACTGGCTACTCCCCACTCGCTTCCCGCGAGAACAGCACCGACTCCGCCCTCTGCAGATCCTCTTCCGTATCCACGCCGATCGTATCCGCCGGCGCATTCGCAACATAGATATTCATTCCCGCTTCGAGCAGCCGCAACTGCTCCAGTTTTTCGATCGACTCCAGCCATCCACCTGGCAGCTCCGCGAACTTCTCCAGCGCCGCCCTCCGATAGGCGTAGATACCCAGGTGCTTCCGGTATCCCGAGAACCCCGAACTATCTCGATCAAAAGGAATGGTCGCCCGCGAAAAATACAGCGCCCTCCCATCCAGTGCTGTAACCACCTTCACCGCGTTAGGGTTGTGAACATCCGACGCGGGACACCGCACCGCCAGGGTCGCCACCTGGACTTCAGCTCTTTCGAACAGCCCCAGCAGGGGAGGGAAGAACTCCGCAGTCAAAGTTGGCTCGTCTCCCTGGATGTTCACGTACACATCGCTCTCAATCTGCCGCGCCACTTCGCGCACCCGGTCTGACCCGCTGGCGCAAAGGGGCGACGTCATAGCCACTGGGATCCCCCGATCCCGGCACACCTCTGCTACCTCATCCGAATCGGTCGCCACCACCACCGGATCCATCAGCCCGCTTCCCGCCGCCGCTCGCCATACCCACTCCACCATCGGTCGTCCCGCCAGCCCTCGCAACACCTTCCGCTCCAGCCGCGTCGAGGCGAGCCTTGCCGGAATCACCCCGGCGATCCGTAACCTGCTCATGCACGCGAGTCTACAAGACTTGGCTTCTCCCTGTTACTGCCTTCAGGAATCCGCCCCTCAAGGAATTGACCCAGCCTAAACTGGCCCGTATCATCAAGAGTGGCGCGAGATTACGCCCATCAGGCGTATTCTCTCCGTCCCCCCGGCGGGGTAGCTCAGCTGGTTAGAGCGTGGGATTCATAACCCCAAGGTCGAGAGTTCGAGCCTCTCCCCCGCCACCAATCGCCCAATCTGCTCTTCCCCCTTAGCATTACCTTCGCTCCCTGCCTGTTCCCTAATACCTAATCTCCGATCTCGCGGAATCACCCCTTGCGCTATCATTGCGTCTATACATTAGCGGCCTGCTTCCCTATAAGAAGCCGCTCTCGGTGGTGTGTGTGTCCCGATTCTTTCAGCGCCTGTCCTTCGTTTTAGCCGCAACCATCTTCGCCGCCCTCGGTCTTGGCTTTGCAATGGGCGAATTCGGCATGTTCGGTGTCCATGCCGGCAGCGAACAGGATGGCGCTTACCGCCAGATGCACGTCTATGCCGAAGTCCTCAAACGAGTCCAGAGCGACTACGTCACCGACCCCAACATCAACACCGTCACCACAGGCGCGCTCCACGGCTTGCTTGAGTCCCTCGATGCCGACTCCAGCTATCTCACCCCCACCGAATACAAGATCTACAAAGACCGGCCTACTTCCGGAGTCGCCCAGATCGGTGTCACAGTCTCCAAACGTTACGGCTACGCCACCATCGTCAGCGTCGTTCCAAATTCGCCTGCCGATCGTGAGCATCTCGGCGACGGCGACGTAATCGAGTCCATCGGCGATACCTCAACACGCGAACTCTCGCTGGCAGTCATCCGCCTCATGCTTGAAGGCAAGGCCGGCAGCACAGTTACGCTCTCGGTTGTTCGCCCCCGTAAACCAGATCCGGACAAGATCACCCTCACCCGCACCGTCATTCCATCTCCGGCCCTGAGCGATCAGCAATACGAGAACTCCAGCATCCTCTACATTAAGCCCGGCGCGCTCACCACCGATCGTGTGGATCAGGTCGCGGCCAAAATCAAGTCCGCCGGAAAGACCCGCAAAATCCTCCTCGACCTCCGGGATGTCTCCGAGGGCGAGCCAGAGCAGGGCATGCGCCTCGCCAATTTCTTCATCAATCAGGGCACTATCGCAGTCCTCGAAGGTCAAAAGTTTCCCAGGCAGACCTTCAGCGCTGATCCTTCCAAGTTCATCACCAGCGCTCCAGTGGCCGTCCTCGTCAATCGCGGAACCTATGGCGCTGCCGAGCTAGCCGCGGACGCCATCGAAGGCGCGAAGCGTGGCGATGTCGTCGGCGAACGTACCTTTGGCGAAGGCTCCGTCCAGAAAACCATCGAGCTCCCCGACGGTGCGGCCCTCCTCCTCACCATAGCCAAATACGAGGGACCCGACGGTAAAAAGATTCAGGATGAAGCAGTTGCGCCCAATGTCCTCGTCGGACAGAGTCAGGATGACGACGTCGACGACGACACTCCTCAGCAAAACAAGGGCGACGAGCCGCTCAACAAGGCTCTCGAACTTCTCAAAGCCAAAAACAGCTAGCCCGGCAATTCCCGGAACCGCGGGTGCCCCGTCCAAGCTGTGCTTGGGCGGGAATAATTCAACTTTCCCGGAGTTGCGGTGCCCCATCCAAGCTCTGCCTGGGCGGGAACAATCTCCCCGTTTCTCGGAACCGTGGGTGCCCCATCCAAGCTCTGCTTTGGCGGGAATAATCCAACTTCCCGGAAATTACGGTGCCCCATCCAAGCTCTGTCTGGGCGGGAACAATCTCCACGTTTCTCGGAACCGTGGGTGCCCCATCCAAGCTCTGCCTGGGCGGGAACAATCTCCACGTTTCTCAGAACCGTGGGTGTCCCGTCCAAGCTCTGCTTGGGCGGGAATAATCCAACTTTCCCGGAATTGCACCGCGTGGTTCGCCGCTTCCTGCCCTCACAGCGGCCGACTTAAACCCATGCTAGCCTTGATAGTAGGCATTCCCCCTTCAGCGATATCAACCGGCTGAACCGAGAGGATTGCCATTTGAGGCTTTGTCTTGGCTGCCCCCTCTGCACATTCGGTGCCACCGCCCGGCCTTGGCCGTACCCACAGGCTCCGGCCCGCGCCCGTGTTGCCGAAACAACCGCGTGGCAAACGCAAACTGGCAGGCAAGGCCGCCCTTCTCGTTCTCCTCCTCCTTGCCATCATTACCGGCTCTCTCAGCGGCCTGATGCTCGTCTTCTCTGTCAATCTTCCCCAGATCAATGACCTCGAGCGCTTCCGCCCGTCCACAATGACCGACCTCTATGACGCCAAAGGACGCATCATCGGGTCTTTCGCGCTCGAGAAACGAATCATCGTCAACTACAACGACTTCGCCCCCGTCCTCCGTCAGGCCGTCATCTCCATCGAAGACAAAAACTTCGACTCCCACTGGGGCATCAATGTCTTCCGCATCGCTGGCGCTCTCATGCATGATCTGCGCACGCACGGCCGCGGCCAGGGTGCTTCGACGTTGACCATGCAGCTTGCGCGCAACCTGTTCCTCAATTTCGATCGCACCGCCGCTCGCAAGGCGCAGGAAGCCATCCTTGCCATTCAAATCGAGCGCGCCTTTACCAAGGAACAGATCTTCACCCTCTACGGCAACCAGATCTATCTCGGCAGCGGAATGTACGGCTTTGAAGCCGCCTCGCAGTTCTACTTCAGCAAGCACGCGAAAGACCTGAATCTGACAGAGGCAGCACTCCTCGCTGGCATCCCAAAAGCCCCCGGTGCCTATTCGCCGCTCATCAATCCTGAGAAAGCTCTCCGCCGCCGCAACCTCGTCCTCAGCGAAATGGAGTCCGACGGAGTTATCACTCACCAGCAAGCCGATCAGGCCCGAAAATCTCCTCTTGGACTTAATATCAACCAGCCCGAGTCGTCCGTTGCTCCCTGGTTCCAGGAGGAAGTCCGTCGCGAACTCGAAAAGAAGTTCGGAACCGAGCAGGTCCACGAAGCTGGCCTTCGTGTTCAGACCACACTCGATCTCGATCTGCAGAAGACCGCCAACAAAGCCCTCGCCGATGGCCTCGCCGCCTACGAACGTCGACACGGCTGGAAGGGCAAACTTGAGAATGTTCTCGCCGCCGGTACCGCGCTTGACGATTACAAGCACCCCGATTGGGCCACTGTTTCGCGGGCAGGCGACTATGTACATGCGCTCGTCACTCAGTCGCGGCCCTTGGAAATCCACGCTCGCGTGGGCTCGAACCTGGTTGTGCTCCTTCCCGAAGACTGGGCCTGGACCGGTCAGCGCTACGGCGACGCGCTCATAAAACCCGGCGACGTCATCTACATCCACCTCGCCGACACCTTCGAAGGCGTCGCTCGCCGCGCAACTCTCGAGCAGGATTCCGGCGCGCAAGGCGCGGTCCTGGCCATGGACAACACCACCGGCGACGTTCTCGCCATGATCGGCGGCCGTGACTGGGCGACGTCTCAGTTCAATCGTTCCACGCAGGCCGAGCGTCAGACCGGCTCCAGTTTCAAGCCCTACGTCTACACAACAGCGGTCGAGGAAGGCACCAAACCCGACGATATCATCGTCGACGCTCCTGTCAGCTTCGGAATCTACGCGCCCCACAACTACGAGAACGACTTCAAAGGCGCGATGACCATCACCAATGCCTTCGCCGAATCGCGAAACGTTCCGGCAGTTAAACTCGCCGCCCGCGTCGGCATTCGCAAAGTCATTGAGACCGCTCACAAGTTCGGCGTCACCACTGACATTCCGGCCTATCTTCCCGTTGCTCTCGGCGCAGCCGAAATCACACTTGAAGAGCAGGTCACGTCGTACTCCGTCTTTCCCAACGACGGCATTCGCGTCAAGCCGCGACTCATTCGCAAAGTGACCAATGCCGACGGCATCACGTTGTGGGAAGATGCTCCCGCCGTAGATGAGATCATCAGCCAGCAAACTGCGCGCACCATGATGACGCTCTTCCGCGCCGTCACCGCCCACGGCACCGGCGCCGCCGTTGCCCAGTTGAACCATCCTCTCGGCGGCAAGACCGGCACTACAAGCGACTACACCGACGCTTGGTTCCTCGGCTTCTCCCCGTCCGTCACCTGTGGCGTCTGGGTCGGCTTCGACAGCCGCCAATCACTGGGCGAAAAGGAAACCGGAGCCCGCGCTGCACTTCCCATCTGGATGCAGATCATGAAAGTCGCCATCGCGGGTAAGGACGACGAGCGGTTCCCCGGCGACGTCGAAGATTCAACCATTCAGAAAGCCTCTCTCGTTCACCCCGCCCCACTGATTCCTCAACCTGGATCCGCCGCTTCCCCCCGTCAGCCAATCACCAGGCAGGCTCCAAGCCCGGCCATAACGGCGAGTCCGAAGCAAGTTTCACCTACGACACAGACAACGAACTCCTCCAAACCAGCCACAGTTGTCCAGCCTCGCACAGCTATTCCGGTTGTGAAATCCGCGCTCGCGCCTGCAACAAGTGCGCGACCTCAACGGCCTGTCACCGCACCCACTCCCACCCGCTAGTTCACCTGCTCTCTCGCTTCCTACGCCCATCCGTCACACTCCTGTTGACATCCGACCCAAGCAGGGCAGATACTCGTGTCGAATGCCGACCCAAGAAAACAACGACGACCGCATCGCCCTCCTCCAGGGAACCCTAGACATCCTTATCCTGAAAACCCTTCTACTGGGACCCTGCCACGGTCAGGGGGTAGCACGCTCTATCCAGCGCCAGTCCGAAGAGGTGCTGTTCGTCGATCACGGCTCCCTCTACCTCGCCCTCCAGCGGCTCGAAGACAAGAAATTCATCCAGGCCAAATGGGGAGTCAGCGAGAACAACCGGAAGGCCCGCTTCTATTCGCTTACAGCGAAGGGCCGCGCCGAACTGCTCGATAAGACAAGCCAGTGGAAACGTCTCACCCGCGCCATGGGCCTGATCCTCGAGCCCCGGAACGAGGAGAGCTGAGCCAATGTCCAAACACAAGCGCAGTGCCGAAGACTTTGCCGAAGAGGTTCGCGCTCATCTGGAACTCGAAGCTGACGAGCTTCGCGCCGAAGGTCTGAGCGCCGATGAAGCTCACCGCCGTGCACACGTCGAATTCGGCAGCGTCCGCGCCGCAAAGGAGCGTTTCTACCTGCGCAACCGCATTCAATGGTTCGACAGCATCATGCGCGATCTTCGCTACGGCCTGCGCTCTCTTCTCCACAGTCCCGGCTTCGCGCTCACGGCAATCCTCACGCTTGCCCTCGGCATCGGCGCGAACACCGCTGTCTTCAGCGTGATGAACGCAGTCCTTCTGCGCTCATTGCCTGTCACTGATCCAACGCGCCTCGTCTACCTTCGCCCATCGAACGCACCGCGCGGAACCGGCACTATCAATTCCAGAGAGACGCTCTCGTACGCTGTCTACGAGACTCTGCGCGATCAGCACCCCGGCCTCTCGAACGCGATCGCCTACGTTCCCCTCTCCGGCAGCAAGGTCGCAGTTCGCTACGGCGCCCAGCCCGAAGAAGCTGAAGGCGACATGGTCAGCGGCACCTTCTTCTCCGGCCTCGGCGTCAAGCTTCCGCACGGTCGCGGATTCACCGAACAGGACGAAAAGGACCACGCGCCGATCGCCGTCATCAGCTACAACTACTGGACTCGCCGCTTCGCGCGAAACCCTGATGTGCTTGGAACAACTCTTTACGTCAACGGCATCGGTTTCACCATCGTCGGAGTCTCCGGAGAAGGCTTTGAAGGCCTCGAATCGGGTAGCTCAACCGACTTCTGGATTCCTCTGCAAATCCGCCCCGAACTGAACGCCTGGGGAAATCCCCTTGAAGACGGAAAGACCTACACTGCCAATCCAACCTGGTGGTGCATGCGCATGATCGGCCGGCTCGCACCGGACGTGAACAAGCAACAAGCCGCGGCAGCTCTCAACCCGCTGTTCCAGCGCGCAGCATACATTGGCTTGGGTTCTCCAGCGGCTGGCGAAAAGCCCCCAACCCTCAGCCTGGAAGAAGCAAAGGGCTTCCCCGGCTTCAGTGAAGAGTACGGTCGTCCCCTCCGCATGCTGATGGCAATGGTTGGCTTTGTTCTCCTGATAGCCCTGACAAACGTGGTCATGCTCCTGACTGCTCGGAATGCGGCGCGACAGCGCGAGTTCAGCATGAGGCTCGCTCTCGGTGCGGGGCGTCGCGACCTCCTCCGCCAGCTGCTCGCCGAAAGCCTGCTTCTGGTCGCCACCGGCGGCGTGCTTGCCTGGGTATTCGCGAAGATGGCAACCCGCGCCCTCGCCTCGTGGGCTCAGATCGAGTCAAGTTTGGCTCCTGATCGCACCGTGTTGGCTTTCGCGCTAGGCATCCTCGTTGTGTCCGCTCTCATTTTCGGCTTGGCCCCGTTGCGGATCGCTCTTGCAGCCGGTCCCGCCCTCAGCCTGAAGACATCAGCCGCAACTTCCAACGCCGACGCCGGAAGATCGCGTGGGGCTCGCATCCTGGTTGCTTTTCAGATGACGCTCTGCGTGGTTCTACTCGTCGGCGCTGGCTTGCTCATCCGCACGCTACGTAATCTCGAGAACACCCCGCTCGGGCTGCGTGTCGATGGCCTCGTCGTTTTCGGAGTGAATCCTCACGTCACCTCGGTTTCGCAGGGCAAAGCCTTCTACCGGGACCTGATCAGCAAACTGCGCGAATTGCCCGGTGTTGAGTCTGTGACCGTGATGGCGTGGCGCATCGGCTCGTGGTCATCCAACAACAGCGACATGACGGTTGATGGCCGATTGCCTGACGTTCCAAACGGCAGCTCTCGAACCGTTCGCAGCAACGTTGCCGGCCCCGCCTTTTTCACTACTCTCGGCGTGCCGGTACTCGCAGGACGCGACTTCGCCGATTCAGATACCGAAACCTCGCCGCACGTCGGCATCATCAACGAGCAGTTCGCAAAACGATTCTTTCCCAACCAGAACCCGCTCGGACACGTGATCGGCTCAGAGTATGGACAATACCAGATGACAATCGTCGGCGTCGTCAAAGATCACAAGTACCGCAGCATCGATGAAGAGCCCATTCCGATGGCCTGGTACGAGTACGCGCAAATCCCCATCGCCGGCAAAATGGACGTCGAGCTTCGCGTCCATGGCGACCCGCTTGCGATTCTGCCTTCCGCGCGCAAAGTTGTTCAGCAGATCGATCCAAATCTGCCGCTGATCAAGCCGATGACGCAGCGCGACCAGTACAACCTCACCATCTCGAGCCAAACCCTCTTCGCCCGCCTCGCCGGATGCTTCGGCATCCTCGCCGTGGTTCTCGTAGCCACCGGCCTCTACGGAACGCTAGCTTACCGCGTGAACCGCCGCACCGCCGAGATTGGCGTTCGCATGGCCATGGGCGCGGGACGCGGCCAGGTCGTCTGGATGATCCTCCGCGACAGCCTCTTGCTCACCGTCATCGGAGTGATCGCCGGAATCCCGCTCGCATTCGCCATCGGACGAGCCCTCTCCTCATCCCTCTACGGAGTGCAGCCTCTCGACGCACTCACCTACATGCTCGCAATCGTGGGCGTTACTCTCGTCGCCTTCATCGCTAGCGCTGCACCCGCCAGCCGTGCCGCCAGCGTCGACCCGCTCAAGGCTCTCCGCACCGAATGATCTACTTGAGCCGCTCCTGCCGATACAACTCCGCCGTATGCCGCAGCGTAATCGCCACCGCCATCACCATCATTCCGCTTGCCGCGATCACTCCGCCCACATCAAACAGCAGATACCTGTGCCCGAACACCTCCGCATAAGGACTCCGCAGCAGCGCCACATTTCCGATAATCAGCAGTATCCGAATCTCCGTCGGCCCGAAAACACCCTGCGACATCTGAAACGTCGAGAGCGTATACGTCGCCAGGTAGCTTTCCGCCGAGAGCAGCAGAAACGCCACCAGCATCGCAATCGCCACCGGCCAGTGCACAAACCCCGACATCCCCAGCCCGCACATCAGCGCCGTCGCCCCAAAGATGTCCATCATATGATCAACGTAGAACCCATATCTCGGCCGCTGCTGATTCCGCACGCGCGCCAGCGTCCCATCCATGCTGTCGCCAAACCAGTTCAGCACGATGCACGCAATCACTCCCAGCAAGGCGTACTTGTTCTCGCGCGAGAGCACGTAGAACCCCCCTGCTCCGATCTGCGCTAACAATCCCAGCAGCGTCAATCCATCCGAGGTCACCCATCGCGGAGCCCGCTGCGCCATCCAGGTCAGCGCTCTCTTCTCCATGGCCGCCGTCAGCGAGCGATTCACCCGCTTCGCTGTTGCAAATCCGGAAGACCCTGCCATCGCAGTACTCATCGCCTTCTCCTATCTCTCCAGCGCCTTACGCGTTTTCTCCAGTGTGAATTCGAGTGACTCGCGCGGCACGCTCTCCACGAACGGTCCAATCATCCATCCCAACCCCGTAGGAATTCCGCGCGTTAGAGAGATCGACTCAAGCTGCATGTACAATCCGCCGTCGCGTTCCTCATAGCTCCAGTAGGTATTCAGCCTCCACAAATATCCGTGATCCTTATTCGCCGGAAGAACTCGCTCCTTCGCCGTTCCCGCGTCCTCAATCTCCGAAATCTTTGTGCTCCGCGATATGCTCCATCCGTACCCCGGGTTGCGCCGGCCGTACCTCACGTCATACGTCGAGTCCAGCACTACAGTGATCATGTGCTTCTGCTTTACCCGCATCTCTGACGTGAAGTGATCCGGAACCGGCTCGCCGCGCGGCGCTACGACCTCTGCTCTTACGACCTGCGGTGAGTACGTGCGCGGATACCCCGTGAAGTTCTTCATCAGCCGCTCGAAATCTTCCGCCCTGGCACCCTTTACAAATGCCGTGCCTCGCCAGTCATGGAGCAGCCCGCCCGGCACTTCGCCTTTATCCGGCGTCAACTTCTCGATCACCACCTCGCCCCGTCGCAGCTGCTCATCTGTCTTCCCGCCCGTTCCCACCTTGGCCAAAAAGTCCGTCGCCGATCTGTGCTGTTGCGCAAGCCGCGCCTCCACCCTTCCGGCGTAATTGTCAAAGGCGCTCACAGCCTTCGCTGGCGCCTCAGCCCATACCCGCGGCGAAGTTCCGGAGCAGCTTAAAGCCGCCACAATTCCCAATACCGTCCCTAACCACCCTTGCAACCCGACCTTCATATCTCGCAATCTGCCACCATCAACCGCTACCCTGCAATACTTGATGCCTCAAACACAACGCCAATGAACCTCACCGGCCAAATGCATGCATCCCATGACCTTCTGCCGAGTTGTACAAGCGTCGCCCAGCACGAAAACCACCCTTCCCTCAGATAAACTGAGCGTAGGAAATGTCAGACCCTGAGTCACCGCCGCGCTTTCGCTTCGGAGTCTTCGAGGTGGATGCCTCAACCGGAGAACTGCGTAAGCAGGGAATCAGGATCAGGCTCAGCGCCCAGCCCTTCCAGGTACTCCTGATGCTCCTCGACCGGCCGGGCGAGGTTCTTACCCGTGAAGAAATCTCTCAGGCCATCTGGTCCGACGGCACCTTTGTCGACTACGAGCACGGCCTCAACTCTGCGGTGAATCGCATCCGCGAAGCCCTTGGGGATTCAGCCACGAACCCCCGGTTCATCGAGACTCTCGCTCGCCGCGGCTACAGATTCGTGGCTCCGGTCCAGCGCATCGCCTCGGAACCTGCGAGTGCCCAGACAGGCGAGCAGCCTGATCAGCTTGATTCCACCCCTCTCGCGGCGACGAAACAAGAAGACTCTCCCGGACTACTGCCCACTCCCGCCGAACTTCCCGAAGCTCCGCACAACGTTGTCCGGGCGTCCTTCCTGCTTCTTCAAGTTATGTATGTGGGATTCTATGTCGGCGCTCTAGCCAATCTGCGCGAGATCGAAGACCTGCTCTCGCCTTTCAGGGCGGCGACAGCGATCTTCTACATCCTCGTAGGCACCGCCGCCATCCTCATTGCGGTCCGTGCCTATCTCATCTCCGCCATCGCGTTGCGCGCTCCACGCATGCCCGGCCGTATCCTGAAGATTTGGCCCTTTCTTTTGCTTGCCGACGTGCTCTGGGCACTCTCGCCCTTGCTCCTGCTGCACCACATCAATACAGGCCTGGCGCTCGCATGCATGGCCCTTCTCGCCTACTCGCCCTTCGCCCAGCGCTCCCTGGTGCTCATGGGCGCAGCCCGCAACTGAGCTCCGGCCTCCGCCTTCACAGCTGATCGTACAAAGTCGTGTTTCTGTACCCCAGCAGCGTCACCAGTGTCCAGATTGCCAGCGCCGTTCCAATCGGAATCTTCAGAATGCTCAGGAACGCCGCCACAATCGCCACCACACGTCCCCATGGCGCCCGCTCCATCAACCCCCATCCCGCTACAAACGCCAGCGCGGCCCGCAGAATCACCATCACCCACGCAAACCGCAGTATCGCCGGCCCGAACTCCGGACCAAATGGGAATCCGCCTCGCGCCCAGGGCCCGTGCATCCACGGTCCAAATCCGCCATTAAACACCGAGCTCGCAAACGACAACCCAATCAGACCCGTAACCAGCACCAGCCCGCCATAGATGAACCACACCGTGCTCAATGCCCTTACGCGGTTCGCATAGTTTGCCAGCTCAAACGCAATATTCGGAATCGGCGGAGCAGGCGGTGGCGGAACCGCACCCGTAGGACGCCCACACTGCGCACAAACCGGCTGCCCCGCCGCAAGTGGCTGACCACATCCGCTGCAATACATTCCCGACCTCCTTCTCGCTGCCCGGCAATTCTAAGCGCCGCATCCAGCCCTGCGCAGCCCGGCCATGCCTCGTCTGCCCAGGCTCAATCCGGCTGATTATGACTACGCAACGCCGCCTTGATCCGTTCCCACCGCTCCTCGTGCCGGTCGTCCCGCAACACAAGCCCCGTCACCCGCCCCTGCGAGTCTCGCTCCACCACAATCCTCGTAATGCTGCTCCCGTTCGGGTAGAACAGAAGATTCAACGACTCCGCCGCCAGCTCCGCAACCTCCCCATAATGATTCTTCTGGTAGAGCAGGTCTCCTTGCCGGAACAGCGAAACCATCACCAGCCCCCGCTTATCCACGTAATCCCCGACATAGCTCTCCAATTGCGCCGGAGCCAGCTTCATCGCCGGCGGGTGCAGCGGAATCACCGTCCGCTCTGCAAACGGCGGCACGCCTCGAGCATCGACATGGTGTGATAACAGCCACTTCGGCAGTTCAGGCTCCAGGTAGGTCCGGGTCCAGCAATCGTGCCTCAATCCCTGATATAGCCAGAACCGTACCCTTCCTCCCGCAGCCTTCAACGACGCATACAGCAGCTCATCCTGGCGCGGAACCACGATGTTGTCATCCGCACCGTGGAACAGCCATATCGGAATTTTGCTCACCGCCTGCGCGTACTCAGCAGTCAGCTTCGGGGCCTGTTGCCAGCGCTCCGGCGCATAACTCCAGAAAATTCCTCCCGCCGCAATCGCCGCCGCCGCCCAGCGATTCGGGTACATCCGAGCCAGCTCCCAGGCCCCATATCCGCCCAGCGACAATCCCGACAAATACGTCCTCGCCGGATCGCCACGAAATTCACCGATCTCCTGATCGAGTTCTGCCATCGCCATCGCCAGCATGTCCTTGTCGGTCCAGTAGCGATCCATTGCGCACTGCGGCATCACCACGACAAACGGCCAGCGCTCCGGATGATCTCGTATCGCCTGAGGCAGGCCGATCTGCGTCTGCCACATCCCTTCCTGTCCCCGCTCGCCTCTCCCATGCAAAAACAGGATCACCGGCCACTGCTTGCGATCATCACGCCGCCACTCCTCGGGCAAGTACACCTGGTAGCGGTAAGTAGCTGCGCCAATCTGGATTCTGCGATTGAGGAAGCCCGTCTCCTGCGCCGGATGTCTGCGCGACTCCTTCTTTCCCGACGCAGTACACAACGGTGGAGAAGCCAGCCCCCACAAAATCATCAGGCCAGCCGCGAGCAATCTCATAGAGCCGTGCATAAGCTCACAACATCATAGAGCCTCGCCCGCGGCACGAGCGCCATCCCGAAACCTCAGCCCAGCCGCGGGCGGGCTGAAAAAAGAGGTGTGACAGCTACGGAAGTGCAACAACCCAAGAACCTCGCGAGACAGACATTCACGACAATACGGGATATGAAGATTGCGCCGGATTGCGTTGATTGGGCTGGATCTTCCTCCGATGTCCGCGATGTGAAGATAGCGAAGATGATGAGAGTTTTTCGCCGGGTGGAGAAGTGCCTGCTTGTCGTTGCCCTGTGCGCTTCTTGTTTTGCGTTCAGTGGCTGTGTTGAGTCAACCTTTACCCTCGACGGAGATTCGAGACTGCCAAGATGGTTTACGCTCCCGCCTGAACTTACGCGCAGAGATGTATCAGTCACATTGACCTACTACACATGGGGACCGGCGAAATTCACGTTAAAGGATTGGAAGGGGAAGAAGCTGGCAGTGATATCCGGTAAGGAGCAAAGTTCGAGCCCGCTGCACCTCACAGGCAATCATGGATTTTACCCCGCATACGAGGTCATCAGTGCAAACGGCATTACCGAGATAATCGAGCACAGAAAGCCGGAACCGATTTTCTATGTCAGTGATGATCCTGTCGTACGGGAAGAACTCCTTGGAGTAGGCTCCTCAGGCACTTGATGGAGAGCCGAGTAGCCCGGCTCCCGGTTCAGCCTAGTGTCCATCCTGCGTCGACCTGATAAACGCTGCCACATCCGTGCGGAACTGCTTCAGTATCCCCTCGTTCACATAGATCATGTGTCCCGCTTCGTAGTAGTGGTACTGGATGTTGGACTGCAGTGACTTCGGAATCTGCAGATGATGCATCTCGTAGATGCCCTCAAAGTACGGCGTAGCCAGGTCGTAATAGCCCCCCGCCAGCATGATCTTCATGCTTGGATTGAGCTTCATTCTGAAAGCCAGGTCTGGCATTACATTCGCACCCGTCTCCACATCATTCGCAGGCGGCCCTTCAGGCGCGTGATGCCGCAGGTCCCAGGTAAAGTCCCCACCCGCGCCGCCAAAACTCCAATACGTGCTCTCCTGTCCGTATTTCAAATCCTTATGCAGATAGTCATTGATTGCCGCCGTCCATGCCGAACTGATCGCATCGCTCTGGGGATCGTACTCCGCCCCTTCACTCAGCGGATTGAGATCAGGACCTTGAAACCTCGTGTCGAGTCTTCCAATCGTCGTCGCATCGTCAAGCTTCAAAGCCTTCGAGAAATCTCCGCCCACCACCCGCAGATCCGAACGAATCAGGTACTCCACCGGCAATCCCGTATAGCTGTGCAACTTCTCCGCAACCGCCCTCTTCTCCTCGTCACCGAGTTCGCTGCCCTTCAGCAGCGCCGTCATGTACTCTCCGAGCGCGTACTTCTCCACCTCCGCGAGAAACGGCTTCAGAACCGCCGGCTGCGTCGGCAGCTTCTTGAAGTAGTACGCCGTCGCGGCATACGTGGGCAGAGCCAGCGCATAAGCCTGGTCAACGCCCGGATTCCACCTCGGATCATCAACCGAGTTATCAAAACTCAGAATCTGCGACAGCAGCACAATTCCATTCAGATCCACGTCGCGCAAATCCGCCGCTAAAACCGCCGATCGTGGAGTTCCATAGCTCTCGCCAAACAGGTATTTCGGCGAATTCCATCTGTCGTACTTCGAGAGAAATCGATGAATGAACCTCGCGAACGCATGTCCGTCCGCATCGATTCCATAAAAAGCCTTCGCCTTCTCCTTGCCGAAAGTACGGCTCAACCCCGTTCCCGGCGCATCGATGAACACGAGATCGCAAACGTCCAGCAGCGAATACTGGTTCTCAACCACTGAGTAAGGCGCCGCCGCCTGGTGCTTCGTATCAGGAACCACAACCCGTCGCGGACCGAACGTCCCAAGATGCAACCACATGGTTGCGGACCCGGGTCCTCCGTTGTAGAGAAACATCAGCGGCCGGCGTGACCCGGAAGCATCCTTCTTGAAGTACGCCACGTAGAACATCCGCGCCGTTGCCGGAGCCTCATTCGGATCCGTCGCAGGCTTCACGCCCGAATCCGGCAAAATACTTCCATTCGCCGCCAGCGTCGCATCCTGTGCCTCCGTCGATCCCACCGTGATCGTCCCCGCGATGGCTTTGTATGCTACCGCCTGGCCGCCAATCGTGACTGTGCCTTCTGTCATCGAATCAGGAGGCGCCACGGTCTGAGCCGCCGGAGCCGTCTCTTTCTCTTTCCCTTTATCCTTGTCCTGCGCGACTGCCATCGCACAAAACGAAAATGCGCCAACCGCCAGCGCTAAGGCCGCGGACCTCTTCAGCCACACAGTGGCCATCGATCGAACCTCCGGGGGAATCAAATTGACTCGAGTATAGAATCCTCGCGCTTCCTTCACTCATTCTTTACGAGTCCGTGTGAAACAATCGAACCAACTTCGCCCATGTCCAACCTCGCGCCCGGAGATACGCTCGACCACTACCGCATCAACGGCGTCATCGCGCATACGTACATGTCGACCCTGTACCGCGCGACGGACCTGAACTCCGGCAGGCAACTGGCCATCAAGGTCCCCAATCCCGAGATGGAATCCGACCCTGTCCTGCTCGAGCGCTTCAAGCGCGAGGAGGAAATCGGCCGTCAGCTCGAACATCCCGGCATCGTCAAAACCTACAACGACGAACAGCGCAGCCGCCTTTACATGGCCATCGAATGGGTCGAAGGCCGCCTGCTGCGCACCATCCTCAACGAAGAGAAGAAGCTCTCCATCGACCGCGCGTCAACCATCACCCATCGAGTCTGTGACGCGCTCGATTACATGCACAAGCACGGAATCGTGCATCGCGACCTCAAGCCGGAAAACATCATGGTCGACCAAAACGACCGCATCAAGCTCATCGACTTCGGCATTGCCATGAAGGAAGACGCCCGCCGCCTCACCTTCGTGAACGTCTCATCACTCCTCGGCACGCCCGACTACATCTCGCCCGAACAGGTAAAAGGCGCGCGCGGCGATCAGCGCAGCGACATCTACTCCATGGGCATCATCTTCTACGAGATGCTCACCGGCCGCGTCCCCTTTATCGGCGCCAACCCGCTCGCGGTCATGAACGAACGCCTTCTGAACGATGTGAAGCCGCCCCGCGACCTCAACCCCGAGATCTCCCCGGAACTCGAAGAGATCCTCTACCGCGCCCTCGAGCGGGTGCCGCGACACCGTTACGCCACAGCCAGCGAAATGATGTGGGACCTCGAACACCAGGAACAAGTCGGCGTCGAACCTCGCGGCGCCCGCCCCGCCGGACATCTCAACAAGAGCGCTGAATTGCGCAGAAAGCTGTTACTCTACAGCGCGCTCGTCCTTGTCCCCCTCCTGCTTCTCGCCCTGATGCTCTTCCTCGCCCGGAAATAGAAACTACCCAGACAATCAGAGTCCTAATCCCTAATCCCAACCCTTGCCTCTACGCCGCCAACCTCTTCAACGTTTTCTTCGCCCGCTGCGACCAAGGTCGCTCCCGTCGCCGCAGATATCGCGGCATCGTCGGTTCCTTATCCAGCACCTTCTGCGCCCATTCGCGCGCCTCGGCATTGCGTCCCTCTGACGCGAGAAAATCTGCGAAGTTCAGATAAGTCTCCGACAAAGTCGATGTAACCGTCACCCGCCGGAACAGCGCCTCAGCCTTCTCCTTTTCGCCCGTCAACGCATATGCCTGCGCAAGCAGTGCGGGGCCGCGATTGAAATCGTAGTTAGGTTCCTTCGCAACCACCTTTTCAAGATCAGGCAACGCTCCCGCCGCATCGCCCAGCAGAATCGCGCACACGCCTCTGCGATAAAAGCAATCCAGCGTCGTCGCCCGCGCGTCTATTGCCCGGGTGAATGTGGCTCGCGCCATCTGCAGCTTCTCGTCTTCCATGTAAAGCTCGCCCAGCTCTTCCAGATTCCCGACCGAAGGATTGTCGCGGATCACCAATTCCAACGCCGCAATCCGTTTCCGCCGCGACATGCCCTTGAACGACTGATTCAGCAAACCAACATCCGGAACCATCTCGGCGAAGATATAAACGAGCGCCCCAACCGGCCCGAGAAACAGAATGATGTACAGCCAGTACGTATCCGGCCGCCGCCGAATGAAGTGCACAATCGCAATAACCTGGAGAATCAAACCCCAGGGATAGAAAAGGCGCGTAAGCATTCCCATCTGCTTCTGATCCTTGGCGCTGAGGTGGATACCTGCCGCCTAGCTTACCTCAACCCCACCACGCCATCGCAGCCCACTTTCGTGCGATGCCCACATGGAGCTTTAAGCCTTTCCGGCCTGCTCAAGCGCATCCTCCCCGCGAGCACTGATTACATGCTCACAACAGCTCCCGCAGGTGCCGACCCAAAATCCTGGCAATACTGAAAACACGTCTGTGTTCGCACGCAACAAAACTCTGCAAAAAACGAGGCTAAATACATCCCATTTTCTGGGACACTCAATCCGCCTCGACGAGCGATTCCTCGCTTTGTTCATCGCAAGCGAACCACTTTAGCTTTCAGTGCATTACAAAAAGTTAAGCAGCATAAACATTTTTTCGTCCCCCAACTGTTGAGACCGTTACAGATACACCCTCGGCTGCTATATTGAACTTTCGGGGTCGTCCACCTTTCAGGTGGTTTTTATCCGAAATCGAAATCTGACCATATCCTGTGTGATCGCCAGCACAGCGCGCACAATCGACTGATTAACGAACAACAAGCAGGAAAGCATTCATGGCGCAGATCTTTGACCGCAGCTCCAATGCTTTGGCTCGAGCGAGCCTGGTGCTGACGGGTCTTATAGTGATCGCTCTCGGTGTAACACTGGACCAATTGCAGCGCTCCCCATGGGTAACTCGCCAGGGTCAACGTCCCGAACAGCCCGTCCCCTTCAGCCACAAGCATCACGTCACGGGACTCGGCCTCCAATGTCAGTACTGTCACACCAGCGTTGAGAAATCCAGCTACGCCGGCATTCCTCCCACCAAGACTTGCATCAACTGCCACGCGCAGATCTGGACCAATGCCGCGCTTCTTCAGCCCGTGCGCGACAGCTGGGCTACTGGCGAATCACTCCCCTGGATCAAGGTTCACGACCTTCCCGACTACGTTTACTTCAGTCACGAAATCCACGTGAACAAAGGTCTGGGCTGCGCAAGCTGCCATGGCCGCGTCGATCAGATGCCGCTGATGTACGCCCAGAACACTCTCCAGATGGAGTGGTGCCTCGATTGCCACCGCAATCCTGCCAAGAACCTCCGCCCCACCAGCCAGATCTACAACATGGCATGGGAAGCGCCCGCGCCTGAGCGTCCAGTGTGGTGTGCGGTCTCCGGAGAGAAGACCGGCGTGCCCACTGCGCAAAGCGCTAACTGCACCACCAAGGACCCAACCGGTGCAGGCCCTCAGATGGCCGCCTTGCAAAAGCCCACTCTCGAGCAGGAGAAGACTGCGACAGACGCTTCGACAGGCACCATACCCGCTGCATTGCACTACGAAAAGTTCACAACCCAGGACCAGTTAGGGCATTTCCTCCTGAAGCAGTACCACATTCGCAATCCGTACGAACTGAGCAGCTGCGAGGTTTGCCACCGATGAGTCGCGAGCCTTTGAACGGAACGAAAACAACGGGGAACACCGTGGAGATGGACAAGAGCAAGGTAAGCCTTGCTGGGAACGAAGCGCCGCTCACACTCGAGCAGGTGCGCGAAAAGTTGAAGGGAACCACTGGAAAGAAGCTCTGGCGTTCGATCGACGAGCTCCAGAACACGTCCGAATTCCAGGCCGCAGTCGAACGTGAGTTTCCTGCCGCAGCGCAGGAATGGGTCGACCCGGTATCGCGCCGCGGCTTCCTCAAGGTGATGGGCGCATCCATGGCCCTGGCTGGCCTCGCGGGTTGCACCAAGCAGCCCGATGAACCCATCTATCCCTACGTCAAGGCTCCAGAGGATCTCATCCTCGGCAAGCCGATGTACTTCGCGACAGCGAACCCGCTGCCGGCGGGCGCCGTACCGGTACTCGTTAAGAGCGACGAGTTCCGCCCCATCAAGGTCGACGGCAATCCTGACCACCCCTACAATCACGGCTCGTCTGACGTTTTCTCGCAGGGCTCCATTCTTGATCTCTACGATCCCGATCGCTCGCAGCACGTAACTTATCAGGGTGAGAACCGCGAGTGGCCTGACTTCGCTGAAGCCTTCCGCGATAAGGTCGCCAGCACCAAAGACGGAACCGGAATCTATATCCTCAGCTCCACCGTCACCTCGCCCACGCTGGCCCGCCAATGGAAGGCTGTTCAGTCGGCATATCCGAAAGCAAAGCTGATTCAGTACGACCCTGCCATCGCCGGCACGTTTCTCGCCAGGGGTTACAACGTTCAATACGACCTCACCGCCGCGGATGTCATCGTCTCGCTCGACGCCGACTTCCTCTCCAGCGCGTCGTATCCCGGCTTCCACAAACTCGTTGGCGACTACGCCAAGCGCCGCAAAGATCCCGCCAGCGGCATGAATCGCCTCTACTCGATCGAGAGCACGCCAACAACGACCGGCATGAAAGCGGAGCATCGCATTGGTCTCCGCGCCAGCGAAGTGCCCGCATTCGCCGCAGCTCTCGCAGCGCAGGTTGGAGCCGCCGGTGCCAGCGCGCCTCAGTACGCATGGACCGCCGAGCAGCAGAAATTCCTCTCTGCTCTCGCCAAAGACCTCAAGGCCAGCAGCGGCAAAAGCGCCGTTATACCCGGCCTCTACCAGGACGAATCGGTAGCTGCTCTCGCGCTCGCCATTAACCAGGCTCTCGGCAATGTAGGCAAGACCGTCACCGTCTCCTCTGAGCCCGCGATTCCCATCCCCAGCGATCAGATCGCCGATCTCAAAAGCCTCGTCGCCGACCTTAACGCCGGCGAAGTCGATTGGCTTGTCATCCTCAATGCCAACCCGGTCTACTCGGCTCCGGCGGATCTCGGCTTCAATGAGAACCTCCTCGGCAAAGCCAAGGTCGTCGCCCACATCGGCTCGCACTACGACGAGACAGGTCGTGTCTCGCAGTGGCACATTCCCACTGCCCACTACCTCGAGTCATGGTCTGACGCGCGCGCTTACGACGGCACAGTCTCTATCGTTCAGCCCATGATCGAGCCGCTCTGGGGCGGTGTCACCGCGCACCAGGTACTTCAGACGCTCCTCGACAATCCGCGCCTCAGCGCATACGAAGCCGTCCGCGCTACCCAGAAAGACAACATCAAGGGCGATTTCGAAACCGGATGGCGTAAGGCGCTCCACTCCGGCTGGATTGAGAACACCACTTACGCAACCGGTGGCTCGCCGAAATCGGAAACCCCGAAGGTCCCAACACCCAATTCAAAAGATCAGCTCGAGATCATCTTCCGTCCCGACCCCAACATCTACGATGGCCGCTGGTCCAACGTTGGCTGGCTCCAGGAACTGCCCAAGCCTGTCACCAACCTGAGCTGGGATAACGCTGCAATCTTCTCCGGCTTCACCCGCGAGAAGCTCAACGCTGAGGAAGATGACATCGTCGAGATCAGTGCCGCCGGCGGAACTGTCAAGGCTCCGGTCATCGCTGCTCCGGGTCACCCCGACAATTCGGTCACCGTCTACCTCGGCTACGGCCGCGAGGCGGCGGGTCGCGTTGGCTCCGGCATGGGCTTCAGCGCCTACCGCGTGCAGTCGTCGTCGAACCCGTTCGTCGCCACCGGCTCTGTAAAGAAGGTCGATGGCAAGTGGGGAATTGCGGTCACCAAGAGTCACTTCCAGGATCACCGGCACAAAAACCTTACCGAGCACGGCAACGAGAACTGGTCGCTCGAAGGCGTCGAAGCGCTCGGCCCCCGGGGCATCATTCGCTACGCCACACTCGACGAGTTCAAGGCGAATCAGAACTTCGCGCATGAAGGCGAAGGCCACGAGACTCCCGAACCCGACACCACCCTTTTCCCCAACTGGCCCTACCCTGCCAACAAGTGGGGCATGTCGATCGACATGAATAGTTGTACCGGCTGCAACGCCTGCGTCATGGCTTGCTACGCCGAAAACAACATCCCCGTTGTCGGTAAGCAGCAGGTGCGCATCGGCCGCATCATGCAGTGGCTCCGCATTGACGCCTACTTCGAGGGCGACCTTGCCGCTCCTCGCGCACACTTCCAGCCCATGACCTGCCAGCACTGCGAAAACGCACCATGCGAACAGGTCTGCCCCGTGGGCGCAACCGTGCACACGCCTGAAGGCCTCAACACGATGGTCTACAACCGTTGCGTGGGCACTCGCTACTGCTCCAACAACTGCCCCTACAAGGTGCGCCGCTTCAACTACCTGCTCTACTCCGACTACGAAACCGACAGCCTCAAGCTCATGCGCAATCCTGACGTTTCGGTTCGCTCGCGTGGCGTCATGGAGAAGTGCAGCTACTGCGTGCAGCGCATTAATGCCGCAAAGATCGAAGCCGACAAGGAAAACCGCCAGATTCGCGATGGCGAAATCGTCACCGCTTGCCAGCAGGCATGCCCAGCTTCGGTCATCACGTTCGGCAATCTCAACGACAAGAACAGCAAGGTGGCAAAGCTAAACCAGGACAAGCGCATGTATCAGGTTCTCGCCGACCAGAACACGCGCCCCCGCACCCGCTACCTCGCGGAAGTTCTGAATTTTAATCCTGAACTCGAACAGCGCCCGGTGGAACACGCGCCGGAAAAGGGTTGAAGTCAAGATGGCGACCAGCGAAATCAGAAAAGGCGACCCTGGCATCGATCCCGCAACCGGAGAATTCCGCGTTGTAGGTCAGGGTGAGACCTTCAAATCCGTAACTGAAAAAATCTCGCGCATTGTGCTTACCCCGCACACGCCGCTCGGCTGGCTGGCCATCTTCGGCATCGCGGGAGCGGGCGCGACCGTGCTGCTCGTAGCCGTTACATGGCTCTTCCTTAAAGGCGTCGGCATTTGGGCCATCACGCAACCAGTGGCCTGGGGCTTCGCGATCATCAACTTCGTCTGGTGGATCGGTATCGGCCACGCCGGCACTCTCATCTCCGCCATTCTTCTGCTGTTTAAGCAAACATGGCGCAACTCCATCAGTCGCTTTGCTGAAGCCATGACGATCTTCGCCGTCGTCTGCGCCGGCATGTTCCCCCTCATCCACGTCGGCCGCCCCTGGCTCGGATACTGGCTCTTCCCCATCCCGCTCACCATGAACGTCTGGCCGCAGTTTCGGTCGCCGCTCCTCTGGGACGTCTTCGCCGTATCGACTTACGCCACCATCTCGGTCGTGTTCTGGTACATCGGCATGATCCCTGACTTCGGAACCTTCCGCGATCGCGCCGACAACAAAGTCGCCCAGTACTTCTACGGAATCTTCTCCTGGGGCTGGCGCGGATCCATCAAGCACTGGATGCGTTACGAAACAGCCTCGCTCCTTCTCGCCGGACTCGCAACGCCCCTCGTCCTCTCCGTGCACACCGTCATCAGCTTCGACTTCGCAGTCGCCGTCCTGCCTGGCTGGCACACCACTATCTTCCCGCCCTACTTCGTCGCCGGCGCCATCTACTCCGGATTCGCAATGGTGCTCACCCTCGCCATTCCGCTGCGCAAGTTCTACCACCTTGAATCCCTCGTCACCGAGCGCCACATCGACAACATGGGCAAGGTCATGCTCGCCACCGGCTTCATCGTGGCTTACGGCTATGGCCTCGAAGCATTCATGGCATGGTACTCGGCCAATCACTGGGAAGCATTCACCTTCTGGAACCGCGCCTTCGGGCCCATGGGCTGGTCTTACTGGACACTGATCATCTGCAACCTTGCGATTCCGCTCACCACTCTCTGGTCCCGCAAGCTGCGCACCAACATCACTTACATGTTCATCCTCTCTATCATCGTGAACACGGGTATGTGGTTTGAGCGCTTCGTCATCGTCGTAACCAGTCTTTACCGTGACTTCCTGCCCTCTTCGTGGGGCACCTATCGCGCAACCAAGTGGGACTACATGACGTTCATCGGAACCCTCGGTCTGTTCACGACCCTGTTCCTCCTGTTCGTCCGCTTCCTCCCCATGATCCCAATGAACGAAATCCGTATGCTGCTGCCGTCGGCGAAGGTCAAGCCCAAGGCGACAGCGGGAGCTGGTGATTAAGTTATGCCTTCACGTGAAGGAACCTACGGCCTCCTGGCCGAATTCGACAATCCGAGCGACCTCGTCCGCGCTGCCCGCCAGGCGCGCGAAGACGGATGGCGCCGCCTGGACTGCTACACGCCCTATCCCGTCGAAGAGGCGGCCGAAGCCATCGGCTTCCATCGCAATCGCGTGCCCCTCGTTACACTCATCGGCGGACTAATGGGCCTCGCCGCCATGTTCTCGATGGAGACATGGATCTCCGTGATCGCCTACCCCGTCAACATCGGTGGTCGCCCGCTCTACTCCTGGCCCGCTTTCGTCGTGCCCGCTTATGAGTGGACGATTCTCTGGGCTGGCCTCTCCGCTGGCTTCGGAATGCTCGCGCTCAACGGCCTTCCCCAGCTCTACCATCCTCTCTTCAACGCGCCCAACTTCCGCGTCGGAGCGACAACCGACAAGTTCTTCCTCTGCCTCGAGGCCCTCGACCCCAAGTTCGACCTCATCGAGTCGAAGCGCTACCTCGAGACCATGAGCCCCACTTCCGTAGTGGAGGTGGACTACTAATGCAACCCCTCCACACAACAGAAGCGACTGTCATCCTGAGCGGAGCGCAGCGGAGTCGAAGGACCTGCAGTGGTGCTCCTTCGGTAGAACCGCAAGCTGGGGTGCCCCATGTCCCCCTCTTTTGGAGACGTGGGAGACGACAACACCTCCCGGTCCTCTCCGCCCTCACCGCCATCCTCCTCATCTCCGGCTGCCGTCAGGACATGCATAACCAGCCCAAGATGATCCCCCAGCGCGGCTCCGACTTCTTCGCCGACCACCGCGGCGCGCGTCCGCAGATCGTCAACACCGTCGCTCGCGGACAGCTCCAGTCAGACAGCTACTTCTACACCGGCGTGGTCCAGGGCGCGAACGGCTACCGCGAAGAGAAAGACCAGCTCCCGTTCCCCGCCACCATGGAAGTCCTCGAGCGCGGCCAGGAGCGCTTCAACGTCTACTGCACTCCCTGTCACTCGCGCGTCGGCAACGGCCTCGGCGAGATCGTGCAGCGCGGTTACAAGCCCGCAGCCAATCTCAATGACTCGGTCCGCCGCTCGCAGCCCATCTCGCACTACTTCTATGTAATGACACACGGCTACGGCGCTATGCCCGACTACGCCGAGCAGTTGGCGCCGGAAGATCGCTGGGCGGTTGCAGCCTACATCCGCGCGCTTCAGCTCAGCCAGGCGGCCACAGCGGCAGATGTACCTTCCGGTGCGCAGGTTCGGGATCTTAAGGACCTCGCCACGGAGGCCGGACATCCGGATTACGCGCAGCCCTGGTCGTTGCCCGCTTCGACGGCTGTGCAAGCTTTGCCCGCGGTTCAGTCGGAAGGCCACCCGGGCAACGCTCCAGCCAATGCAAATACTCCGAAGATCGTCATTCCAGCAACCAAGACGGCTCCTGGAGCCGCGAAGTAAGGATTGAGTTCAATGGCTCACGACACTCACGGTTCATCACACGCCAAAGCGCTTCCTGCAGATCTCAGCGCCCCGGCGTTTGTCGACGTCTGGCGGTCGCGCGCAATTATCGTTGCCGCGGTCGCTGCGGTCGTCGCCGTGCTTCTCGCTTTTCTCGGTCAATCACAGGATCAGCTCGGGTGGGATCACCTTTTCCGCGCGTATATGCTGGGCCTCACATTCAGCTTCGGATCCTGCATTGGTGGGCTCGCCCTCCTGATGGTGCAGTATTGTTCCGGCGGCAAATGGGGTCTGCTTCTTCGTCGTCCGCTGGAAGCGATGTCGCGCACACTGCCCCTGATCATCATTTACTGGCTCGGTTCGCTCCTCTTCATGAAGAGGATTTATCTGTGGGCTCGCTATACCAATCCCTCGGATACACTCGCCGCATTGAAGGCAGGTCTGATCAACGAGGCCCAGGCGCACTGCCTCAACTTCAAGCGCCCTATGCTGAATCCCACGACCTATATCGTGGTTACGCTGATCTGCTTCGCGATCTGGTACTTCTATATGGCGCGGCTCAACTCGCTCGGCCTTCGCCGCGACCGCGAGTCCGCAGACACCACGCCCTACTGGATCAAGAAGCTCGAGAACATCAGCGGTCCCGGTATCGTCGTCTACTCGCTTACCATGACCGCCGCCGTCATCTACTGGATCATGTCCACGGATGTAACCTGGTTCTCCTCGGTGTATGGTCTTCTGTTCCTCGTAGGCGAGGGCTACCAGGTTCTGGCGCTCTCGATTCTGACCGCTATCAGTCTGTCCAAGGCTGAGCCGTTCCGCACGATCCTCCGTACCACCGAGCAGCACGATCTTGGCAAGCTCACCTTTGCGTTTGTCATGCTGAATATCTACCTGGCCTTCGGTCAGTTCTTGATCATCTGGTCCGGCAACCTTCCCGATGAAATCAATTGGTACCTCGATCGGATTCGTGGCGGCTGGGGCGTCGTTATCTTCCTCGACTTTGTCTTCCACTGGGTTGTGCCGTTCTCACTCCTCCTTTCGCGCGATATCAAGCGCAACAAGAAGCGCATGATTCGCGTTTGCCAGTGGATCATCTTCGCCAAGGCGTTCGACCTGTTCTGGCTGATCGAACCGAGTTTCAAGGACTCCGCACGCCACCTGCACTTCAGCTGGGGAATCCTCGAGTACATCGCAGTTCCCGTCGCCATGGTTTCCCTCTGGGTCGCTTATTACAGTCACAACCTTAAGACTCGTCCTCTGGTGCAGACCAACGATCCGCACGTCGTAGAGATTCTGGAGCCCGAACATGTCCACGCTTGATCACAACGAACCCGATGAGCACAAGGTGCTCGGCTCCCACGGTCCCAAGGACATCGATGCGTCGGCTGGCTACGAGCAGTCCGACGTCAAGGTCACGGGCATCGTTGTCTTTCTCACCTCGCTGGCTATCTTCGTCGCAGTTTGCGGTGTCGTCACCTACGGCATCGGTAAGCTGATCAACGCGGAACTGAATAGGGAAGACGGCCCGAACACCAAGTGGACTACCGATGTGGACGCGAAAGTTCGCACTCTCGGCAACCTGCCCACGAACCCCGAGCTGCAGAACAAGGTCGCCGAGATGACGCAAAGGTTCCCGACCCCGCGGGTTCAGGCCGACGACGGCAACGTTGATGTCGCCGACCTTCATGCCCGCGAAGACCTGCTCCTCGACAACTACAGCTGGGTCGACAAATCGCAGGGCAAAATAAGAATCCCCATCGAGCGAGCAATGCAGATCGTTGCTCAAAAAGGCCTGCCCGTCGCTCCGGCAGCTCAGGAAGCGCCGCTCCTGGCAGGAGACCAGAAACCCACGGTGACCGCCCCGCTTACCAGCGGATTCGCGCGCACCGGATTCGAACAGGACCTCGCCGCAGCACAAAAGGCCGAAGAGCTGTACACACACGAAGGCGAAGGAAACGGCACCGGAAACAGAATTCAGGAAACGAAACCCGAGTAGTTCAGGTTTTGAAAGAACGCGCATTTAGTCGTGCCGCAAGTAATACGAACTGGTTTTGAAAGGGCACTTTAGTCGTGCCGTAAGCAGCAACCAAAACGAAGGGGCTTTAGCCCCTGAGGTATTCGCAGTATGTACAGCATCAACAGCACGGAGAGACTGAGGTGGACGGCCCGCATCGCTGCCGCCACTCTGCTGTCCCTCGCCGCGCTGACGCCATCTCTGGCGCAGGTCTCCCGCTACGACGAAAAGCAAGTCGGCAACACCAACGAGAAACCCAACATCCTCAACGGTGTCGGAATCGCCCAGCACCTCAATCAGCAGATTCCGCTTGACCTCACCTTCACCGATGACACGGGCAAGCAGGTTCAGCTAGCAACCTACTTCGGCAAAAAACCTGCGATTCTGGCGCTCGTCTACTATCAGTGCCCCATGCTGTGCTCTGAAGAGCTCAACGGATTGACCAGCGCTCTTCAGATGGTCAGCCTCGTTCCTGGAAAAGACTTCAACGTAATTGTCGTTAGCATCGATCCCAGCGAAGGCACTGACCTGGCCGACGCCAAGAAGCGCAGCTACCTCCATCGCTATGGTCGTCCCGACACTGCCGATGGTTGGCACTTCATGACCGGCACCCAGCCGAACATCGACGCGCTCACCAAGACGGTCGGCTTCAGCTACGTCAAGATTCCCGGCCCAGACGGCAAGCTCACGCAGTTCGCGCACGCCAGTTCCATTCAGCTTGTGACTCCCGAAGGCAAGCTCGCTCAGTACTACATGGGCGTCGAATATTCGCCGAAAGACATTCGCATCGGCCTCGTCGAGGCATCCGGCAACAAGATCGGTTCGCCGGTAGACAACATCCTTACGTACTGCTACCACTACGATCCCCAGGCCAACAAGCACTCGCTGATCATCGCCCGTGTGGTCCAGCTCGGCGGCGCAATGACACTCGTCATGTTGGGCGGCTTCATGTGGATCATGTTTCGCCGGGACTACCGCGCGGCGCACGAGAAACTTTCAGGAACACAGGAACAAAGGTGAACGGATAACGGAATGTCGCACATAAGTCCAGTACTCTGGCAATTCCTCGTCAAGTGGTTGACGAATTTCTCGCTCTATCCGCCCCAGGCGTCCAAGATCGCGCCTCAGATGGACGCGCTGTACTTCTTCATGGTGCTGGTCAGCCTCATCGGCCTGACGATCGTCATTCTGCTTGTTACCGCCTTCTCCATCATGTACCGGCAGAAGAAGCACCCTGTTCCGGTGCAGATCGAAGGCTCCACCATGCTCGAGGCCACGTGGACCATCATCCCGCTCGGCCTTTTCCTCATCATGTTTGTCTGGGGCGCCCTCATCTACTTCCGCGTCTACACGCCGCCCGCCAACGCCATGAACATCTACGTCGTCGGCAAGCAGTGGATGTGGAAGGCAGAACACCCCGGCGGCCAGCACGAAATCAATTCGCTTCACGTTCCCACCGGACGCGCCGTACAGCTCACGCTCATCTCGCAGGACGTATTTCATAGCTTCTCGATTCCTGCCTTCCGCGTTAAGCGCGAAGCCATCCCCGGCCGCTACACCACCGTTTGGTTTGAAGCCACCACGCCCGGGACGTATCACCTCTTCTGCACTCAGTACTGCGGCACCGACCACTCGCACATGATCGGCGACATCGTGGTCCTCAGTCCCGAAGACTACAAGCGCTGGCTTGCCGGCTCCACCAGCGGCTCCTCGCTTGCGCAGAATGGCGAGCGCCTCTTCTCGAGCCTTAGCTGCTCCGCCTGCCACAATGCGCGGCCCGACGCTCGTGGTCCGAACCTCGCCAACGTCTACGGCTCAAAGCTGACGCTTGCTAACGGCCAGGCCCAGCTCGCAGACGAAGCATTCATCCGCGACGCAATTCTCAACCCCTCGCAGCACGTCACGCAGGGATACGCTCCGATCATGCCCACCTATCAAGGCCAAATCAGTGAAGATGGCGTGATCGCTCTGGTCGAATACATCAAGCAACTCAACTCTGACTACCGCATTCAGCAGACGACCACTACCACGACTCTGCTGCCGGAAAGTGAAGGTAAGGCAACGCCCGCCGGACAAAAGCCCGCTGGGCAGGGAATGGTGAACCAATGAGTACCGCAACTATCGTCAGTCTTCCCGATCAGTCCACGGCCCGAATTCCCCGCATGAACTTCATGTCCAGGGAAAAGGGACTGCTGAGCTGGCTGCTGACCGGTGACCATAAGCGGATCGCAATGCTTTATCTGGTCTCGATCACGTTCTTCTTCTTCATCGGAGGAGCGCTCGCCGGCCTCATCCGCCTTGAGCTGCTGACCCCGCAGTCTGACCTCATGGCAACCGACACCTATAACAAGGTGTTCAGCATGCACGGCATCATCATGATCTTCTTCTTCCTGGTGCCCTCCGTGCCGGCAACCATCGGAAACTTCCTTATCCCGATCATGATCGGCGCCAAAGATCTCGCGCTGCCGAAGATCAACCTGCTTAGCTGGTACCTCTATATGGCAGCCGGAATCCTCGGTCTCTACGCCATGGCTACCGGCGGCGTCGACACCGGCTGGACCTTCACCACCCCGCTCTCCACGCACTATCTCAATACCAACGTCATCACCACTGGCCTCGCAATCTTCATCGCTGGATTCAGCTCCATCTTTACCGGCCTCAACTTCATCGTCACCATCCACAAGATGCGCTGCCCCGGCATGACCTGGTTCCGTCTGCCGCTCTTCGTCTGGTCCAACTACGCAGCCAGCATCCTCATGGTCCTCGGCACCCCGGTTCTCGCCATCACCCTCGTGCTCGTCGTGCTCGAACGCACTGCGGGCATCGGCGTATTCGATCCAGCCAAGGGTGGAGACCCGCTCCTCTTCCAGCACCTCTTCTGGTTCTACTCGCACCCCGCCGTCTACATCATGATTCTCCCCGGCATGGGCGTGATCTCCGAAACCGTCTCCACCTTCAGCCGTAAGCGCGTCTTCGGATACACCGCCGTCGCCTTCTCCTCTGTGGCCATCGCGGTCTTCGGTTTCTTCGTCTGGGCGCACCACATGTTCATCATGGGTATCTCCAACTACTCCATGTTGGTGTTCTCGCTCCTCACGATGCTCGTCGCAGTGCCCTCCGCCATTAAGATCTTCAACTGGGCCTTCACCCTCTACAAAGGCTCCATCACCTTTGAAACGCCGATGCTCTACTCCTTCGGCTTCATGGGACTCTTCACCATCGGCGGCCTCACCGGAGTCTTCCTCGCCTCCTCCGGCACTGACATCCACCTCACCGAAACCTACTTCATCGTCGCCCACTTCCATTTCGTCATGGTCGGCGGCATGTTGATGGCTTTCCTCGCCGGTGTCCACTTCTGGTGGCCCAAGATGACCGGCCGCATGTATCCGGAGAAGATCTCGCAGCTCGCCGCGCTGGTCACCTTTATCGGTTTCAACTTCACCTTCTTCCCGCAGTTCATACTCGGAACCCTCGGCATGCCGCGCCGTTACGCCACCTACCCGCCGGAGTTCCAGGTGCTCAACGTCTTCTCCACCGCGGGCGCAACCATCCTCGGCGTCGGCTATCTGCTGCCGATCCTCTATCTCACCTGGTCGCTCAAGTACGGCGAAATCGCGGGCGACAATCCATGGCAGGCGACCGGCCTCGAGTGGCAGATTCAGTCTCCGCCTATCACTGAAAACTTCCCCGCGATCCCCATCATGGATCACGAAGCGTACGACTACGAATGGCTCGAAGGCCAGAAGGAGAACGTAGCCAGTGTCGGATAGCCAGGTAGTTGTTCACGGCGCGGCCGAAGGCGCTCATCACGAGCACCTCCCCTATCAGCGCCACCATTTCGAAACCTACGCGCAGCAGAGCGACGCCACCAACTTCGCCATGTGGCTCTTCCTGCTCACTGAAGTCATGTTCTTCGGCGGCCTCTTCACCGCCTACCTCATCTACCGCAACTGGTACTACCCCGCGTTCGTCGAAGCCTCCCACCAGCTCGACATCTTCTGGGGAACCGCCAATACCGCCGTCCTCATCACCTCCAGCTTCACCATGGCGATGGGCGTGTGGTCTGCCGA
>DATJEO010000279.1:0-2355 GCA_035496515.1 Occallatibacter sp.
CTGTGATCTGCCGCAGAAGCCCATCATCCATGGAGACGCCTTGTCCGCGTCCATTGCCGCCGCCTCTATTCTGGCCAAAGTGGAGCGCGATCGGATCATGTGCGAGTGGGATGCGGTATTTCCTGCATATGGATTGGCCTCTCACAAAGGGTACAGTACGCCTAAGCATCTGGCCGCCCTGCGAGAGTTAGGCCCCACGCCGCTTCATCGCCAGTCTTTTGCCCCGGTGTGGCAGAATCCTGTGCCCCAGGAGGCATTTGCCTTTATGGACGACGAAATCGCCGAAATTGCTGATGCTGGGGAGGTTGTACCAGAAGATCTGGCAGGGTGACGGCCGGCATATTTGCAAAAGTGTTCCTTCAGGAACATTTCCATGCACAAAGATGTACATACACGTACAAAGTTGTACATACAAATCGGGTACAAGGATAGATGACGCGAAGACAGAGACTAGAACGCAATGATGCGGCGGTTCGTGGGCAGTCCAAGGGCGCCAGAGCTTCCGTCAGCCGCCCTAAGAACTCCGGCGCCGGTGCGCGAAGTGGACGGCGCAAGACCCTCAGCCTGCAAGCCTCCGCGGAGGAATCCAATAAGAAGTCGTTCTCCATCCAGAACATGGATCTTTACCGGCCACTCAAAAAGCCGGTCACGCTTCGGCTCGATGCCGACGTACTGGCGTGGTTCAAAAAGGACGGGAGCCGTTATCAGACCCGGATCAACCGTGCATTGCGCAAGGTGATGGAGCGCGAGATGAAGGAGAAGTAGCACCGAGTACGCTCCGAGATGTTAGTTTTCCCTGGCTTTCGCGACCAGATGATTCAGCAGTTCGGTGTTCTTCTCTAGTGCGTGCTGCAGGGTTTCGGCCTGCTGCTTCGCGGTCGGCCAGTCCTGCTTCTCTACGGCCTCAGCCAGCCCGGGTAATTCCAGATGAGCGTAGGTGAAACGTGCGCCATAGAGGATGTGCTTGAACCATGGCCGTCCTGGAATGCCGTCAGGATTGAGCCAGTTGCGTTCCACTTGCATCATGCCCCGATTCAGCTCTGAAGCAACCTTGGGATCGATCTTGCTGGAAGAAAGAGTACTGCTCAGCTTCTGGTCGAGGCGCTTGCCCGCGGCCTCGAAGTCGTCAATCTGCTTGCGCACGGAGCTAAGATCCAGTTGCACCGTGTCCTTGCCCTTTGTCAGTTCGTCCAGAAACTCGCGCACGTTGCCGGCGTAGGTTGCGAAGTCAAAGGGCAACAGATCGGCGTTGGCCAGGCGCAGCGAGGTGACTCCCCAGACCTGCGACATGAGCGTGTGATAACGATAACCGGGGTCGCCAAAGTGATTCATCCAATAGAAGTCGTCGTAAGCGGAGTGATAAACGCCGTAGTCGCCGTCGAACTGTAATCCGATCACCGGCATGCCAATGAAGTTGAGGAAGACGGTGTGATCGGAGCCGCTGCCGATACGCGTATCCGCAAGAGTCGCCGATGCCACGCCTGAGTCGTTCATTTGGCTCGACTGCTTGCGTTCTGCTCGTTCTCGCTCAATTGTGGCCTTCCACGCATCGTAGAGACTCTTGCCTGAGGGATCCTGCAGGGTTTGCGCGACCTCGGCCAACATGGGCGCCAAGGATGCGACCGCCTGCCCGTGGAAATTGGAGCCCGAGGTCGCTTCATCGACGTTGATGTAAGCCACGGCTTTTGACTTAAGCTCATCGGCGAACTGCTCTCCCCACTCGGTCGAGCCCGTCAGTCCAACCTCTTCACCATCCCAACTGCAGATCACCATAGTCCGGCGAGGACGAATGCCACGTTTCTTCAGTTCACCGAGAGCCCGCGTGAGTTCCATCATGGACGCGGTGCCACTCGAAGGATCAACTCCCCCGAAGACCCAAGCATCCCGGTGATTACCAAGCACGACCCATTCGTTGGGCAACTCCGATCCGCGAATGCGTCCTTCCACGACGTAATACGGCTGCGTGCCGTTTTCCATTTCGATTTTCAAATGCGCCTGCACTTCTTCGCCGCCGAGATGGTATTGGAAGGGCAAGCCCCCCTGCCAACTCTCGGGTGCGACAGGTCCGCGCATGTTCTCCAGCAGCGGCTTGGCATCGTGCCAGGAGAGCGGGAGCGCCATAATCTTTGGTGCAGACATCGCATCTTCGATCCGGATGCGTTTGGCTCCCGGAGTTGAAGCCCAGCCGGGCGTGAGCGGATCGCCCGGAACCATGAAGTCATAAGTAATCGCGCCCCGCTGAATGTGATATTCGGGTCCCCAGGGCCCATCGGGATCAACCTTGCCTTGCTTGTATCCATCTTCGGCGGGATCGCTGTAGATGAGGATTGCCGCCGCGCCTTCGCGCTGCGCCGT
>DATJEO010000280.1:0-6689 GCA_035496515.1 Occallatibacter sp.
AAGCTCGGCGAAGACGCACTCGCCGCCGGTTCTGTCGCAGTCGTCACCCTTGCAGGTGGTGCCGGCTCTCGATGGACGCACGGCGCCGGCGTCGTCAAAGGACTCAGCCCCTTCTGTCGCCTCGCCGGAAATCACCGCACATTCCTCGAAGTGCATCTCGCCAAGAGCCGCCGCACCAGCCGGCTTTACAGTTCTCAAGTCCCGCACATCGTCACCACCAGCTATCTCACCCACGACCCCACCGACAAACTCCTCCGCCTCGAACAGAACTACGGCTATCAGGGCCCGCTCTACCTCTCGCCCAGCCGCAGTGTCGGCCTGCGCATGATTCCCATGGTCCGCGATCTCCGCTTTGCCTGGGAATCCACGCCACAGCAGATCCTCGATGCCCAGGCCCAGAAAGTCCGCGAGAGCTCTCGCGCCGCTCTCATCTCATGGGCGCAGCAATGCGGAGAAGGCAGCGACTACACCGACAATCTCCCGCTCCAGTGCCTTCACCCCGTTGGCCATTGGTACGAAGTTCCCAATATCTTCCGCAACGGTGTTCTCCGCAGCATCCTCGACACGCAGCCTAACCTCCGCTATCTGATGGTCCACAACGTCGACACCGTCGGTGCCGACCTCGATCCGCAGATCCTCGGCCGCCACATCACAACCGGCGCAACCATGACCGTCGAAGTCATGACTCGCCGCGTTGAAGATCACGGCGGTGGTCTCGCTAGCGTCGACGGCCGCATGCGCCTCGTCGAAGGCCTCGCGCTCCCCTCCGAAGATACGGAGTTCCGCCTCTCCTACTACAACTCGAATACCTGCTGGCTTTCCATCGACGCACTTCTCAACGTCTTCGGCCTCACCCGCGCCGACCTCGCCAACGAGCGCAAAGTAGCCGATGCTGTCCGCGCAATGTCCGCGCGCGTACCCACCTACATCACCATCAAAGACGTGAAGAAGCGCTGGGGAGAAGGCCAGGAAGACGTCTTCCCGATCACGCAATTCGAAAAACTCTGGGTCGACATGACGGCCCTGCCGCAAATGAACTGCGACTATGTCCTGGTCCCCCGCGTGCGCGGACAGCAGCTCAAAGAGCCCGCCCAGCTCGACGGCTGGCTTCGCGACGGCTCAGCCGCCCACGTCACCACCCTCTGCGACTTCGGCAATTGACGCCGTTGCGAAACCGCCGGGTGCCCCAGGTCTCCCGGTTCTGGAGACCTTGGATACGAAGAGAAGAGAGGATTGAACACATCCTACTCATTCCTTAACGCCACCATCGACCGGGTGCCCCAGGTCTCCCGGTTTTGGAGACCTGGGATACAAAGCATTCGATTCGCCAGAACGGAAGCTGCGGGTGCCCCATCCTAAATTGGTCGTTAAGGACGATTCAGGGTGGGATGCCTACTCGTTCCTTAACGCCACCATCGGCTCCACGCCCACCGCCCGTCTCACGGGCACTAGCGAGGCCACCATCGCCGCAGCCGCCAGCATTCCCGCGGCCGCCAGCAGCATCGCCGGATTCCACGGCTGCACTCCGAACAGCTGATCCTTCATCAGTCTTCCTGCCACTATCGCCAGCGGAATCCCAATCCCCAGTCCGATCCCGATCTGCCGAAAAGCACCCCGCAGAACCATCGACACCACATCCTTCCGATCCGCCCCGAGCGCCATCCTCAATCCAATCTCGTTCGTGCGCTGCTCCACGGTATACGCCATCACTCCATACAGCCCCACCGCTGCCAGCACCAGCCCCAGCAGTCCGAACAGCGAAGTCAGCGTAGCAATCATGTTCTCCTGCTGGAAATCAGCACTCACCACTCGCGTGTACGGATCGACCCCGTACAGCACCAGATTCGGATCAACACTCGCCATCGCCTTTCGCACCTTCTCCTCCATTCCCGGAGGATCGCCCGGAGCCCAGATCACGATGTTGTAAAGGAAATGTGAAAACTTCTCGCCCTCCAACTGCTTGGGATCATCGAAGTGCGGTGACTGTAATTCCGACAGAAAAGCCATCGGCCCTACAGGTTCCTTGTAGTCATCTGTCATGTAACGGATGTCTCTCACGACCCCGACAATCTCGTACCTTGAAGCATCCTTCACTCTGCCAAACCCAAAGTGCTGTCCAATGGGGTTCTGGTCTTTGAAGAACCTCTTCACAAACGCCTCGTTCACCACCGCTACCACCCGCGTCGTCGCGGTATCATCCTCGTTCAGCGCCCGCCCCATCACTATCTTCGCGCCGATCGCATCGAAGAACCCTGGCATCACTCGCGACCATCCTGCGCTCGCGTTCTCTTTCGGACCCGGCTCCGGTCTCCCCTGGATCCGGACTCCCGAGTTCCAACTGTCGCCCGTCATAGGCGCATACAGCGCGGGTGCCACCATCCGCACTCCCGGAATCTTCATCAGCCCTTCATCCACACGCCGGTATACCTGCTCCATCTGCTCAGGCTTATAGTTCCCCAGCGTCGGATTAATCCACGCGATATACCGCCCCTGCATCTCGAACCCAAAATCCTGATGCTTCAAATTGCGCAGACTCTGGATCAGCAGAGCCGCAGCAGACAGCAGCACCAGCGACATCGCCGCCTGCGCAATCACCAGCCCCTTCTGCGCCCACGAGCGCCCGCGCCCCACAGAACGATTCGCTCCCCGCAGCGCCTCCACCGGATCTGCATGCGATGCGATCCACGCCGGAGCCGTTCCAAAGATCACTCCCGTCAAAATCGAAAGACCAAGAGTAAATAGCAGCACCGCCCAGGACGGTTCAGCGCTCACCGGAACATAGTTGTTTGGACCGCCAATCTGAAACGCAAGATGAAGAATCAGCCGCGTCCCGCCATAAGCCACTCCAACTCCAAACGCGCCTCCAATCACCGCCAGCAGCACGCTCTCCACCAGCGCCCTTCGCACCAGCCGCAGCCGCGATGCCCCCATTGCCACCCGAACTGAAATCTGCGTCCGGTTCTTCAATCCACGCGCCAGCATCAGGTTCGCCAGGTTCCCGCAAGCAACCAGCAGCACGCACCCCGCTGCGATCAAAAGAAGCTTCAGCCCATCCTCATACTGGTCGCGCATTACCGCCACGCCGCTTCCGCCCGGTGCCAGATGCAGCGTCTGCTTCTGCCAGAGCTGCTTTTCGATTGGCTCCATATCCGCCACATGACTTGCCAGCCAGTCATGTAGTTCTACGCGCAGCTTCGCCTCCAGAGCCGTAGCTGAAACCCCGGGCCGAATTCGCCCCAGAATGTCTAAATAGTTTTCGTTCGCTCGCTTGATCCGCGACACCGGCCCGGCAAGAACATCCTCTGCCGTAATCGGCAGCCAGAAATCGGGCATTCCGTTGCCCGACAGCTTCGCCCCGTAGAACCCCGGCGGCGTCACTCCGATCACCGTGAACGCATGCCCATTCAGCTGAAAGCTTCCTCCCACCACCGACGGGTCTGACCCGTACTTCATCTCCCACGTCCGGTAGCTCATCACCGCAACCGGAGGCGCGCCGATCTGATCGTCCGCATCCGTCATCATCCTTCCGATCCACGGCTGCACGCCGAGAGTCCTGAAGAAATTGCCGGAGACCTCCTGCCCATTGAACGTCTGTACCGCCGCCTCTGATCCCGCTCGCCTCACTCCCAGCGGAGCATTCCCCGCCTGCAGCGCTGCAAGATCGGCAAACTCCGGCGTGTGCTCCCGAAAGTTCTTGTACGCCTCCCACGAGAACAGAGCAAAGTCGCCGTCGAAGCCCTGCGTGTACCCGCCCCAGTTGCAGCAGCGAATCTTGTCCCCAATCCGCCACAGCTCCTCAGGCTTCGCCACCGGCAACGACTTCAACATTACCTGGTGCACCAGCGTGAAGATCGCTGTCGTAGCTCCAATCCCGAGCGCCAATGTGATGACAACGGTCGCCGTGAACCCCGGAGCCTTTCGCAGATGCCGCATCGCGTCGCGCAGATCGTGAATGATCGTCTCCAGTGCCGGCAGCCCCTTCTCTGCGTGATACTGTTCCCGAACCGCCTCCCTCGCTCCCCACTTCAATAACGCTTGCCGCCGAGCCTCTACTGCATCCATCCCAGCCCGCAGATTCTCTTCCGTCTGCATCGCGACGTGCTCTTCCATCTCTTCGCGCAGCCGCTGCTCACCGCTTCGCAGCGTCATAAAGTTCAACACGCGCTTCCAAATCCGCCTCAGAGTCTTCATCACAGTTCCTCCGCCTTGGCCTCAAGAAACCGCGCCATAATCTCCGTAGTCTGCTGCCACTCCTCAACTTCGTTCTGAAGTTCCCGCCGTCCCGATCTTGTCAGCCGGTAATAGCGTGCCCGCCGGTTGTTCTCAGACGCACCCCAATCGGACTCGATCGAGCCCTCATGCTCCAGCTTCAGCAACAGTGGATAGAGAGTCCCTTGATTTACAGAGAGCAGATCTCCGCTGATCTGCTCGATCCGTCGCGCAATGCCCCACCCATGCAATGAACCAAGCACATCCAGCGTCTTCAACACCATCAACGCCAGCGTCCCCTGCTTCACATCCGCCTTATCGCTCATTATTTTCTTCCTGTAGCTTTCCCAAAGAAGACTGCCACACTCCCTTTTGGAAAACAACAGGAATCATCCGCAGCTCGTCACAAATCGGCGCAGGCCGGGTGCCCCATGTCCCATTCTTTTGGGGACGTGGGATACGACAAATTCATCAAACATGCACCGGGTCTCTTTCCGACCGCCCCTGAGCGCAGCGATGGGAAGTGGAGAACCTGCAGCTGCTCTTCGTCGGGTTCCACGGGACTCAAGTTATCTCCTGATAGCCGATGCACAATCGAACCCGGTCGATACACACCAGCTCTCTTCTGCGATCATCGTGGCAATGGGTTATCAGCATCTGTTCCACGAACGCGACCTTGCTCTTCTCTACGACTGGTTACAAGAGACCGGTGAGTTGTACGTAGACCTCGATAGACCTCACAGTGGCGGAGACAACAGCAGCACCTACTTCATCGACTCCCTCGCACAACTCAAGAAGATCGTTGGAGCAGAAGGCCATCGGGAAATCAGCATCACGATCTTTCGTCAGAAGCAGTATCCGATTCGCGGAGTAGTTGACGAATCGCTCGTAAGCGAGGCTATCGCTTATCTAAGAGATGGCGAGTGGTTCAGCATAGTGTCGTTAGGCGATGGCCCTTTGGCTCCATGCAAAATCGTCGCATCTGGCGACACTCAGGCCGAACTTCGGCAGAGCTTCGACGAACTCAAAGGCCATACCGTGCGTTTCGGACAAAATCCATTCGACCTGCGGAACAGCTATTTCGGAGAACCAGAAAATGCCTGGGTCGCGCAGTCCTATATGCATCCCCCGAAGATCGTGAAAAACTGGCAATCCTATCCTCCATACGAGACGAACCCTGATCATTATCGGCAGATTGCCTTGTGGTGAGGCGACGCGTGCCCCATAGCTCGTCCTGAGCGCAGCCGAAGGATCTCCCGCGGTTGGACACAAGGGAAATCAGAAACTCATCGAGCATGCCGGTTGTCTTCTTGAAGAGAACTCAATAGCTCAGGTGAATCCCCTGAACAGTTCGACCTGGCAAGTTATTGCCCTCAAGTTCCGGATTGTTTGAATGGTAAGTCGAGGAGGAGCACGAGGTGTTACAAGAAGCTGAACTCAGCGGGCTGCTGATTCAGAGAACAACCTCGGAGGCTCCTCAGAGACTATGTATTACATCGGACTCGATGTGCACAAGAAGACGATCAGCTATTGCGTGAAGAACGCAGCTGGTCAAGTGTTGAGCGAAGGCAAGATCGGCTCAACTCGCCGGGAACTGGATGCCTGGGTCAGGACGTTGCCTGAGCCGCGCATGATGGCGATGGAAGCGACGATCTTCACCGGCTGGATCTACGATCATCTGCTTCCCCACGCGGAGAAGGTAAAGGTCGCACACCCGTTGATGCTGCGAGCCATTGCTGCAGCCAAGCGCAAGAACGACAAGATCGATGCGGCGAAGATCGCCGACTGCCTGCGATGTGATTTTCTTCCCGAGAGCTACATGATTCCAACCGAGATGCGCGACCGGCGGCGTTTTCTTCGCTACCGCAACCTGGTTCTGCGGCATCGGTGCAGATGAAGAACCGCATTTCCGGGATGCTGATGGAAACCAGCGTGAGCTATGAGAAGCTGCGCCTGCACCGCAAGGGCTACTTCGATCAGCTGATGAAATCCAACGAGGAAGTGAGCGACAGCATTCGGCCGCTGTTGAAGCTGTGCCGTGAACAGATTGATCGTTCGATCCGACTGGACGCGACACTGTTGAGAACGCTGGAGCGGGACCCGCTGCTATCCGGACGATTGGAGCGACTACGTACGATTCCAGGAGTGGGACCGCTCACGGCGCTGACCTGGGTTCTGGAAATCGGCGATGTATCGCGCTTCCGATCCATTAAGCAGGCGATCAGTTACTGCGGCTTGTGCGGCGAGGAGGTCAGGTCAGCGGACAAGGTAATGCGCACGCCGATCTCCAAGCAGCGCAACAAGCATATTCAGAGCATGCTGGTCGAGGCAGCGCGTCTGGCGCCGCGCTACAGCCCCGAGCTGGCTGTGCTTTATGACCGGGAACGGCAGAGAGGCGACGGCAACAGAGCCACGCTCGCCGTAGCTCGCAAACTGGTGGCACACATGGTGGCGGTCGAGAGACGACAGAGCAGTTTCCT
>DATJEO010000281.1:0-2893 GCA_035496515.1 Occallatibacter sp.
TGGGACATGCATGCCCACGCGATGCCGTTCGAATGCGAAGGCGATGAGAAATTTTCGTACTTCTTCGATGATGGCATTATCGTCCGGGGGTTGCTCGCGGTCTGGCGAAAGAGCGGCCATCCGGCGCTGCTCTCCGCTGCCGTAAAAGTGGGGGACTCGATGGCGCAAGATTTCTTTGATGGCAGCGCCTTCAGCCCCATCATTACGCTTCCTGACAAGACTCGTTTGCCCTATGAAGTTGCCCGTTGGTCACGCAGTCCCGGATGCTACCAGCTCAAAGCTGCCATGGCATGGCGCGAACTCTGGGAAACGACCAAGCAGGAACGATTCAATAAGCTTTACTTGCAAGTGCTGCACGCCAGCCTGGAATCGCATCGCACGTTTCTTCCGGGATGCGAAGTCGAAACCACAGTGATGGATCGGCTGCATGCCTACTGCTATTTTCTGGAAGGGCTGGTGCCGGAGATTCAGGATCCTGCCTGCCGCGAGGCCATGCAGCTTGGAATCCCGCTGCTGTCGGAATATGCGAAGGCCATTGCACCGCAATTCCTGCGCGCCGACGTCATGGCGCAACTGCTGCGCGTCAGAATCTACGCCGACTGCGCCGGAGCCGTGCGGGTTGACCCTGAAGTGTGCCGGAAAGAAGCCGAGGTCATCCGGGAATTCCAGTCTTTCGATCCCAATCCACGCTTGAAAGGCGGGTTCTGGTTTGGACGCAAGGATGGCGCCAACATCCTGCCCTTCATGAACCCGGTCTCGACCGTGTTCTGTTACCAAGCTCTGGAAATGTGGGATCGCTATGAGAACGGGGAGCGGCACTTCCGCTGGCAGAATCTGATCTAGAAGAAACGAATCGGGCGGCTGGCGAATCGAGACGGCAGCCTATGTCCAAATCGATGCAGTCGTTTTTTCAGTCCGGCTAGCGTGATCTAGGCTGCTGCCTGGATTTCTCCGGTAGAAATGCCGACGGCCGCCATCGGTCGGCGTACGCTTCCCGTTGCGTGCCGCGCCTGCAATACGCTCGCGATTCTGCGCGATGCCATGCCGTCGCCGAAAAGCTTGCGATGCTGCGCCATCCGGTCGTACAGCGTGGAATTCTCCATCAACTCGGTAGCGGCGGCTACGATCAACTGCGGATCTACGCCCACCAGTATCGCCGCGCCCACATCGACCGCTTCCGGACGGTCAGTCACGTTGCGCAGGATCAGCGTTGGCTTTCCCAGCCAGGTTAGTTCCTCCGATAGCCCACCAGAATCGGTCAACGCAAAGTGCGAGACTTTCATCAGCGCGATCATTTCCTGGTAGCCCAGCGGCGCGCTCAACGTCACATTCGGCAATCCACCGAGGCAGCGGTGAACGCATTCCCGCACATTCGGATTGGGATGAACCGGGATCACGACATGTGCGCTGTCTTTATATCTCCGCGCGATCACGCGGATGGCCTGGCAAATATTCTTGAGCGGCGATCCATGGCTCTCGCGCCGGTGGATCGTGGCCACGAGAATCTTCTTCTTCCCCAGCGGAAGTTTCTCCAAAACGGTGCCTGCAACGGAAAAGGGCAATGCAGAAACGTGGCATAGCGCATCGATACAGGTGTTTCCTGTCACATAGATACGATCCGGAGAAATCCCTTCGTGCAGCAGGTGATGTTGCTCAATAGCGGTCGGGGCAAAGAATAAGTCGGAGATCACATCGATAACTTTGCGGTTCATTTCTTCCGGGAAGGGCTCCAGCGAATTGTTCGAGCGAACGCCAGCCTCGATATGCGCGACGGGAATCTTCAAATAACAGGCTGCCATGCTCGCGACCATCGCAGTGGTCGTATCTCCCTGAACCAGGACGCGGTCGGGGCGCTCTGCCCTAATTACTTGGTCGAGGCTGGATAGCAGCAGCGAGGTCAATCCCGAAAGCTGCTGGTTAGGCAACATCACCCTCAATTGATGACGGGGCTTGATGCGAAACAGTGATAGAACCTGAGCCAGAAGTTCCTGATGCTGTCCCGTCGAGCAGGCCACGCACACGTTCTGCGGCTCGGCGCGCAATGCCTGCAGCACAGGCGCCATCTTGATGGCTTCCGGCCGGGTTCCAAACACAACCAGATACTTGGGCATCTATGTACTCGGACTTACTCGTCACTCAGACGAGTGAGTCTCACCAATAACCTCGTTCACAAATGGCCTTGTGAGCGCAGGCGGCCGGCTGGCAATCCGGGAGTAAGCTCCGGTGAGGAAGTACCACCTCACCAGCAGCAACTCCGCCAGCATGCGCGCTCCGTCGCGATAAGGACGAATCTTCGAACCTTCCGCATAGTAGATATATTCCACGGGCACTTCGCGGACCGAGAATCCCAGTTTTTTCGCGAAAAACAAAGACTCCGCATCGAAGCCCCATCCGGGAATTTTCTGCAATGCAAACACCGCCTTGCCGGCGGTGCGTGTGAAAGCTTTGAAGCCGTTTTGTGTGTCAGTGAGATGGAGTCCGAGTATGGTCCTCAACAACAGGTTGTAGAGCCGCCCGTTCAAGCGGCGATACCAGGGTTGAGGATTGGACTGGAGGTTGGGATCGACCCATCGTGAGCCAATCACGATGTCGGCGCCGTCGCAGATCGCTGCGATCAACTTGTCGGCATCTTCGATCGGGGTGGAGTCGTCAGCGTCGGTGAACAGGATGATGTCGCCGGTAGCGTGCAGAACACCGTCGCGAATGGCGCTTCCCTTTCCGGCATTCACCGGATTATCAATCAGGCAAACTAAAGAATGGCGGCTGCAATAAGCTCTGACAACGTCCGCCGTTTCGTCGATCGAGCCGTCGTTCACAACGATCACTTCCGCCTTCCAGCGTTTTTCTCCGAGGAAGGAAAGAATGTGATCCAGGGTCCGCGGTATCCGCTTTG
>DATJEO010000282.1:0-16542 GCA_035496515.1 Occallatibacter sp.
TTATCCCAATCGCAAGCATTCTCATCGCGTCCCACAGAGATTCGCCAATCACACGGCTTCGGCTCGCTCCGAGCGCGATCCGGATTCCGATCTCTCCTCTCCGCTGCGCCAGAAAATACGACAGCACTCCATAAAGCCCAATCACAACCAGCAGTGCAGCAAGAACTCCAAATGCTCCCGACAACATCGCCATCAACCGATCGCCGACCAGATTGTCACGAATTCCCTGCGCGAAGTTCGCAAATTGCATGATGACTCCGGGATGCTTCTGCTCGATCAATTGGCGTACCGTCCTCTCCACGCCAGCCGTATCCCGCGTCGCGATCATCATAGCCATCCCCGGTCTCTGTGCGGTCACTGGAACTTGATCAGCCGGCACAAACGCCATTGACTGCTGCTCTTCACGCAAGTCACTATATTTTGTGTCGGGAATCGTCCCCACAATCTCGTATGTCCTCTCCGGATAATCTGGCTCCGGCAGCACATGCACATGCTCACCGAGCGGCGATGCGCTGCGCACAAACTTTCGTATAAACGTTTGGTTTACGATCAGCACGAGGGGCGTGTCGCTTCGGTCCTCATCCGTAAACGCGCGACCGGTCAATATCGGAATTCCGAGCGTCGCAAAGTACGTCGGGCTCACGTAACTAAACCTGCTCGACCCGCTCAGCGATCCCATATGGAAGCTATGGCTCCAACTACCACCGCCCAACGGCGTGTTGTTCGTCGCCGTCGCGTTCTCAATCCCCGGTAGGCTCCTCACATCCGCAACCAGTTGTCGCTTGAATGCTGTGAGGTTCTCTTGCTTCAGGTGTAGCCCGCCGAACCCGAAGTATCCCACTACAATTCCTGATTCTCGGAATCCCGGATTCAGCGTCGCAAGATTTCGATAACTGCGCACGAACAGCAGCGCCCCGACCAGAAGCACCATCGACACCGCTACCTGCGTCACCACCATCGCTCGCTGCACCCAGAAGCGCTCGCGGTTGCCCATCACGCCGCGCTCACCCGATCGCATCGAGCTCACCGGATCAGTCCTCGTACTGCGTAGCGCAGGCAGCGTCCCGCACAAAGTGCATGTCCCTGCCCCAACAGCCGCCGCAAACAAAACCACTCTCCAGTCTGCGGCGATGGCCAAATGGATCGAATTTCTGGCCGTATTCAGCGACGCAACCAGAGCTCTGCTCAACGGCTGGGCCAGGGCCACGCCGAGTCCAGCACCGAACAGCGCCAGTAATGCGCTCTCAATGAGCATCTGCCGTAATAGCCTCGCCCGCGTCGCTCCCAGCGCCATCCGGATTGCAACTTCCCTCTGCTTACGACTCGACCTCGCCAACATCAAATTCGCAAGATTGGCACACGCGATCAGAAGCACAAGGCCGGTAATCGCCAGTAAATAATTCAGGGACGAACTGTACGCCTCACGCAAGTAGCTCACACCCGCGCTCGCCGGGTACGCACCGAGGCGAAACGACGTGAACGTCTTCACCGAATCTGGGCTGTACCCGCTTGGCGCAGTCTTCTCGAACAGCCCCGGGCTCAGCGCATTGAAGTAGTCATAAGCCTGCTTCATGGTCCATCCCGGTTTCAACCTTCCCATCACCGAATAGACAAATATCTCTCGTCGAGGCTTCGCTGGCGTGCACGTAGGATACGCAAGGTCAAAGTGATTGCCCACCTCCATGCCAAAAAACGAAGGCGGCGTCACTCCCAGCACCTGCACCGTCTTGCCCTCGACAACCATCGTCGAGTTCGCCGTGATCGGCACACCGCCCATCTGCGACTTCCAGAACCCGTAGCTCACCACCACCTTTGTCAATTGGCAAACCGAATCATCCTGCGCCTCGATCAGCCTTCCCTGCCAGGGCGCCACGCCAAGCGTGCTGAAAAATCCTCCACTCACTTCCAGCCCGTTCACCCGTCGCGATTCGCTGGGCTTTCCAACCAGCAGGTCGTTCATACGCCATGCAAAAACTCCTGAAAACGGCTCATGATGATCCTTCACCTCTTGCCACATCGGGATCGTGAAGTTCATGAACATGCCATCGCTGATGCCGAACCCATGATTACCGCCCACGATCCGCAGCTCGGCAATCTGACTCGGCTTGCTTATGGGAAGCGTCCGAAGACGCAAGGCATCCAGTAGTTCGAAGATCGCCGTGTTCGCCCCGATACCCAGCGCCAGTGTTGCCACAACCACGATCGAAAATCCCGGGCTCTTCACGAACCCGCGCAGCGCCATTCGCACGTCGCGCCACAAACTCTCGATCCCGAGCGCCGCATCCTCTTCAGAGACACGCTCCCGCGCAGCCACGGGACTCCCAAATCGCAATCGAGCCTCGCGCTCGGCGGCTTCACGACTCATCCCGGCCGCCACATTGTCGTCGATGCACATCTGCATGTGCTCGCGGAGTTCAGCATCAATCTCCCGTTCCATCTGCGAACGTCTTCCCAGTGTCACCACTCGACGAAACAGCCCCATGCCTCACCTCACGCAAAACGCAGAATCGCATCTACGCCCTTCACGACTTGCTCCCAGTTCTTCTCGCGTGTAGCCAGTTGTTCCCTGCCCGCGCGCGTCAACGAATACCACTTCGCCTTTCGCCCGTAGTCCGTCACCGCCCAATTCGAACGCACCCACCCGTTCTGCTCCATCCGATGAAGCGCCGGATAAAGCGAACCCTCTTCGACGATCAGAAGTTCATCCGACACACGCCGAATGTGATTCACAATCCCATATCCATGCATTGAGCTCAATTGAGAGAGAGTCTTCAGAATCAGGAGATCGAGCGCACCCTGCAAATCATTCTTCGCCATATGTCCTTACCCTAGACAGCAAGGGTAAATGGAGCGTAAGTCGCTCTACCCTAGATGTCAAGGGAAATGCCATGAACAGCACGGGGACAATTAAAAGAGTGCGGGTTACAAGGCACGAGTTTACTCGTGCCGCGATATCTTCCAAAACAGATTCGGCTTTACTCCCCGGGGATGATCCCCGTCCGTAGCAGCTCCGAACCACCTGCCCAGCTGCGCTTCGTCAAGCTTCTGTAATTACCTCAGAGGGTGCCCCGGTCCCTTGCTGTTGGGGACCGGGGGGAGATGCTGCTTCTTAAGCTCCGAACCAGCCATCTCGCTGCGCCTCATCAAGCTTCTCTTTGAGATAAGCCCACAGCGCTGGACACCCAGCCTCCACCGCCGGCCCGTTCCGCTTGACGACCTGTTCGCAGCGAATCCCGTTCTCTCGCCAACTCTGCCCATTGTTCGCCAGATTGAGGATGATTGGAACTGACCGATCCATTGCGTGCGCAAATCTCGCCTCTGGAGTCTCCCCGACTTCAAACTCCATCCACAGAGCCACAAACTCTGCGCCCGTCTCCTCCGGCAGCATCCCGCAGATCCGCTTCACGGCCGCAAGCTCTTCTGTCTTCTTTTCGTTCCGGATCTCCGTCGCATACACAATCGTGTCCCCCGTATCGATCTCGCCGACATCATGCAACAGAAGCATCTTGATCGTCCGCAGCACATCGATCGGCCCCGGAGAGAAACGCGACAGCGACAACACCATCACCCCCAGTTGCCAGCTGTGTTCCGCGGAGTTCTCGTATCGCTGAAGTCCCAGTGGCTTTGTCTTCCGCTCAACGCCTTTCAGCCTGTCCACTTCACGAATAAAATCAATAATCGCCTGCACACCGTAAACTTATCAGAGGTGGCGCAGTTAATCTCGATACGATTGGTTCCAGAAGAAACCTAATCCCTGTTCCCCAAATCCCTAATCCCTGCCTCTCGATACTGCTCATCGCTCACATGCTCCATCCAGTCCACGAATTTCCCATCGAGCTTTTCCTGGATCGCAATGTGACTCAGCGCCGTCGTCGGGCTTGCGCCATGCCAGTGCTTCTCGCTCGGCGCAAACCACACCACATCTCCCGGCCGAATCTCCTCAACTGGCCCGCCCCACTTCTGCGCTCGTCCAGACCCCGAAGTCACAATTAGAGTCTGTCCCAGCGGATGCGTATGCCATGCGGTCCGTGCACCCGGCTCAAACGTCACCAGCGCCCCCGCTACCATCGCTGGGTCCGGCGCCGTAAAAAGCGGATCGATCCGCACCGTTCCCGTGAACCACTCCGCCGGCCCCGTTCCAGACGCCTGCGATCCTGCACGTTTGATCTCCACCTGATCTTCTCCTTCGCTTTAGCGTCCCACCATCTTCTGCAGGTGCGCCGGATAACGAGCTCCCTGAACCTCGATTCCAGACAAAGCGCCCTCAATCTCGCGAACATCGTCCTTCGACAGCTCCACCGCGGCCGCACCGAGGTTCTCCTCCAGGCGATGCAGCTTCGTCGTCCCGGGGATCGGCACGATCCACGGCTTCTGCGCAAGCAGCCACGCCAGCGCGATCTGTGCTCGCGTCACAGACTTCCTCTCCGCAATCTGACCCAGCACATCAACCAGAACCTGGTTTGCCTTGCGATTCTCCTCATCAAAACGCGGAACGACATTCCGAAAGTCCTTGCTGTCAAACTTCGTGTCCGCGCTTATCGCTCCCGTCAGAAACCCCTTGCCGAGCGGACTGAACGGAACAAACCCGATTCCAAGTTCCTCGAGCGTTGGCAGAATCTCCGCCTCCGGCTCACGCCACCATAGCGAATACTCGCTTTGCAGCGCCGCCACCGGCTGTACAGCATGTGCCCGTCGCACTGTCTGCGCGCCCGCCTCCGACATGCCGAAGTGCCTGACCTTGCCTTCCGCGATCAGTTCCTTCACAGTCCCTGCGACATCCTCAATCGGTACCTCGGGATGAACGCGATGCTGATACAAAAGATCGATCACATCCGTCTTCAGCCTTTTCAAAGACGCCTCGGCCACCTCGCGTATATGCTCTGGCTTGCTGTTCGTTCCATTGATGACCCCGTTTCCGTCGAAGCTGAAGCCGAACTTGGTCGCAATCACAACCTGATCGCGAAACGGCGCAAGAGCCTCGCCCACCAGTTCTTCGTTCTTGTACGGCCCATACGCCTCGGCGCTATCAAAGAATGTCACTCCTCGCTCGAACGCTGTCCGAATCAGCTTGATGGCCTGGTCCTTCTCCGTCGCCGGTCCATAGCCATAGCTCAGGCCCATGCATCCCAGCCCTAGCGCCGAAACTTCAAGTCCGCTCTTTCCCAAATTCCGCTTTTGCATCGATTGCTCCTTCACCTCCGTAAAAGTGTGATCGATGCACTCCGCACAGACGCGAGATGCATCGACCTTCCAGTTATTCCGACTTCAGCGAAGCCATATCAATCGAGAACCGGTACTTCACATCCGACTTCACCATGCGATCGTACGCCTCGTTCACCTGTTGGATTGGGATCACCTCAACATCCGATGTGATGTTGTGCTTGCCGCAGAAGTCCAGCATCTCCTGCGTCTCCGCAATTCCCCCAATCAGCGAACCCGAAAAACTCCGTCGCCGGAACAGCAATCCAAATACCGCAACTGGCAACGGCTTCTCCGGCGCGCCCACCATCGTCAGATTCCCATCTCGCGCCAGCAGACTGATGTAAGCGTTCAAATCGTGCTCAGCTGCCACCGCATCGAGTATGAAATCGAAGCTGCCTGTGTGCTTGTTCATCTCATCAGCATTCTTTGAGATCACAACTTCATCCGCGCCCAGCTTCAATGCATCGTCCTTCTTGCTCGGTGAGGTCGTAAACACGACAGTGTGCGCACCCAGCGCATGTGCAAACTTCACCCCCATGTGCCCAAGGCCGCCTAACCCCACCACGCCAAACTTTGTGCCCTTCGTCACGCCCCAGTGCTTCATGGGCGAGTACGTCGTGATACCCGCGCAGAGCAGCGGCGCCGCGCCCGCGAGGTTCAGATTCGGCGGCACCCGCAGCACAAAATGCTCATCCACCACGATGCTGTCCGAATACCCGCCATACGTTACCTTGCCCGTGTGCTTGTCAGGAAAGTTGTATGTGAACACCGGGTTCGCGCAGAACTGCTCCAGCCCTGCCTTGCACTCCGGGCAAGTGCGATCTGAATCCACCATGCAGCCCACCGCCGCTAGGTCACCCGGTTTGAACTTCTTCACCGCTGATCCGACTTTCGTTACGCGGCCCACAATCTCGTGTCCCGGCACGCAGGGATACACGGTCGGCATCACGCCGCTCCACTCATTGCGCGCCTGATGAACATCCGAGTGGCAGATCCCGCAGAACAGAATTTCGATCTGCACATCCGTCTCTTTCGGATCGCGCCTTTCAATCGTGGTTCCCGCCAACGGCGACGTCGCGCCCGGCGCAGCATATGCTTTTGCCTTGTACATAGACCTCTCTCCTTGCATAGCAAGTTTCTACTGAACATACCTGATCAGTTTTGCGGGGTCGTAAACCATCGCGCCATGGACCCCGCACATCCATCAGCCTAAGCGACACTCCAAATCACCCGGTATCCCGATCCTTCCTTTCTCTTGCCTATTCCTGTCGCCTCACGGATTTTTGTGTACACATCCTGAAGCACTCGAGCTACGTTGGATAGAGAGGATCAGATCCATGCAAGCAGTTCGAAAGACGGCCGCACCGACCAGCAACCCACTCGTTGAGCTCCGCTCCGAACTCGCCCGCGCCATCGCGGATCGCACTCATGCGGAAGCCGACACAACCACCGAAATCCCCGGACTCCGCCTCTATCGCCGCTCCGAGCCAAGCCCCTGCGTTTCCGCCGCCTATCAGCCCAGTCTCGTCGTCTTCGCCCAGGGACAGAAGCGTATCAACGTAGGCAGAACAATCCACCTCTGCGACGGATCCAACTTCCTTCTCACCTCTGTCGATCTCCCCGTCGTGAGCCAGGTCGTTCGGGCCACCAGAGAACAACCGATCCTCGGACTCATCCTTGACCTCGAAATGCCCATTGTCCGCGAGATCCTCTCGCAACACGAATTTCATTTCACCGATGATTCAGGCGACGCCCGCGCGATGGCCGTCGGCACCTCGTCAGCAGAACTCCTGGACGGCTGTATTCGCCTTGTCAAACTGCTCGACCACCCCCAGGACATCCCCTTCCTCGCGCCTCTCATTCAGCGCGAAATCATCTTCCGACTACTGCGCAGCCCGCAGGGCAAGCACCTCCGCGCCATCGCCACTCTCGGCGAGCAAACACACCGCACCGCCAAAGCCGTCGAATGGCTCCGCATGAATTACTCCAAGCCTCTCCGCGTCGAAGAGCTCGCAACGATGGCTCGCATGGGAGTCTCCACTCTGCACCACCAGTTCCGCTCTCTCACCTCAATGAGCCCGCTGCAATATCAGAAGCAGCTTCGCCTTCATGTCGCCCGCCAGCGCATGCTGAACGAAGGCCTCGATGCCGCCAGTGCTGCCTTCGAAGTCGGGTACGAAAGCGCCAGCCAGTTCAATCGTGAATACAGCCGCTTCTTCGGTCAGCCCCCCATGCGCGACATCAAATCCCGCCGCTTCACCGGCCCAGCTTCCGATCAGGAATGATCGCCGTGAGACTTCAAGCCCTTTTCTGGCATCCAAGACCTCTTGCTAGACTCGTTCACATGGCGCTGAAACGGATGGACAACGTTGGAATCGTGGTCGAAGACCTCGGAGAAACGATTGAGTTCTTTCGCGAGCTTGGCCTCGAGCTCGAAGGGCGGGCTACGATCGAGGGGGAATGGGCTGGACGCGTCACGGGACTTGGCGATCAGCGCGTCGAGATTGCGATGATGCGCACGCCGGACGGCCACAGCCGTCTCGAACTCTCCCGCTTCATTACACCGCCTGCCGTAGCGGATCACCGAACGGCGCCGGTAAACGCACTAGGCTATCTCCGCGTCATGTTCGCGGTCGATGACATCGACGAGACCCTTGTAAGACTCCGCAAACGCGGCGCGCAGCTCGCAGGTGAAGTAGTTCAGTACAAGGAAGCATATCGGCTTTGCTATATTCGAGGACCTGAAGGGCTTCTCATCGGACTTGCCCAGGAACTCAGTTGAAATAAGTTGAGCGCACTAGCGAAAGGGCCGCAGCCATAGCTGCAGCCCCTGCCATTCCCCCCCAAAAAAGACTCTATGCCGTCAGTCTCTCCAACTGCTCGGGCTTCGAAATCGTAAGGCTCGCGCCCTTGATGATGATCCACTGATCGCGCCGAAACTGGTTCAGCAGACGAGTCACTGTCTCCCGTGAAGTACCCGCCATATTCGCTATCTCCTCATGCGTCAGCGCCATCGTGAACCGAATCTCCGGCTTCCCGTTCGACGCTGCGCGTCCCCAATCGAGGAGCAGCCGAGCCAGTCTTCCCGCAGCGGAACCCGAAAGCGCAAGTCTCTTCGCATCATGAAATACCGTCAGATACTCTCCCGACAGCGACTGCGCAGCATGCATGCTCGCGATCCCGTGCCGCCCCAGAAAATCGATGAACTCCTGTTTGCGTATCGTTTTCACCTGGCACGGTTCAATAGCTTCTGCCGTAACTTCGTGCGGAACGTTTGCGATCACCGCGCTCAAACCCATCACATCGCCCGGACCGGCGATCTTCAGAATCATGGTCTTCCCATCGCGCGAAGTCGACGATATCTTTACCTGCCCAAAACAGATAATGAACACATTCCGCGCCGCGTCGCCTTCTGTAAAGAGCTTTGCGCCGCGCGCGTGACTCATCATGATCCCGATATCATCGAAATCCTGCAGCGCTTCAGGTGTGAGATTGCAGAACATCCGCAGATGGCGGTGCTCACAGTTGAGACAATCTTCCGGAGGGTGATGTGAATGCAAGCCAGCCATACTTGTCCCGAAGGTTTGTTCAGAGTATAGCGCAACCTGCAATCGCAAAATCGATTATCGGGGCCCTCAAAGAGGCTTTCTCCAGAGGAAACTGTGTGATCTACAACACTGCAAAAAATCACACCTTCGCACTTCACACCATCGTGGAATTCGTGTTTCTCCGCCTGATTCCCGCAAGCCGCGTTGCACAACACAGCGCGTATGCTCTTGATACTTCACGCGCTAGCTCCTCAAGAAGCTGCATCCGCAACGGAGCATACGATTGGAAAGCGCGCAGCAGCGACTCCCTCGGCAAACGCATCACCGTCCCGTTCGTCTGAGCCGCAAGTGTATAGGTGTGACGTACGTCACCCAACATTGCAGCGAGTTCAACGATCTCGCCTGCGCGCACCGTTCCCAACGTCAGACGCGCATCAATGCGGGCAGCCTTCCGCAGCAGCTGGCCCGCAACCACCACGTAGAGACCCTGGCAAATATCGTTTTGATGGAAGATGACGTCACCAGTTACAAACTCTATGCACTCCGCCGACGCATTCAATAAGTTGCCGATTGCCGGCGGACACGCTAACAGTTCAGCAATCGGTCGCGCAGCTATGGCATCGCGCCGTTCTGAGAAGGCTGCTGCTTGCCAGCTTGATTGCATGGTTACGACTCCTCTTGCCTCGTTTCGATGCACGTTCCAACTGCGTCCCAGATCGGCAGCGGTCCTCACGCAACATCCTCGCTCAATATTCCCGGCGCCCACTGAAACGGGACAGCCTGCATTGAAACCCTCGCCAGTTCGATTCCGGCCATTGAAAAGATCAGGCCTGAAGCAGAGTTCCTTTCCCGCATGCCGCCTCACGCCAGATCGCCTGATGTTCATGCCTCAAGGTACGGACACGTGGGCACAGCTTTCCGATTCGTGTCCAGCGGGCGCCACTTGCGGCGGCACACAGAGCACGGGTACGCGCGACCGGGCGAGAATCGTGAATGCCGTTCCATGCGGTCCATCGGTTTCGCTGGTGCGCTTGACGCCGATCACCAGCACGCTTGGATGATGTTGCGCAATCGATTCCGCGATCGCATCGCCGGGCTTTCCATCCTTTACGATGAATCGCACTGGAAAACGCCTCTCATTCGCAATGCCGAACTGCTCCAGCGTCGTGGCGGCAGGATTCAGAAATGCCACCGTCTCTTCCGGCCGCCGCGCATGCACCACAATCAACGTCCTGTGAAAAGTCTCCGCAAGCGAGCATGCTGTGGCCACCGCTTCCGAGGTTGCCTCGTTCCGCTCCATCGCCAGCATCACCGGGCCTCCAGGCACGGGCCGGTACGCTCCCGCGTTGTAATCCGCTGCAACCGCCAGCACCGCACATTTCGAGAGCCGCACCACTTGCTCGGCAATTGAGCCAACAAGCACAGGCCCAGCGCCTTGCCTTCCCTCCGTGCCGATCACAATCAGACCGGCTTCATATTGCTCCGCAACATCCACCAGCATCTGCGCCACTTCGCCCTGCCGGACTTCGGAGTGGCTGTGAATTCCTTCTCTGATCAGATCCGCCGCCATCGCGTCCAGCGCGGCACGTGCCTCCTCCGTCAATCCACTCAAGACCTTACCCGGCACCTGAGATGCCAGCGCGTAGTCAACCGGATCCACACCATGGGCAAGCACCACGCGCGCGTTGTACGCTGTGGCGAGCTTCCGGGCATACTCCAGCGCACCATCTGCCCGGCCGTCCAGCCCCGTCGCCACAATGATTGTCTTAAGGCCGGTTGCGAAGCTCATACATCCTTCTCTTTCCGCGGCTCGTGTTCGGCGCAGAACGACGCCATTTCCGTTAATTTCAGTCGGTTCCGTCTCGACACTGCTCGCGAATCTACTGGTCCCGATGGCTACTGAGTCTCCTCTTGCAGCGCCTGCTGGGCAGTGACCACTTTCACCCCGCCCTGTGACTGTGGTCACAAATGTAAGAGAATGCGAAACTTACGTAGCCTTCCGTTTCTCCTCAAGAGCACCTCAGGCTTAACAGGCATCGGCTGGACCATCAGGCGCAGGCTCTACCGCCGCCTTACTGTCATGCCTCTTCCTTCGTTCACATCCAGCGCCTCCAATAGTCGCGTCACCTTCCTCTGCTCGCCGCTCGCAAAGCCGCGCTCGCAGTCGCTGGCGCATCCAACCCGAAACGCCCGCTTTCCCAAATGCGGCGCTACCAACCAATAAAGGAGCCGGTATGCCCGCCCATCAATCCAGCATCGATCCCATCGCCAGGGCTGCGGAACAACAGCATTGGATCAGCCCCGAAATCGAAACCGGCGTGCAGGGCGCTATCCACGCGGCATTCGACTCCATGGGTGAAGCCGGTGCGCAAACCAAGTCCTTCCTTCACGGCGAGTGGATGCACGAACCTCTCCACGCCGCTGTCACCGATGTTCCCATCGGGGCCTGGACCGCCACCGTCGCCTTCGACTCCGCCGCCGCTCTCACCGGCAAGCGCGAGCTCGACTTCGCCGCCGATGCCACCCTCTACGTCGGCCTCGCCGGGGCCGCGCTCTCCGCCCTCTCCGGCCTCACGGACTGGTCTGAGATCCGCAAGCCAGAGCCGCGCCGCATTGGAGCAGTTCACGCACTCCTTAACATCGGAGCCACAGCTCTCTTCGCCTCATCCTGCTTCGCGCGGCATCGCAATAACAATCGCCCCGGCGGACGCGCCCTCGCCGCTGCTGGTTACACGCTCGTTGCCCTCTCCGCCCACCTCGGCGGAAACCTTGTCTACGAGCACGGCATCGGCGTGCAGCACAAAAATAGAAACGCGGCCTTATCCGGATCCATTCACGAGTCCGAACAAGGCCGCTGCCTCGACCTCGACCTCGACTAAAGGGATCCGGCTCCGATCACAGATCAAACAAAACGGCGGGTGCCCCATCCTAACCACGTTCTTTGCGGTTAGGGTGGGAGACGAACAACCCAGAGCTGGGTGCTCCGGGCCTGCACTGAGCGAAGCCGAAGTGTCCCTCCCATTTGGGGACCGGGGATAACTCACTGTGCTGGCGAACTGCTCGCAGGCAATCCCACCTGCTCCGCCGGCGGCAGCGTGTGGGTGTTGTGCCAATTATGGATGACCGATTGCCATTTCATGCTCCGATCCACCCACAACTGCGCCGCGCGATCGTATCGTGCCATGTTCACGCTCAGCCAGTAAGGCCGGTTGTCCTTAAGCCACGCATTCTTGAAGAGCTGCCCCAGCTGCGCATACCCGTCGCGAATATCCTCGAACCGTCCGTTGTTCGAGCCGATCGTATACATCGCCTCGCCCACTTCATTCCACCGATTCTTGTCTCCGCTTGCCGCAGCCTCCCGCGCCTTCGCATAGAGATCCGCGCACTCCTGAGCAAACTGGAACTTCGAACCGATGAAATCAATCCGCCGCGCGCCCAGCTCCAGCGCGTCCAGCGCCTCCTGGTTCTCGAGCTTCCCTGCAGCCCGAGCCTGCGCCAGCAGCGTGATTGCCTTTTCCGCATGAAGTCGCAATTCTGACACCACCGGTAGCAGCTTCGCCGAAATCTCCTTCCCCTCCGGCGAATACGGATCAGCCCAGAAATACCGATCCTCCGCGTCTTCCAGATCAGCTTTCCGCAGCACCGCGTGCGCCGCCATCATCTCCTGCTGTGCCTGGCTGATCTTGCCCGTCGCGTCGCCATGAAACGCCTGCCCGAACGAGGCTGTGAACTTCTCTGCGCTGCTCTCTCCCGGCTGCCACGACGACGCCGCTCCAAAAAGCAGGCCAAACCAGTTCTCGTCGAAGATGCCCTCGCCATCGTCATTCCAGACTGTATTCAGCAGCCCCTTGGCTCCCAGCTTCTGCCCGTCGCGCACAAAATTCTCGATGTTTCCCAGCGCCTCGTTGTTGTTGGGGTAGACACGGTTCCAATTGTTCACTCCCGTCGCAACCCAAGTCTCCAGACCCGACTTCAAGAATGGTTCCAGATTCTTCGTGAAATCCGGCTTCGCATCGTAGTGCCACGAAACCGCAATCATGTCCTTCGGCAGGGTTCCAACCAGCTCTGGCGAGTTCTCCGCAATGTCGCCCCAGAACAGCAACCTCTTGTGCAGCGGCGCAAGCTGCTCGTGGATCTTCCCCAGAAAATCCAGGTACACCTTCCCCAATCCCTGTTGCGCCACCTGGTCGTGCGTCCGCCCCAGCCCAAGCTGGTCCGTCTCATCCGCACCAATATGCGCGTACGGTCCCGGAAACACCTTCGCAAGTTCGCCGAACCACTCCCCGATCTGCGGCAAACTCCCCGCATCTCCCGGCGCCAGCACTGCTCCATGCGGCGTCTCACCCAGCTTCGAGTACTCCTCGAACTTCAGTACGTGGTGCAAATGCCCGAACGCCTCCTGCTCCGGAATGATCGTGATGTGATACTTCGCCGCATACTCAACCAGTTGCTTCCCCTCTTCCGGAGTCATCGCTCCGCCCGGAAATGCCGCCACCGGCGTGCTCGCATACGCAAACGTGTGCTCGAAGTAAGGCGAGAAGATGTTGTACTTGTAAGCCGCCAGCGTACGAATCTCGCGCTTCAGAAATTCCATATTGGGCAGCGGCCCGCGCGACCAGTCATCGCTGATTCCTCGATGTGCCATCGCCGGCCAGTCCCGGATCGTCGGCACGAGGAGGACGGCATCCTTCCCGTGCCCGCGAACCAGTTGCTTCACCGTCTGCGCTCCGTAGAAGATTCCCTCCGCAGTCCCAGCCCGTACAACCAGCTCGTGCGCACCCACAGGCCTGATCTCGTACGCCTCATCCGCAGTTTCAGAAATCTCCTTAGCCCGCTCGCTGCTCACGCGTTCGAATCGGACGAGAAGCCCCTTAGCCTTGCCAATCGGAATACCGAGTTCTTTCAGCGAATCCTCAAGATCCTTAGCAGCGAACCGATCATCGCTGTTGCCGCCAGCTACCAGACGCAACCCTCCTGTCCCAATCGCAACAGACCTCACCGCCTTGCACTCTCTCGGTGTTGGCACCAGCTTCAAATCCGCGCAAGTCGGCGCACTCTGCGCCGAAATCCCCACCACTGCAAACGTCAAAAAGCAAGAAGCAGCCATAACACCGAAGCGCATCAAACCCCCCGAAAAAACGTTTGAATTCCAACCCCGCCAGACTAAATGCTGGTCCCTGCTAGCACAACCGGAAAGACTCATGTTCTACTCTGCCGGGCTCAAAAGAAAATTGGGAAAAGACGGAGGGAGCAGGGGCTTTTAGGCCCCTGAATAGACGGTCCCGGGAAAGGACCTTCAGGCCCGGAACTCTCTAGCTGCTCGACGACTAAATCCGAATGAATATCCTGCGCTTATACATCCACCACAATATCGCCCAGTACGTCGCCATCGTCAGCACACCCAGGAAGAATGGCTCCAGCCCCACTCCAAACACATTCAGAAACCCCATCCCGAGGTGAATCTTGAAGCTGTTCAGGATGAATTCCTCCCAAAGGTGCGCAATCAAATACGCCGCAATCGAATTCATTCCCACCACAACCAGCGGAAACGCAACCTTGCGGTAGCCCTTCACATCGATGACCCACGAGAACGCCGCCAAGAACGCAAAGCACACGCCGCCACTCCACAGCGTCCACGCCGGCGTCCAGATCCGCTTCACAATCGGGCAGATCCCTGTAAAGTGCAGCAGCAGCCCCGCCGCCATCAGCGCAACAGCGGCAATCGCGAACTTCTTCAGTGGAATCTTCGGCGCATTCTCGTGAAACCACCGTCCCGCAATCAGCCCCAGCAGCATAGTTCCCAGCGTCGGAATAAAGCTCAGAGTCAGATACCCGCCGTCGTTGTACGCAAACCTGCTCGTCCGCGGAAACAGATTCAGAAACCACGCATCGAACGCATTCCCAAAATTGCTGTTCTTGTTCCAATGCGACGCGAATCCCTGATAGAGATACTGGTGGTAGAAGTCGGGAGAAACACCTACGGCGGCCCAGTTGTAGTTCGCCCCCGGCGCCGGATACAGCGCCCACGCCAGCCAGTAGCCGAACAGAATCACTCCCAGCCAGATCCACTGCCACCGCGGCTTCAGGAAAGCGATCAGAAACGCAAACGTGTATCCCAGTCCGATCTGGCTCAACGTGTCTTCAAACGTGTAGTACGTAATCGGCCGATCTGTCGAGCGCAGAAACACTCCCAGCGCAATCAGCAGCACACTCCGCCATATCGTGTGGAACAGCATGTGCGCGAAGCTCTCGCCCTTCCGTTCTCTGCTCCTGATTGAATACGGCAGCGCCACGCCCGCCAGAAACGTAAACCCCGGCTGGATCGTGTCGTGTAGGCTCATGCCCGCCCACTCCACGTGCGTCTGGTTGTAAGCAAGAATCCGCCAGAACGTGCTCCCCGGAAACGCCTTCGCCGTATTGGCCCAGCGCATCACCTCGCCCATCATCAGCACCATCACGAGGCCGCGATAAGCATCCACAGCAATATTGCGCGGCGGCGCCGCCGCAATAGTGCCAGCATCCTTTGTTCGTATGACAGACTCTGCCGGCGCAATCGCCTGGCTTGTAGCGGACATCGGCAACTCCATAGAGACTATGCGAGGGCGCCGAAGCGCCCCCGATCACAGTCAAGCGAATCCGCAGCAGTTTACCGCAAGCTTCGCAACGCAGGATACAACTTCCTCCACTGCGCATACCCAGCCTTGTACGCTTCCAGATCCGCCGCATCCGGCGCAATCCGCTGCGCCACCTGGATCGCCTCTCCGCAAGCCGCATCCAGATTCGCCCAGTGCCCTGTGCCCACTCCCGCCATCAGCGCGCATCCAAACGCACCGCCTTCTTCAGCAACCAGGCACTCGACAGTCATCCCATATACGCCGGCCTGAATCTTCCTCCACATCGGCCCTCTCGCGCCGCCGCCGCCCAGCCGCACGTCGCTCAGCGGAATCCCCAGCTCCGTAAACAGCGTGAACGAGTCCTTCAGCGAATACGCCACACCCTCCAGCACAGCCCGCGTGAAGTGCGCCGCCGTATGGATCGTCGAGATTCCCGCAAACGCCGCCCGCACATACGGGTCGAGATGCGGAGTCCGCTCGCCCATCTGATATGGCGCCCACATTAACCCCTCGCTTCCCGCCGGAACCTTCGCCGCAGCGGCCGTCATCGCGTCATAGTTCTGCGCCGCAAAGAACGTATTCTTCAGCCAGTTCAGGCTCAACCCCGCGCCCTGTGTCACGCCCATTACGTGCCACACTCCCGGTACCGCGTGGCAGAACGTATGCATCCGCCCCTTGGGATCCTTCGTCGGCTGCGCCGTCGCCGCGAACACCACGCCCGAAGTCCCAATCGTCGCCGACACCGAACCCGGCTGCAGAATTCCCATGCCCACGGCGCCTGCGCCCTGGTCGCCTGCTCCTGCCACCACCGGAGTCCCAGCCTTCAATCCCGTCAGCCCCGCCGCCGTCTCGCTGATGCGCGCACACACCTCCGGCGACTCATACACCTCCGGCAGCCAGCTCTCAGGAATCCCCGCCGCCTCGGCCACTTCCTTCGACCAGCGCCGGTGCGTCACATCCAGCAGCAGCGTCCCGCTTGCCTCCTGAACATCAATGGCAAACTCACCCGTCAGCCTGAACCGCACATAATCTTTCGGACACATGATCTGCCTGATCTTCTTGAACGTCTCCGGCTCATGCGTCTTAACCCACAGCAGCTTGGTCAGCGTAAAGTTCGGCAGCGCCGGATTGCACGTCAGCTGGATCAGCTTTTCATACCCAATCTTCTCTGTCAGCCA
>DATJEO010000283.1:0-21496 GCA_035496515.1 Occallatibacter sp.
TTCGTCGACTTCCTCAACCACAAGTTTCCAGCTTACGTTGATACCGGACTCAACCTGGTGGACGTTGCTGAGATTGCCCGTATCCACGTCGCCGCCCTGAAAGTCGGAAAGCCGGGTCGCCGTTACATCCTTGGTGGTGAAAACCTCACGCTGAAGCAGATCCTCGACAAGATGTCCGCGATCACCAGCATTCCGTCGCCGACAACGAAGATTCCCTTCGGTGTCGCCGCGACGTACGCTTTTTTTGAAGAGTGGATCACGGGGCGCATTCGCGGCAAAGAGCCACGCGCAACCTTGGAGGAAGTCCGCATGGGGCGCAAGAAGATGTTCGCTTCCAGCGCGCGGGCTCAGCAGGAACTCGGCTTCAAGATTCTGCCGGTCTATCCGGCAATGCGGTCGGCTATCGAGTGGTTTCGCGCGAATGGGTACGCACCATGAAGAAACTCCACCTCAGCACCTTCCAGATCGGCACACGGTCTACGCCAGAGCAGGGCCTGCGCATCGGTGTCACCCGCCACCCGCCTCGCGGAGTTCCAAAAGACCGCTGGACAGTGGACGGCTACTTCGACGTCTGGCTTCCCACCCTCGCACCGGAAGCTAAACTCGTCTCGCAGATTCTCAAACTCGATCCGGAAAAAATGAGAGAACGCGAAAAGCTCTTTGATCGCTACGAGCGCGAACTTCTCTCCGATGCCACCGGCCGACAAACGGTCGACCTCATCGCCAAAATCTCCGAACGCACGCCCGTCAGCATCGGCTGCTTCTGCAAAGATGAGTCGTGCTGTCATCGGTCGCGACTTTTCAGGATCATTCAACAACACGCGGCATCCCATAGCAGATGACTCGAGTCGCCATCATCGCCGCAATGCCCGGCGAACTCAAACCTCTTGTGCGAGGATGGCCGCACTCCACGCGCGGCACCATCCATTTCTGGGGACTCAGAAACGAAGAAGAGGAGTGGATCGCCGCCTGTGCGGGTGCGGGAATCGATGCGGCCACTCGAGCCTTTGCCGGGATCGAGGACGGCGGACCTATTGACCTCGTTCTTTCGATCGGTTGGGCGGGAGCCCTCACTTCAGAGTGCAAAGCCGGCGAAGCATACAGCGCGGCCGGAGTTTACGATGCCTGTACCGGTGAGCGCTTCAACTGCGACGCAGGGGCAGGCTCTCAATGGCTAGTCACCAGCTCGCGTGTTGCCAATGAGGCAGAGAAACGCCGCCTTGCCTCCACCTACAAAGCCGCACTGGTCGACATGGAGGCCGCTGGGATCGCACGGTTGGCCACCATGCGAGGGATCCCCTTCTATTCCATCAAGGGCGTGAGCGACCCACTGGAAGCCAAACTACCTGATTTCAACCGCTTCATTGACACCGCGGGCCAGTTCCAAACCCCAAAGTTTGTTCTTTTTGCTCTCCTCCGGCCGTGGATATGGCCCGCGCTCATCCAGATGGGCGAAAATAGTAAGAAGGCTTCCCAAAGCATTGCGGAGCGGCTGCACGAATTACTGGATGAGTGAGGTCAACCAACCACGGATGGCTACCCAAACGACGAACGCTGAAAGCCATGTCGATTCCCGGATTCCTTCCACCATGCGCGCTGTCGTCTACCGCGGCATCAACGACATGCGGATCGAGACCGTACCGGTTCCCGCGATCGGCCCCGGCGAGCTACTGGTAAAGATCGCGACATGTGGTGTTTGCGGCACAGACTTAAAGAAGATCCACACAGGTTCCCATTCCGCTCCCCGCATCTTCGGCCACGAAATGTCCGGCGTCGTGGTCGCCGTCGGCAAAGGTGTAAGCCGCTACAAAGGAGGCGAGCGCGTCGTCGTCCACCATCATGTTCCCTGCGGCGAGTGCTACTACTGCCGCAAAGGCACTCCTGCGCAGTGTCCTCTCTATAAAAAGGTGGGCGCGACCGCTGGATTTGAGGCATCAGGCGGCGGCTTTGCGGAGTATATTCGCGTGATGGACTGGGTGGCTTCGAGCTGCGGTGTAGTCCCGATCCCAGACGGCGTTCCCTTCGAACAGGCCGCTTTTGTCGAGCCTGTCAACACCGTTCTAAAGGGCGTGAAGATGCTGAACCTTCAGCCTGACGATACAGTCCTCGTTATCGGTCAGGGACCCATTGGCCTCATGCACGCCGTGCTGGCGAGCAGAACCGGGGCCCGCGTACTCACGTCGGACCTGTATCCCGAACGCCACGCCATCGCCGCCCGCTACGGACTCAAAGATCCCATTCATGCAGGCAGCGAAAATGTAGTCGAACGCGTCCTTCAGGGGACGGACGGTCGCGGAGCCGATGCAGTGATTCTTGCCGTCGGCGGCAACGCACTCATCAAGACAGCTACCGAAGCGGCGCGCTGCGGCGGCAAGGTGCTGCTCTTCGCCCAGACCCAGTACGGCGAAGCAACTTTCGACCCGGGCGTGGTTTGTATGGACGAGAAGACCCTCATGGGTTCCTACTCGTCTTCGTTCGCTCTTCTCGACGAGGTCACCGATCTCGTATTCAAGGGGTACCGCAACGGATTCGATCTGACGCAACTTGTCTCTCATCGATTCCCGCTGGAGCAGGCAGTCGAGGCCATCGACGTAGCATCGCACCCCAAGGCCGACTCGATGAAGATTATGATTGAGCCGGTCGCGGGTTCAGGGGCAGAGTAGGGGGATCCGAATGCCCGGCAGCGTAAAAGACGTGATCAAGCGCGTTCGACCGGCAGTCGGAACTGCGCTCGAGGCGGGACGTGCAACTGTCGAAACCGCGATTGAACACGGCAAGGCCACAGTTGAAGACGCTCTCCATCACGGACGCGCAACCGTCGAAAGCGCGCTCCACCACGGTCGCGCCACGGTGGAAACCGCAATCCACCACGGTCGGGTAACCATGCAGGCGGCAATCCTTCATGGCCGCGAAGACATCCGCATCGAGAACGTGCCCGTGCCCAAGGCAGAGCCAGGGGAGCTGATCGTTCAGGTTGGAGCAGCTCTGACCTGTGGCACAGACCTGAAAGTTTTCCGCCGCGGGTATCACGCACGAATGATTGTTCCTCCCGCGCTTTTCGGACACGAACTGGCCGGCACCGTTGTAGAAGCTGGAGCAGGCGTAGCTGACTTCAAATCCGGCGACCGCGTCGTCGCTCTCAACTCCGCCCCGTGCGGCAATTGCTACTTCTGCCAGCACAATCAGGAGAACCTCTGCGACGACCTCCTCTTCAACAATGGCGCTTACGCCGAGTTTATTCGCATCCCTTCTCGTATCGTCGCCAAGAACACACTTCGAGTTCCTGATCATGTTCCGCTCGAGCACGCCGCGCTGACTGAACCGCTCGCCTGTGCCGTGCATGGATTTGAGGATTCGAGGCCCTATCCCAAGGCCATCGTTGCCATCATCGGCGGCGGGCCTCTGGGGCTGATGATGCTCCACGTTGCCTCGCTTGCAGGGTGCGAAACCATCGCAGTCGTCAAGCACGACGGACAGGTGGAGGCTGCTCGCCAGCTCGGTGCAGCCCACGTCGTTCAGACCAGCAGCATCCGCAAAGCTGTTCGCGATACGCGCGCGCTCACGCCGAAAGATCGAGGCGTCGATATCGCCATTGAGGCGGTCGGAGTTCCAGAAGCGTGGGAAGAAGCGGTCGAAATGGTTCGTAAGGGCGGCACTGTGAATTTCTTCGGCGGTTGCGCTGTGGGCACCCATGTCAATCTGGATACCAATCGCATTCATTACAGCGATATCACTCTGCGCGCAACTTTCCACCACACGCCCGCCATGTGCCGCAAAGCACTTGATCTGATTGCGAGCGGGAACTTCCAGGCCGGAGCCTTCATCACCGGCCGCGCTCACCTCTACGAACTCAATCGCGTGTTCGAGAAGCTGATGAAGCGCTCCACCGAGATCAAGACCGCGATCGTACCCTGATGCCTGACATGAGCACCGCAGCCGTTCAACCTGAGAGCGTTGCCGCACGCGAACAGCTGATCGCCCGCGCATGGGATGCGCTTCCTGCGAGCTATCGGATTCCGGAGAAGACTCCTACTGTGGCCGAAGCTCGCGCGTGGTGCAAACACCTCGCCGAAACTCACTACGAAAACTTCCACGTAGCCACATGGTTCCTTCCCGAACGTCTTCGTCCTCACTTCCACGCCATCTACGCGTACTGCCGCGTCTCCGACGATCTCGGCGACGAAGTGGGCAACACCGAACAGTCTCTTGCGTTGCTCGATCTCTGGGGACGTGAACTCGACGCCTGTTACGAAGGCCACACGCGGCACCCAGTATTTGTAGCACTGGCTGAAACCATCCGCGCCTGCTCCATTCCGAAGGAGCCATTTGCAGATCTGCTTACCGCGTTCCGGCAGGATCAGGTGGTAACACGCTACGCGACCATGCAGGACGTCCTCGGCTACTGCCGCTACTCCGCGAATCCGGTTGGCCGGCTTGTCCTCTACACCTGCGGCTACTCCGATCAGGAGCGTTTTCGGCTATCCGACGCAACCTGCTCGGCACTCCAACTCGCGAACTTCTGGCAGGACGTGCGCGTCGACTGGGCCAAGGACCGCGTATATCTTCCGCAGGATGACATGCAGCGCTTCGGCGTGACTGACGCGACCATTCAGCAGGGAACAGCTACGCCCGACTTCCGCGCACTTCTCAAGTACGAAGTCGACTACGCCCGCAGCCTGTTTAATCAGGGGCTGCCGCTCATCGGCATGGTCGACCGCGACCTCGCCCTCGATCTCGATCTCTTCAGTCGCGGCGGTCTCGAAATCCTGAACGCCATCGAGCGCCAGAGCTTCGACGTGCTGACATCGCGGCCTTCCATTGCGAAACGTACTAAACTGCAGCTTGCACTTCGTGCGGTCACGGGCAGATTCCTGCCATTCCTGCGCCTGAGTGGATCGAAGGGCGCGAGGGGTAAGGCTGCTTGACTCAGGTGATGTCGCAAGGGTCAACGGAGGCGATCACACTGGATGCGGCCTATGCAACCTGCCGAATGATAGCCAGGCGCGAGGCCAAAAACTTCTATTACGCTTTTGTTGCACTCCCCGAGCCTCGCCGCAATGCCATCTGCGCCGTCTACGCCTTCATGCGCAAGGCAGACGACCTCTCTGACGACGAGTCCTTATCTCGCGAAGACCGCCGCCGCAACCTTGAACAGTGGCAGTCCGCATGGCACAGGGCCGCCGCAGGCTCCCCGACAGACGATCCTGTCTTTATCGCCGTTCGTGATGCAATTCAACGCTACGCCATTCCGCTCAGCCTCCTTGACGAATTGATTGCGGGAACGACATCGGATCTGAAGGCAAACCCGACCGACGCACCCGACACCTACGCCACTTTCGGGGATCTCTACCGCTATTGCTACCTCGTCGCATCGGTCGTCGGCCTGGTCTGCATTCGGATATTCGGCTACACCGATTCCGCCGCTGAAAAACTTGCGGAAGAAACCGGCGTTGCATTTCAGCTCACTAACATCCTGCGCGACGTAGCGGAGGATGCAGAGCGCGGACGCGTTTATCTCCCGCTTCAAGATCTATCCACTCACAACGTCACGCTCGATTCAATGCTGCACCGGGCTGCCGCGAAATCACCGACACCGAACGAACGCGCCCTGCTCGCCGACATTGGCCGGCGTGCCGAGGGCTACTACGCATCTGCGGACAGGCTGCTCCCGCTGATTCATCATGAGAGCCGTCCCGCACTGTGGGTTCTGGTCTCGATTTATCACGCGCTGCTCCGCCGCATCGAGCGAGCTGATTATGATGTCTTTTCGAAACGCGCCAGCGTTCCGACCGCGCAGAAGGTCGGAATCCTTGTCGCCGGAATGACCCGGCTCGCCATCGCCCGGATTACAGGATGACTGAATCGGTCAGACGCAATCACTCATCAGTTCTCATGGCGACTGCAGTGATGCCGAACGTCTGCACCTAAACTGAAAGTGGGCCCTAGCCATTGAGGAAAATGCAAGACACGCAGGATAAATCCGCCTCGCCCACCGTGACCGTCATCGGGGGTGGAGTCGCCGGTATGAGTGCCGCCTGCGCGCTCGCCGAAGCCGGCTATCGCGTGCAACTTGTCGAGCGGCGCGGCTACCTCGGCGGACGCGCATCATCCTATCTCCATCCCGGCGTCAATGAGGTTATCGACAACTGCCAGCACGTGCTATTCGGCTGCTGTACGAATCTGCTCTCCTTCTATCGTCGCATCGGGGTTGAGAACCAGATTCACTGGACCAGCGAGATGACGATGATCGAGCCCGGCGGACGCCGGTCCCAGCTCGGCCCGTCATCGTGGCTTCCTGCCCCGCTTCATGGGACCCCGAAGCTTCTCTCCGCCGCCGCTTTCACCACAGCCGACAAGCTCGCCCTCGCGCGCGCCTTTCGCGCCATGATGAACCCAATCCCGCCCGACAGCACCGAGTCACTCGCCGACTGGCTCCGCCGCCACCAGCAGACCGCCGGGGCCATCGAGCGCTTTTGGCGTCTCGTCATCGCGAGCGCACTTAACGCCGATCTCGATGCTATTGCCGTCCCCTATGCCGCCAAGGTCATCCGCGAGCTCTTCATGAACTCCGCTCAGGCCGGCGCCATGGGTATGAGTTCGGTTCCGCTCAGTGAGCTCTACGCTGGCGCTTCGCAATTTCTGAGAGACAAAGGAGCGCGCCTCCACCTCAACACCAACGTCGAATCCGCAGAGTGGGATGAAGCTGTCTCGCAATGGTCAGTGCACACGCGCACTTGCACGCTGGGCTCGGATTGTCTCGTCATCGCGCTTCCTTTTGAAGCGATGCAGAAGCTGTTGCCGCACATGCCACCCGTGACGCACGGCGAAGAACTCGCGCGGCAGGTGGAATCGTTCACGCACTGGCCCATTTGCAGCGTGCATCTGTGGTTCGATCGACAAATCACGGACCTGCCCCACGCTGTCCTGCTCGATCGCGAGATTCACTGGATGTACAACAAGAGCATGCTGCAGCCATGGCGACAGCACGAGGGCAGCTACCTCGAACTGGTGCAGTCGGCGTCACGGGAATTTGCGGCGCGCGAGCGAAAAGAGGCGATCGAGCAAGCCCTAGCAGAACTCACGGAGTTCTTCCCGCAGGTGAAAGAAGCCAAGCTGGAAAAGGCTGCGCTCATCAAGGAGGTCCGCGCCACCTTCGGAGTTCCGCCCGGCATCGACAAGCTGCGCCCGAGCTCAATTTCGCCATGGTCCAACTGCTTCCTCGCCGGCGACTGGATCGCCACCGGCTGGCCGTCCACGATGGAAAGCGCCGCCCGCTCCGGCCACATCGCAGCGGACGAGCTTTGCGCCCAATCAGGTGACATGCGCAAATTCCTGGCGCCCGACCTCAAGCCGCAGGGGCTTGTGAAGCTGCTTGCTCGCTCATAAGAGCGAACTGCTGAATGGTGAGAGCTGAAGGCGGAAGCTGAGTTTCAGTGCGCTAAAAAATACACCCCCACGCACACCAGCACCGCCGACGCCCACCGCCGCCGGTCCACATTCTCGTGCAGGAAAATCTTCCCGGCGATCGCGTTGGTAATCAGCGTTAGTGAAGCCGCTGCTGGAGCCACCAGGCTCAAGTTCAGGTGACTCAGCGCAAACAACAATGCGAAGAATGCAACGGCAAGAAAGAACACTCCCGCGAAGAAGAGAGGGCAGGTGACCACGGCGCGGATCGCCCCCCTCAGCCCCGACTTCGCGCGAATCTCATCCAGATCGCCAATAGATTTCATTGCAGCAGCAGTCAAAACCTCGCCGGCAGTCGATGTCAGCACGATCGTCGCGATCATGATCGTAGCCGCCCATGCTGATGGATGCGTCGCGGTCATTGCGCACTTCCTTCCGCGGCCTCTTGCGCCGGTGCGGGAGCTGCGGGGCGCTCTGTGAGCGAAGGACCATGCGCCACGAAGCCCACACCAACCGTGATCAGCACGATGCCAGCCCAGCGCTGCCACGAGATTGACTCGTGCAGCCAGAACTTCGCCAGTAACGCCACGATCACGTTCCCGAACGCCGTCGCCGGAAGTACGTACGTCAGGTCAGCCCACGAAAGCGCAGTCAGATAGCTCGCAAAAAAACCAATCAGCAGCGCGATGCCCGCGCCAATCCACGGAGTGAATACCGCAGCCAACAGCGAAGTGGGATGCGCCAGCGAGATCGGGGGCAGGGAAGTCATCCCTTGCGAAAGGCATGTATCGCCCAATGGCGCGCACAGCGCCACCAGCCCGAGAATCATGTACTGCCGGGGAGTAGGTCGAATCTGCGGCACTTTTCTTAGATCAACTCCAAATTACGATTGCAAATGAAGAAGGGCGGAATCCGCTGCAGCGGTTCCGCCCTCAAGGTATCCAAATCGCCGTTCCTACGCGCTCGCCGCGGCGCCGGCTTCTGCCTGCTGCTTGCTGCGCGCTTGCTTCACCATCTTATTGCGCTCAGCGCGAAGCTTCAGAAATGCCTTTGCCTCAACGTAGAGCCGTGGCACGTCGCGGTTCACAATCGCTTTCCACACTACCCGGAACGCCGCCTTAGGACGGAAATAGTACTCGTCGTAGAAGCGGTGCACCATTTCCATTACGTAGTCGGTCGGCAGGCCCGGATACTCGATGTGCGCCATCTGGTGCCCGCCGCCATCTTCCATCTTTTCGTTAGTGATAAAGCCATTTGTCTTGGCGAAATCGTAAAACTCGGTTCCAGGATACGCGTGCGCAATCGAAACCTGGATCGTCTCGCAATCCAGCGTCTTTGCGAAGTTGATCGTGTTGCGAATCGACTCCTTCGTTTCGCCGGGAAGGCCGAGAATGAAGTCGCCGTGGATCACAAGCCCGAGATCATGGCAGTCCTTCGCGAAGGCCCGCGCCCGTTCGACGGTTGCGCCCTTTTTGATGTTCTTCAGGATCTGCGGATCACCCGATTCGAATCCGACGATCAAAAGCCGGCATCCGGCTTCCTTCATTGCCTTCAGCGTTTCGCGCTCGGTTGTTACACGTGAAGTGCAACTCCAGGTCAGGCCCAGGGGCTTCAGCTTCTCGCACAGCTCGATCGTCCGAGCCTTCTGAATGTTGAACGTGTCGTCATCGAAAAAGAACTCCTTCACATGCGGGAAGTTCTCCTTCGCCCACTTCAGCTCGGCGGCTACATCATCGGTTGACCGCTTGCGCCATGCATGCCCGCTCAGCGTCTGCGGCCACAGGCAGAAGGTGCACTGCGCTGGGCAACCACGCGTAGAGTAGAGCGCGATGTAGGGATGCAGCAGGAAGGGCACGTTGTACTTCGTCACGTCCAGATCGCGCTTGTAGATCTTCGTTGCCCATGGCATCGCATCCAGGTCTTCCACCTGCGGGCGATCAGGATTGTGGAAGATCTTGCCGTTCTCCTTGTAGCTGATGCCGAGAATCTCATTCCGCGGCTTGCCGTTCGCATACTCCACGATGGAGTGATCAAACTCGCGGCGGCAAATGAAATCCAGAACTGTGCACTCATTCAGCGCCCTGTCCGGATCGGTCGTCACCGGAGGCCCGACAAACGCGATGCGAATGGACGGATTTGCCTCTTTGATTGCCTCAGCAAGACGCTGATCGCCCTCCCAGCCCACAGTTGAGGTGAAGAGCACAAGGAATTCATAATCCTTGCAGATTCTAATCGTCTCTTCCGCCGAGACGTGATGTGGCGGCGCATCCAGCAGACGGGAACCCTCCAGCAAACCGGCCGGATAAGTCAGCCAAACGGGGTACCAATACGACTCAATCTCGCGCGTAGCGGGCCAGCGCGAGCTTGCGCCACCGTCAAAATTTTCAAACGAAGGCGGGTTGAGGAAGAGTGTTTTCAAGGGCATAGGCATCCTTACAATCTTACCATTTGAGATGTTTTCTCATCCGCTGCCGCTATGTATTCAGGTGGTTACAGTCAGCAACTTCAGGCCTCAGTATGACTTGCTGCGAATCATGCAACGATTACTTCCCGTGGAGATCTTTCAGCCAGTCATCCATGTGGCCAAGCGCGCGCAGCAGGTTCAACCGTGCCTTTGCAAGGTCGAATCCTGCTTCGCGAGCGTCTTCGACCTTCTGCCGCTCATCGATGCGGGCCATCTGTTCCGCCCTGGGGCTCGCCTGCGGCTGCGACCCGGGCCCGGCTCCGGAACCATTCCCAACTTCCAATTGGGCCATCACCGTCTTTAGCTGATCGCTCGCGATCTGCTGCTTAAGGCTGGCGATCTCCGCCTGTGCGTCCAACTCGGTAATGCCCGCGCTCGCCTGCACAATAGCGAGGTCATTTTGCCTTTGCGCCTGCTCGGCCTCAACCCGCGCGCGCAGTGCCTCCGCACTCGATTCGCGAGACCGCGCATAGCGTCCCATGTCGAACAGCGGAATCTGCACCGAAATCCCAGACGCAAAGTTGTTTGCGGGAAGCGGCTTGGCAAAAAACTGGTTTACGTCGTTCAGAATCGTCGTGTTCCGGTTGTATTGAACGAAGAAGCGCAGCTCCGGCAGATAGTTCGCCTCCCGGTCGCCCTTGGCTTGTGTCGCTCTCGAGAGCGCAACAAAGTTCGCGGCCTGTACACCGTGCAGAGTAACCTTAGAATCAAGACCACGAATCTGCGGGATTTCAGGAATGCTCGCGTGGTCTACTTTGATTGAACCCAGCGGCAGCCCGGTGAGAACCGAGAGTTGTTTATCCAGTACTGTCGCACGCGCCTGCAGATGAATCCTGCCTAGTTTGATCTGCGCCGCTGTCAGCTTCGCCTGCAGCAATTCGCTCAACGGGTCCACACCCGCTTCGGTCCGCTGCTGTTCGATGTCGACAAGCTTGGCGGCAAAACTCTCCTGCTGCTGAGCGTCGGCCAGCTGCTGATTCACCGTATCGAGTTCAATGTACGCAGTCGACGCATCCAGCGCGACCTGTTCCCGCGCATCCTTCAATCGCGCCTTTGAAGCCTGCAATCCGAGGTTCGCCGCGTCGATGTATCGTTTTTGCGGAATGCTGTACACCAGCGACTGCACCGTAGCGGTCCAGACCGAGGGCGGCTGGCCCGTGAATCCGATCTCAGGAAACACCGGCAGCCCGGTTCCAAAACCGATGGATGGAATCAGCGCGTCCTGGCTCTCAGACAGTACCGCCGCAGCCTTCCTTACATCCGCGGCAGCGATGCGCACACTCGTACTGTTTCGCTGGGCCAGATCCACAACCGTTCCCAGCGATACCTGTGCATGTGCCACGCCAGACAGCCAAAACGGGGCGGCAAGCAGCGCAATGTGCAGCAGATGTACATTCGTGGATCTGAGACGAAGATTCAAAACGAGAGCCCCAAAGCCGCTTTGTAATCATGAGCAAGGTTCAGCGCTGCAGCCTTCTCCAGTCGCGCGCCATCCTTGTCGCCCAGTTGCGCCTTGAGGCGAGCCAGCCGCGTGTGTGCCTGAAAAGCCGGCGCCTCTTCGCTCTTTGGGTAATTTGCCAGGTACTCTTCGAGCATCTTCGCTGCCAGCGCCAGGTTCCGCTTGCCCTTCACCAAGACAGCGGCGCCGTTGTAGAGCGCCACCCCTGCGCCGCGATCGCGCTGCGCCGCTTTGTATCCGCTCTCGACGGCACTCTGCATATCGTTCCAGCGTTCCCGCTTGCGATAGAAACTGGCCAGTGTCATCCATGCAAAGGCCGGATGCTGGTTGTTCATGATCGCCAGTTTGTACTCCCGCTCAGCGGTCCCGTAGTCTTTACCGCTTTCCGCAATGCGACCGAGCAACACGTGCGCACGCGCGACCTCGATCTTCTGCAATTGCGGTACCAGTCCCTGTGCTTTGTCGTTGCCGCCTCCGACTACCGACGGCGCTGAAGAGTAAAACTCGCCAAGATCCGTTAAGGCTTCTCCATCGCGCGGATCGAGACTCGCTGCCTGTTCGAACTCGGCGCGTGCACGCTTGGCCAGGCTGAATGCAGAGAGAAATGAAACGGCATCGGCCTTCTCCCCAAGAGCTCGCGCCAACCATAGATGATTCTGCGCATTCTGCCCGTCCAATTGAACTGCCGAAGTGCACTCGTTCACTGCGTCATCCCAGCGCTCTTCCGTGAAGTAAACACGGCAACGCAGTAGATGAGCGTCGGCTGAATTCGGAAAACCAGTGAGCATCGAGAGAGCGCGGTCCGCTTCACCGGCTTGCAAGGCAGCATCGGCCTGGGCCAACCCGCCCTTTGGCAGGTCTGCAGCTCCGGCGCAGACGCACGCGCCCAATACCACAATTACGGCTACCTTCTTCACTGCACTCTCTGGATCGGCATACCTTCTTGCAAAGGCTGCCCGGTCGTTGTTCCCGTGGCCACCCACTCACCGTCCTTCAGTCCCGAAGTGATTGCCACTTGCGAAATATTGATCGCTCCGGTAACGACGAAGGTCTTCTTCAGCTCGTCGCCATCGATACGGTAGACAAACGTCTTGCCATTCTCTGACCGCAGCGCTTCGCGCGGAATGCTCATCACGTCCGCCTGGCTGGAAGTCGTCACCGTTACAGTCACGTTTGTGTTTGGCAGCAGCTGTCCGTCGGGACTGTCATCGATATGGATCAGCGCCTCGCCAACTCTACGAGTCTCGTATTGCTCCACCGTTGAGGGGGTTCGCTCGATATGCCCGTGCCACACCACTCCCTGCCGGGCATCCCATTTGATGATTGCCTTCTGTCCGACTGCGAGCCTTCCAATTTCCGGCTCATCGAAATATGCGCGCACACGCAGCTTGTGCAGGTCCGCCATTTGCAGGAGCATCTTGCCCTGTTCCACAAACTCGGTCGCCTTCACATCAACGCTATAGACGGTCCCTGCGCTCGATGCCCGCACCGCGGTCTGCGCAAGCACCTGCTGCGCCGCCTGGCGATTTGCCTGCGCATCCTGCAATGCCGCCTGTGCTCTTGCCAGCTCCGACGGTGCATAGCGGCCCTGCGAACTCTGTTCGGCGGCATGCAGGGCAGCTTCAGAGGTTGCGAGCCGCTGTCTTGCGGCCGCAACTTCGCTTGCCGACGCAGCTCCAGTTGAATTCAACTTCTGCAGCGCTTCAAGATCATGCTGCGCCTGGTCGCGCTCCAGCTTGTTGCGCGCAATTTCAGCCGCGCTGGCTTGTCTCTGTTCCAGAGTGCCATTCTGGGTAGTGGCTTCTAGCGCCGCCTGGGCTGATTTAACTCCGCTGTCCGCTGTCGCCAGCTTAGCCCGGGCGTCTATGTCGTCCAGTTGCATCAGCAACTTGCCCGCTACCACGTGATCTCCCGGTTGAACGTAAACGGCTCTCACGGCCGCCGAAACCGGACTATGGATCTCAATATTGTCTTCCGGCTCCACTCTGCCGTTCGTCGCGATTGTGCTTTCCAGAGGAGCCTGCGCCACCTGCGCCGCATGCACAGCCGTGCGATCGCGCGTAAGGGAACGAACGACGATGTAAACCGCGATCAAAACGATGGCCAGCCCCAACCACAGCCATCGGCGGCTCAATTGCTTTCTTTCCGTTACCATACGGGCGACCAGAGTCAGTATATAAGACTCATCACTCGCTCCAGAGTCGCGGAAAAATGCATTACGCCGTGTTCATCTTGGTGCCTCGTACAATAGGGACATGCCTCAACAGCCTCGTTATACCGACGATCATGCCAAGGCCGGACTCGACTTCGAATTCCCTGAAATCGAAACGTGGGAGAACCAGTTTCCTGGCTACGAAATCGTCATCGATGACCCGGAACTCACCTCGGTTTGTCCAAAAACCGGCCTGCCGGACTTCGGCCACCTCACCATCCGCTACATGCCGCGCGCGCGCTGCCTAGAGCTCAAATCGCTCAAGGAGTACCTTTTCTGCTACCGCAACCTCGGTATCTTTCAGGAAAACATCGTCAACCAGGTACTCGAAGACGTGGTGAAAGCCTGCGACCCCGTGTGGGCCGTTGTCCGCGGAGAGTTCCGCCCTCGCGGCGGCATCGCTACGAATGTAGAAGCCAAATGGCCAAGGCCTACCGCATAGATCTAACAGCTGAAGGCGGAGAGCTGATGGCTGAAGAGAGGATTCATTGGCGACGACCACTCAATCTGCACCCGCGCGCATCAGCCCTGCCCTCGCCACGCTGATCCTCCTCATCGCGCTCAACCTCCTCAACTTCATCGACCGCTACATCCTCCCCGGCGAGCTCTCCCTCATTCAGAACGAATTTCATGCCACCCGCGAGCAAATGGGTGCGCTCACCACAGCGATGTTTTTCGTTTACATGCTCGCCGCGCCGCTTACCGGCTGGCTTGGCGACCGCTTCAGCCGCAAGCCGCTCATCGTCGCCGGTGCCGGTCTCTGGAGCCTCGCTACTCTCAGCACCGCCTGGGTCCACGACTACTGGACCCTCTACTTCCGCCATGCCGTCGTGGGCATCGGCGAAGCTTCATTCACTATCTTCGCGCCCGCTGTCATCGCTGACTTCTACCCGGAGCGCGATCGCAACCGAATCCTCTCCATCTTCTACGTGACCATTCCCGTCGGCGCAGCGCTCGGCTATCTCGCAGGAGGTCAGATGGGAACCGCCTGGGGCTGGCGTCAGCCTTTCTTCATCTGCGCGATTCCGGGACTCCTCGTGGCCGTTCTCTATGGCATCTTCGGTCGCGAGCCCGTACGTGGCGCACAGGATCACATCCGCGCTACGGCCGATCGCGCAACGGTAGACGGGCTTTTCCGCAACCCGGCGTTTCTCTGCGCGACCTTCGGCCTCGCCATGCTCACGTTCGCAATGGGTGGAATTTCCAACTGGATTCCCGAATTCCTTCACAACCCGGTCGGAATGTCCGTTGCAAAAGCCAGCCAACTTGCCGGAGCCGCCACCGTCATCGACGGTATACTTGGCACCGCCGTCGGCGGCTGGATCGCGCAACGCTGGCTCCGCACCAACCATCGCGCTCTCTATCTCCTCAGTTTCTGGAGCGTCGCACTCACGCTGCCCTTCGGCATCCTGCTCTTCTTTGGTCCGAGCCGCCTGGCAGTTCCTGCACTTCTCGGCGCCGAGTTTTTTCTGTTCCTCAATACCGGCCCGCTCAACACCGCAATCGTAAACTCCGTCTCCGCACCGGTACGCGCCACTGCAGTATCCGTGAATCTCTTCTGCATTCACTTCTTCGGCGACACATTCTCTCCGCAGATCATCGGCAAAATCGCCGACCGCACCGACCTCCGCATCGGCCTCGGCGCAACACTCATATCGCTTGTGGCTTCCTGCATCATCCTCCTCATCGGTGCACGCTTCGCGCCGCCCCTTGGCGAGAACGCCTAGGGCACAACTGCGCAATGGAATCGGGTGTATCAAGGCCTAACTTCAGGCATGCCGGAAAGGATCGGAAAGATTTGCGGGCTTTATCCTCGGAACAGCGATCGCATTCTCGAAGTCGTTTTCGCTCTGCCGCACCAGAGATACTATTTACATGCCCTTCTTCTCCGTGAGCCAGCAGTTCACTAACCTTGCATGGGGCCTCGCCATTGCATGGATGTGGAAGGGAATTACATCGCTAGAGGGAATGCGCCGTCTTCCCGATCTGAGCCGTATCGATCCCGTTACTCTCCCCCCTGTACCTGAAAACGATGGTCCCGATCTCACCGTGGTCGTTCCCGCCCGCGACGAAGAAGCAGTCATCGGCCAATGCCTAGTTTCTCTTCTCGCCTCGACCGGCCTCAAGCTCCAAATCTTCGCTGTCAACGACCGCTCAACGGACCGCACCGGCGAGCATATGGACGCTATCGCCGCCGACATAGAAACCGCGAACACCCCTCACCAGTTCGAAGCCATCCACATTAGGGAGCTTCCCGAGGGCTGGCTGGGCAAGCCGCATGCGCTCGCGGCAGGTGCAAAACGCGCCACCGCCCCGTGGATCCTCTTCACCGATGGCGACGTTCTCTTTGGTCCTCGCGCTCTCGAACTTGCGATGCGCGAAGCCGTCGAGCTCCGCGCCGATCACGTCGTGCTCGCGCCGAGCATCATTTTTCACTCTGCGGGCGAACGCGCCGTGCTTGGCGCCATGCAGGCCATGGCCTCATGGATGATTCGCCTCTGGAAAGTTCCCGACCCGCGCGCCAAAGACTCCTTCGGCGCCGGCGCGTTCAATATGATCCGACGCAACGCCTACCAGCAAGTTGGAGGTTTCGAAAATCTCCGCCTCGAAATCCTTGAGGATGTCTTCCTCGGCATGCGCATCAAGCGCGCCGGATTCGCCCAGCGGGTGATCCTCGGTCCCAACCTCGTGCGTCTTAGGTGGATTGAAGGGGTTTTCGGAGTTGTCTCACTGCTTGAGAAGAATGCATTCGCCGTCACCCGATTCCGTACTCCACTTCAACTCCTGGCATGCCTGAGTCCAATCGTGCACGCAGTAGTGCCCCTGGCCGCGATCTTCTCCGGCGGGTGGAACGCTGTTGCCGGGTTGCTGACATACCTTGGGCTTTTCTTGGTGTACGAAGCGAGCCGTCGCGCTACACGCGTACCGGCCTGGTATGCACTTGCCTTCGCACCAGCGGTTCTTTTACTCGGGTGGGCGATGGCGCGTTCCATGCTGCTGGCCCTGGCTCGCGGAGGCGTAATATGGCGGGGCACATTCTATCCGCTCGAAGAGCTTCGCGGCGCGGCGCGCCAGAGATGGCCGCAGCGAGATCAGAAGCCATTCGTTCAGCCGGACTGAGGGCCGCAGCATCGTATCGTAGAACGATGGTCAAGGTTTCGATTTTCTATCCGAGCAAGCCCGGCGCTCACTTCGACGTCAACTACTACATCGATACGCACATACCCCTCGTGCTCGGGCTGCTTGGCTCCGCCGTGAAATCTGTTTCCGTTGAGATCGGCATGCTCGGCGGAACTCCAGACCAGTTGCCGCCGTTCACGGCGATCTGCAGCTTCACTTGCGAAACTATCCAGGCGTTCACAGATGCCTTTCTCCCCAACGCCGACATCCTCCAGAGCGATATCCCCAAATACACCGACATCGCGCCGATCATCCAAATCAGCGAGATTCGGCTCCAGCAGTAGACCGCAACGTGAGTTGAGAGCGGCGGCTCGAACACCCAAAAAGAAAATGAGCGCTACATGCGCGCTCATTCTCGACATTCAAACTGAGGGCTGAAAGCTGGAGGCTACTTCGCCCCCACCAGCTCTTCGCTCTTCGCTCCCTGTCCGTAGTGGCTCTCTACATACTTATCGAGAATCTCCTTGAATTCCGCCACGATAGTATCGCCACGCAGTGTCGTATACAGTTTTCCATCCACGTATACGGGCGCCTTCGGCTCTTCGAATGTTCCCGGCAGGCTTATACCAAGGTTTGCGTGTTTCGACTCGCCGGGCCCATTCACAACGCATCCCATTACCGCGAGCTTGAGTTCCTCGACTCCCGGATATCTCTTCCGCCACTCCGGCATCGATGTCCTCAGATAGCCCTGAATCTGCTCGGCCAATTCCTGGAAGTACGTGCTGGTTGTGCGCCCGCATCCGGGGCAGCTCGTCACCTGCGGCATGAAGCTGCGAATCGAAAGAGACTGCAGAATCTGCTGCGCCGCCTGCACCTCTTCCGTACGATCCCCGCCCGGCTTTGGCGTCAAGCTCACGCGAATCGTGTCTCCTATTCCCGCCAGCAGCAGCGGAGCCAGCCCCGCTGTCGAAGCAATCAACCCCTTCGCTCCCATGCCTGCTTCGGTCAGCCCAAGGTGCAGCGCATAACTGCACCGCGAAGCGAGGTTGGTATAGACATCGATGAGATCTCGCACGCCCGAAACCTTCGCAGACAAGATGATCTGATCATCGCGCAGCCCATAGCGCTCCGCAGCCTTCGCCGACTCCAGCGCGCTCACCACCATCGCTTCCATCATCACGTCGCGCGCCGGCAGCGGATCTGACCTCCGATTGTTTTCATCCATCATCCGCGTCAGGAGCGCCTGGTCCAATGAACCCCAGTTCACGCCTATTCGCACCGGCTTCTGGTTCTGAACTGCACACTCTACCATCACCTGGAAATTGTCATTATCCTTCTTGCCAATAGACGCGTTTCCGGGATTGATGCGGTACTTCGCGAGCGCCTGAGCCGTCGCCGGGTACTTCTTTAGCAAGATATGGCCGTTGTAGTGGAAGTCGCCCACAATGGGCACGCGGATCCCGCGCTTTTCAAGTCCTTCAACAATCGCCGGAACCGCCGCCGCGGCCTCCTCATTGTTCACAGTTACCCGGACGATCTCAGACCCAGCCATCGCCAGCGCCGCAACCTGCTCAATGGTCGAGTCAACATCGGCAGTATCGGTGTTGGTCATCGACTGCACGACGACTGGGACCTCCCATCCCACACGAACATTGCCGATCTTTACCGTGGGAGTTTTCCTGCGCTGAATCTCTGGCATAGCGACCTCGTCTATTCCAGTTTACCTGTTCGTGTTTTCGTCCTCTTCGGTAAGGAACTCACCGAGCCGGTCCAAGCTCAACTCCCAGTGAGAACGGTGCTCCTTGATCCACTTCTCCAACTGCGTAAATCCCGCAGGTTCAATGCGGCAAGTCCGTACCCTCCCGACCTTCTCCGTGCGGACCAGGTCACTCTCCTCTAAAATCTGCAGATGCTGTCCGACGGCCGTCAGGGTTACGCCCAGGGGCCCGGCCAGGCGCGTGACCGAGATGGGCCCCCGGCTCAACAGGTCCAGAATGGCCCGGCGGGTAGGGTCGCCGAGCGCATGAAAAAGCCGGTCAATTTCAGGCTGCGGTTTTGACATCGCTGTCTCTTTCCCCGGCACAATCAGGCCGCCACATCATTGCGAAGCCGGTCGAGCAGGCTGTTCCACCCCATCTCCACCATCTTCGCGCCGTCCGGCCAGCCAATGAACGTCCCCTGGTTGGTCAGCACCAGCTCAGTTCCCGCGTCAGAGGAGAGGAACTCGAGCGTGATGACCGCAACCGATACGGGATTCCCATTCAGTGACATCTTTTGCGTGAAAACGATCCGCTGCTCCGGAACGATGTCCTGGTAGGTCGACTCGTTGTTGATCTCGGATCCGGCGATCGGATGACCTTGCTTGAAGCGATAGCGGAAATGCTCCGCTCCGCCTACCCGGAAGTCGAGATCGTATTCCTGTATCTCGTGATCCCCCTCGGCGTACCAGCGCCGCTTGCGGCCAGCTTGGGCAAACGACGCGAAGACCCGAGCAGGGGATTGGGGGTAAGTGCGCTCAACAACAAACGTGGTGTGATTCACATTGGGTTCCGGCATGGTTTAGATCCTCCAGTTCGATTCGCTTCAATTACTGAAGCAACAACTTCAGTATTATTCGGAGCTCCAATAATTGTCAAGTGCATACTTCAGTATTTTCAGGAGAATTGCCTGGACAGATTGGGATGTGAAATCAGCTTGGAATTCAGCAGCGAAGATGCGAGGAACTCAGATCGACTCGACTTTCTTGTTCCGCAACGCTTGTCCAACATGGATTGGCGGATATTCGCACTCCGCAAATACCCACTCCCGGTTCTTGCCATCGGTGAGTGCACCATCGAAAAGGATCACGGTTCGGCAGTGTCCGCATCGGAAACCCAGGTAGCCTTTGTCCCAGGTCGTCTTCTTGAACCAGCCAAGGTCTGTCTGAGCAATCTTCATTGTGCTGCGGCAGCTTCCACAAACCACCTGCTGCGCCCAATCGGGCCCGACGGAAACGATCTCCATGCATCCGCTCCTGAAGTCACTGGGGAACACCGCCGGCTAAGGACGTCTCACAGGTGCGAGTCCGGTCCTGTCCGGGTGAGAGGGATTCTATCCGACCGAGTGAGGTCGCGGACAAGACCATTTTTTGCGGTTTGGATTGCGCTTCTTCGTAAGAAATTGCATTAAGCCGGCACTAGCGGCCTCAATCGATCAAAGAACGGTTTACAGTTGTGGGCATGGCCTTGTATTGCGCAGTCGGCGGGGTAAACCAGGAAATCACCGCGCAGCAGCTTGCCGATCTCCTGCGGGATGCCCTCGGGAAGATCGGGCGCCGCAACCGGGTTATCGCCGTGCCACCGGACATCACTCGCTTGCACTCCCAGGCAGGCACGCTCACCTGCGCCGCGTACGAGATTCTTGGTGATCGGCTGAAAGCAGTGTTACCCGCTCTTGGCACCCACACGCCAATGACGCCGAAGCAGATGGACCACATGTACCCGGGCATACCCCATGAGCTGTTCAAGGTGCACAATTGGCGCACCGACATTGAAACCCTCGGCGAGGTTCCGGCCGACTTCATCCGCGAGGTCTCTGAAGGCAAGCTCAATTTCGCATGGCCCGCGCAGGTCAACCGCCTCATCTGCGGGGGTGAGTTCGATCTCATCCTCTCCATTGGCCAGGTGGTGCCCCATGAGGTCATCGGCATGGCCAACTACAACAAGAACATTCTCGTTGGCACCGGCGGCCGCATGGGGATCAACCGCAGCCACTATCTCGGCGCCGTCTACGGCATGGAGCGCATCATGGGACGCGCCGAGAATCCCGTCCGCGCCGTACTGAACTACGCCTCGGACAAATTCCTCCGCAATATTCCGATCATCTATGTGCAGACCGTCGTCGGTCGCAATGACAACGGCCAACTCGCCGTTCGCGGTCTCTTCATCGGTGACGACGTCGAGTGCTTCTATCGTGCCGCCGAGCTCAGCGTGAAGGTGAACTTCCAGATGCTCGAGAAGCCAATTCGCAAAGCCGTCGTATTCCTCGATCCGCGTGAATTTCACTCCACCTGGATCGGAAACAAGGCCGTCTATCGAACCCGCATGGCCCTGGCCGACGATGCTGAACTCATCATCCTCGCTCCCGCAGTGCGGGAGTTCGGCGAGGACAAAACTATCGACAGTCTGATTCGCAAGTATGGCTACCGCGGCACTCCTACGACTCTGAAAGCCGTGGAAGAGAACGAAGACATCGCCGCTGAACTCGGCGCAGCTGCGCATCTCATTCACAGCTCATCAGAGGGCCGCTTCAAGATCACGTGGTGTCCCGGCGAACTAAGCCGCGAAGAAATTGAAGGCGTCGGTTTCGCCTACGCCGACTTGAACGAAATGATGGAGCGCTATAACCCGCACACGCTCTCCCATGGCTGGAACACCGTAAACGGCGAAGAGGTTTTCTTCATCGCTAACCCGGGCCTCGGGCTCTGGGCGCATCAATCCCGGCTCTCCTCGTAATCCCGCAGACTCCGCGGTTGATCGATACTTTGCCACCCTTTCGTCTCAAAGCGATAGTTGCTGAAGATTCGGGTGGGCAGGGATCGGGTCTGGGTATGGGTGGATCTGGGCTGGTGGCCGGCGGATTGCTTCTTTTTGAGTGCGGGTTGGTCGATTCTTTGATTGGTTCGAGGCCCGCGGTTTTGTTTTTCCTTTTTGCTTAGATTTTGTACTTAATACATGCGGCGTGGGTTGGCGGGCAGTCTGTAGCCCCGAAGCCGGCAGCCGGTAGCTCCTGATACCTCCGGGAGACTAGAGGGCTTGGGCTGCGATGGGCTTTTGCTCTCGGCGCGACTCGCGGGAGG